>NZ_AYXJ01000043.1:0-42080 GCF_000681415.1 Pandoraea sp. E26
ACCCCGTGCGCCGCCACGCGTGCCACCTTCGTCGGCGCGACGCGGACGGTCTTCGTCGAAACGGCGCGGCGCGCGGTCATCGGCGCCGCGTTTGACCGGGCGGGCGTAATCGCCCCGTGCGCCACCCGCGCTACCTTCGCCGGCGCGACGCGGGCGGTCCTCGTCGAAGCGCCTCGGGGTACCCTCGGCGCCACGGACCGCGCGGCCGCCGGCCACGCGCTCGCGCTGGCCGCGTTGGGGCGGACGATCGCCTGTTGCGCGCTTCTCATACGGCTTGACCGCATTGGTCGTATTGGCCGCGTTGGCCACGGATTTGCGCGGGACAGCGGCATTGCCGGCAGGGCGCCGCGCCCCTGCCGGCGCCGACGCGTCATCCGCCGGGCGCGGGCGCGCCGGTTTCGCAGCGGCTTTCTTCGTGCCGCCAGCGTCGAGCATCGACGCGGGCACCGCCTTGGTCGGACGACGCAAGGCGCCCGACGAACGCACGGGGGCGCGCGTCTTGTCGAGGGTGCGGGGGTGTTTGGCGCTCAGTTTGGCGCGCGGGGTATCGCTCATGGTTCCAGTGCTTCGAGTAATTCGGTCTCGACGGCGATTTGCAGGCGATTGTCCTGCAAGCGGCTGCCGTCGAGCAGGAACGTGTCTTCAACACGTTCGCCGAGGGTATTGATACGTGCGGTGCGCACGCTCACGCCGTGACGCGCAAGCACGCGCGCAACCGCGTAGAGCAAGCCGGTGCGGTCGTTGGCCGACACCGAGAGCAGGTAGTACTGACCGCGTTCGTCCGGTCGCAGATCGACGCGCGGTGTAACAGGAAAGCTGCGCGAGCGGCGCGGCAGGCGCCCCTTGCTCGGCTCGGCCAGGGGCTCCGCACGCGTAAGCAGCGACACCAGTTCGCTTTCCACGAGATTGATGATGTCGCGGTAACTGGTGTCCAGGCCGGGGTCCGTCAGCAAAAAACTATCCAGTGCGAAACCGTGGCTGGTGGTGTGCACCTTCGCATCGAGAATCGACAGGCCCTTGCGCTCGAAATAGCCGCAGATGCGCGCGAACAGGTCGACCTGGTCGCGCACGTAGACCATCACCTGCAGCCCCTCGCCGATCGGCGACGGTCGCGCCTTGACGATGGGGGCCGGGCTGTCGACGTGCCGCCACAGATGGCGCGTCTGCCACGCGACGTCCGCGGGATCGTTGCGCAGGAAGTAGGCCACGTCGAGCGTATTCCAGAGCGCTTCCTGAGCGCGTTCGGGCACGGTATAAAGCCGCAGCAGGCCGAGCGCTTCTTCCTTGCGGGTTTTCAACTGCGAATGCGGATCCGGATTCGCGCCGCCGAGTACCTGCAGCGTCAGCCGGTAAAGGTCCTCGAGCAGCTTGCCTTTCCATGCGTTCCAGACCTTCGGGCTTGTGCCGCGAATGTCCGCTACCGTCAGGAGATAGAGCGCGGTCAGGCGTCGCTCGCTGCCGACCTTCTCGGCGAAGCGGCGAATGACGTCGGGGTCGGTGGTGTCCTGCTTCTGCGCGACGGTGCTCATCGTCAGATGCTCGCCCACCAGCCAGACGATCAGATCGGTGTCCTCCTTGTCGATGCCATGACGGGTGCAGAAACGCCGTGCGTCGACCATGCCCAGCGTGGAGTGGTCGCCACCGCGCCCTTTCGCGATGTCGTGGAATAGCGCGGCGATGGTCAGCACCCACGGCCGGTCGAAGTTCGCAATCAACTGGCTGCAGAACGGGTACTCGTGCGTGTGCTCCGCAACGGCGAAACGGCGAATGTTGCGCACCACCATCAAGATGTGCTGATCGACCGTATACACGTGGTAAAGGTCGTGCTGCATCTGGCCGACCACGCGGCGGAAATTGATCAGGTACCGCCCGAGCACGCTGGTCTGGTTCATCAGGCGCAGGGCGTGCGTGATCCCTTGCGGTTGCTGAAGGATCGCGAGAAACGTGCGACGGTTCTCGGGATCGGTGCGCCATTGGGCATTCATCAACTCCCGGGCGTTGTAGAGCGCCCGCAGGGTTCGCGCCGAGAGGCCCTTCACGCCGACGACCTGTTCGTAGAGCAGGAACGTCTCGAGAATGGCGTTCGGATGCCGCTGGTAGAGCTCGTCATCGACGATCTCGATCATGCCCTGCTTCTCGACGAAGCGTTCGTTGATCACGCGCGTCACGCCGCTCGTTTGCGGGAACAGCCGGGCCTCGACGTTGAGCAGCAGTACGGTATTGAGCTGCGAGACCGCCTTGGCGGCCCAGTAGTATCGGCGCATGAGCTGCTCGCTGGCGCGCTTGGTGGCCGTTGCATCGAACCCCAGGCTCTGGGCGAGCGGCGTCTGCATGTCGAACACGAGCACGTCCTGGCGGCGGCGCGCCAGCAAGTGCAACCGCGCGCGCAGACCCTTCAGGAACTGTTCGTTGCGACGCAACTCCTTGAGTTCGCGATCGGTGAGCAGGTCGCGCGCAAACAGTTCCGACCAGCTGTTGCCGAGCCCCGCGGCCTTGGTCATCCACAGGATGACCTGCAGATCACGCAACCCGCCGGGGCTTTCCTTGCAGTTCGGCTCGAGGCTGTAGGGCGTGTCCTGGTATTTCGCGTGGCGCTGACGAATTTCCAGCTGCTTGCTGCGAAAAAATGCCAGGGGATCGAGATCGACGGCGAAGCGTTGCTCGAACGCCTCGAAAAGCGCCCGGTCGCCAGTGATGAGACGCGCTTCGAGCAGGCTCGTCTGCACCGTGATGTCAGCCTGCGCTTCGCTCAGGCACTCGTCGACCGTGCGTACGGAAGATCCGATCTCGACGCCGATGTCCCAGAGGAACCCGATGAACGGCTCCACGTGAGACGTGAGCGCGTCGCCGTCGGTGCCGCGATGCAGCACGAGAATGTCGACGTCCGAGTACGGGTACAGCTCGCCGCGTCCGTAGCCGCCCACGGCCACGAGCGCGAACTCCCCCGGCATCTGGCACTCGGCCCACGCGTCGCGCATGGCCTGGTCGACGGCCTGGCACAGGCCGTGCAGGAGCACGTCGATCTTGCCGTGCGCGGAGAAGCGCTCGACGAGCTCGGCCTTGCGTTCCTTGAGCGCCTGACGGAGTGGGGAGGGGGCGTGCGCACGTGCGTGCATGACGGCTTCCTGGGGTGAATAATCGGGTCAGGCCGGGCGGCCGCCGAAATGCTCGGCGACCGGACGTTCAAAACGATGTTGCGACGACGACACGACAGCCTTTGGGGGTGGTTGCCGGTCGCCGACAGTCGTCGGCGACTCAGGCAGCGGTCGCGAACGACGTGACAAACGACGAACCGGGCGGCGGCGGCGGCGTGAGCGCCGAGCGCGTGAGCACCTCGTGACCGGTTTCCGTCACGAGGACAGTGTGCTCCCATTGTGCCGACAGGCTGCGATCGCGCGTCTTGACGGTCCATTGGTCGGGCATCGTGCGGATTTCGCGCTTGCCGGCGTTGATCATCGGCTCGATCGTGAAGATCATGCCGGCCTGCAGTTCCAGTCCGGTCCCCTGGCGGCCATAGTGCAGGATCTGCGGATCTTCGTGAAAGACCTGACCGATGCCATGCCCGCAATATTCGCGCACCACGCTATACCCCTGTGCTTCGGCGTGCGTCTGGATCGCGTGGCCGATGTCGCCGAGATGCGCGCCGGGTCGGACCTGATTGATGCCGAGCCACATGCATTCGTAGGTGACCTGGGCGAGGCGCCTGGCGAGGATCGACCCCTCGCCGACGATGAACATGCGGCTCGTGTCGCCGAAGTAGCCGTCCTTGATCACGGTGATGTCAATGTTCAGCGCGTCGCCGTTCTTGAGCGTCTTGTCGCCGGGAATGCCATGGCAGATCACGTCGTTGACCGAGATGCAGGTCGCCTTGGGGTAGGGCGGATAGCCGGGCGGCTGATAGTTCAGCGGCGCCGGCACGGTGCCCTGTTCCTTGATCATGTACTCGTGGCAAAGCCGGTCGAGTTCCCCGGTGCTGACGCCGGCGCGCACGTGCGGCGTAATGAAATCGAGCACCTCGCTGGCCAGACGGCAGGCGACGCGCATCATTTCGATGTCGTGGGCATTCTTGAGGGTGATGGCCATTGCGGAATCGGGCAAATTGCGGAAACAGTGCCGCATTATCGCATCAATGGACGGTTTCCGCCCCGTTGGGCGCGGATTTCGGCGAATTCCGAGGCCGATTTTCCGCAGCTCCGATGGCGTGCCCGGATCGCGGGCCAAACCGGCCGGAATGCCGCGCATGCCGGGGATTTCGGGCGCGTCGTCGGCACTTCACGCGTCACTTGAGTGCAGGCATGCTGCGATGCTATAATCTCGGGCTAAGTCGAGGACGAGTTGTCAATAAACCCGAGGGTTTTCCCTTGGTTTTCAAGGGTCTTCACCGAATTGTTCGGGGTAATTCGCCCCAACCTGGTGCCGAATGGCGCCGCGCTCGGTGAGGTTCCGGGTGGCATCGAAGATCATCGGCTTGGAAATTTTGAAATCGCGGGCCGGCGCACCCAGGGTGCCCGAACTTCGCGGACGGGTCATGCAAAGCTGTATGACAGTCCGACGGAACGGGTACGGCAGCCGGTCTAAGACCCAACCCTCACGGAGAATCACATGTCTGTCACGATGCGTCAGATGCTGGAAGCGGGCGTCCACTTTGGTCACCAAACCCGTTTCTGGAACCCCAAGATGGCCCCCTATATCTTCGGCCATCGCAACAAGATTCACATCATCAACCTCGAAAAGACGTTGCCGATGTACCAGGACGCGCTGAAGTACGTGCGTCAACTGGCAGCAAACCGCGGCACGATCCTCTTCGTGGGCACCAAGCGTCAGGCGCGTGAAATCGTTGCGGAAGCCGCAACGCGTGCCGGCATGCCGTATGTCAACAACCGTTGGCTGGGTGGCATGCTGACGAACTTCAAGACCCTGAAGTCGTCGATCAAGAAGCTCAAGGACATGGAGCAGGCCCTGGAAGCCGGCGAGCAAGAGCGCATGAGCAAGAAGGAAGCGCTGCTGTTCGATCGCGAAATGGCCAAGCTGCAGAAGTCGATCGGTGGCGTGAAGGAAATGGGCGGCATGCCCGACGCCATCTTCGTCGTCGACGTCGGCTACCACAAGATCGCCATCACCGAAGCCAACAAGCTGGGCATTCCGGTGATCGCCGTGGTCGATACGAACCACTCGCCGGACGGCGTGGACTACGTCATCCCGGGTAACGACGACTCGAGCAAGGCCGTCGAGCTGTACGTTCAGGGCGTTGCCGACGCGATCCTCGAAGGCCGTGCAAACGCCGTCAAGGAAGTCGTGGAAGCCGTGCGCGGCGACGGCGACGAGTTCGTCGAAGTGAACGAAGAGGCGTAAGCGGCCACCGCTGCGTGACAAAAGGGGCTGCTTGTGGCGCCCCTTTTTTTTAGTCCGATTTCCCCATGTCGGATCTGCGGGGAGCCAAGGACGGGCAATGCGGCCGTCCGGGCGACATCCCGGTCCGACTGATTCGATATACAGGAGTAACGATATGCCGGCAATTACTGCAGCAATGGTGGGCGAACTGCGCGCCAAGACCGATGCGCCGATGATGGAGTGCAAGAAGGCGCTGACCGAGGCCGATGGCGACATGGGTCGTGCTGAAGAAATCCTGCGTGTCAAGCTGGGTAGCAAGGCCAGCAAGGCCGCCAGCCGTATCACGGCCGAAGGCGTGATCGCCGCCTACATCGATGGCGGCAAGGGCGCCGTGGTTGAAATCAACTGCGAAACCGACTTCGTCTCGAAGAACGACGACTTCCTGAAGTTCGCGAATGAACTGGCCAAGCTCGTCGCCGAGAACAACCCGGCCGACGTAGCTGCCCTGTCGGCGCTGCCGCTCGAGGGCAAGACCGTCGAGCAGGTGCGTACCGACCTGATCGGCAAGATCGGTGAGAACATGACGATCCGTCGCTTCCAGCGCTACGAGACGTCGGGCAAGCTCGCCGCCTACCTGCACGGCACGCGCATCGGCGTGGTTGTCGAGTACGAAGGCGCCGACGCCGAAGTGGGCAAGAACGTCGCCATGCACATCGCCGCCATGAAGCCGGTGGCCGTGTCGGGCGATCAGGTCTCGCCGGAACTGATCGAGAAGGAGCGCAAGGTCGCTGCCGAGAAGGCTGCCGAATCGGGCAAGCCGGCCGAGATCGTCGCGAAGATGGTGGAAGGCAGCGTGCAGAAGTTCCTGAAGGAAGTGTCGCTGTTCAACCAGGCTTATGTGAAGGACGACAAGTCGACCGTCGAGCAGATGCTCAAGGCCAACAACACCACGGTCAAGAGCTTCACCATGTTCGTGGTCGGCGAAGGCATCGAGAAGAAGCAGGACGACTTCGCCGCCGAAGTGGCCGCGCAAGTCGCCGCAGCCAAGCAGTCGTAATTTTCGCAGTACCGTAGTAGTCGGGGGCGGCGGTGCCGTCCCCGTTGTTTCATCCAGAATACCCACACAGTGCCCGACCAGATTTCTTAAGGACCGCCATGTCTACTCCTTACAAACGCGTACTTCTCAAGCTCTCTGGTGAAGCCCTCATGGGTGACGATGCATTCGGCATCAATCGTGCGACGATCGAGCGCATGGTTGGCGATATCGCCGAAGTCGTTCGCCTGGGCACGCAGCTGGCCGTCGTGATCGGCGGCGGCAATATTTTCCGGGGTGTGGCGGGCGGCGCGGCCGGTATGGATCGCGCCACGGCCGACTACATGGGCATGCTGGCCACCATGATGAACGCGCTGGCGCTGCAGGACGCCATGCGTCACGCCGGCATCGAAGCGCGTGTGCAGTCCGCGCTGCGTATGGACCAGGTCGTCGAGCCGTACATCCGCCCGCGCGCGATCCGTCAGCTCGAAGAGGGCAAAGTCGTGATCTTCGCCGCCGGCACGGGCAACCCGTTCTTCACCACCGACACGGCCGCCGCGCTGCGCGGATCGGAGGTCGGCGCCGAAGTGGTGCTCAAGGCGACCAAGGTCGACGGCGTGTACTCGGCGGATCCCAAGAAGGATCCCAACGCGGTAAAGTATTCGACCATCAGCTTCGACGAGGCCATCTCGAAGAACCTGCAGGTCATGGACGCGACGGCTTTTGCGCTGTGCCGCGATCAGAAGATGCCCGTGCGCGTGTTCTCGATCGTGAAGCCGGGTGCGCTCAAGCACGTCATTCTCGGCGAGGACGAGGGAACGCTCGTCCACGTTTGAGTTCAAATTGCGGCGTCGGCGTGCATTGGCACGCCGACGCCGTATCATTTATGTTTGCGTAACAATTCAAGGTTTGGAGGTTGTCATGAGCGTTGCTGACGTCAAGAAGAATGTCGAGCAAAAGATGAAGAGCTCGATCGAGTCGTTCAAGAACAACCTGGCGAAGATTCGTACCGGCCGCGCCCACGTGGGTCTGCTCGATCACGTCCAGGTCGACTACTACGGTTCGATGGTGCCCATCGCTCAGGTTGCCAACGTGAACCTCGTCGATGCCCGCACGATCGGCGTTCAGCCGTGGGAAAAGAACATGGTGGCCAAGGTCGAGAAGGCCATTCGCGAATCGGATCTGGGTCTGAATCCGGCCACGCAGGGCGATCTCATCCGCGTGCCGATGCCCCAGTTGACCGAAGAGCGCCGTCGCGAAATGACCAAGCTGGTCAAGTCGGAAGGCGAGACCGCCAAGGTGGCCGTGCGCAATCTGCGCCGCGACGCGAACGAGCAGCTCAAGAAGCTGGTGAAGGACAAGGAAATCTCGGAGGACGACGAGCGCCGTGGCGGTGACGAAGTCCAGAAGTTCACCGACAAGTTCGTCGCCGAGATCGACGAGCTGGTCAAGCAGAAAGAAGCCGACATCATGACGGTTTGAGTGCCCCGGCACTCACCGCAAGATCTCCGCTGACTTTCGCGCTCGATTCCCGCGCCGCACCTCAATGGGTTTTCTCAGCTCCACGCTTTCTGTTCCCGAAACAGCGAGCATTCCGCGCCACGTCGCCATCGTCATGGATGGCAACGGGCGTTGGGCTACCAGTCGTAAATTGCCTCGCGTCGCCGGACACAAGCGCGGTGTCGATGCCGTGCGCGAGGCGGTGACGGCGTGTGCCGAGCTCGGCGTCGAGTATCTGACGCTGTTCGCCTTCAGTTCGGAGAACTGGCGCCGGCCTCAGGACGAAGTCTCCACGTTGATGCAACTGTTCATCCTCGCGCTCGAGCGCGAGGTTGGGAAGCTGCACAACAACGGTATTCGGTTGCGAGTGGTCGGCGCCCTCGAGGCGTTCGAGCCGCGCATCCAGGAACTGGTCCGCCGTGCCGAGGAACGCACGAAGGACAACAAGGGGCTCACGCTGACCATCGCCGCCAACTACGGCGGGCGGTGGGACATTTTGCAGGCTGCCCGCAAACTTGCCGCGGCACGTGTCGCGCAGGGGGGGGCGGCGGCACTCGAGACGTCGTTTGCCGAAGAGGATCTCGCCCCGTACCTGAGCATGGCGTACGCGCCGGAGCCGGACCTGTTTATCCGGACCGGCGGCGACCAGCGGATCAGTAATTTTCTGCTTTGGCAACTGGCGTACACTGAGCTCTATTTCACCGAAGAATTCTGGCCGGACTTCAACGCCAATACGCTCAAGCGCGCGGTTGCCGAGTTTCAGCAGCGAGAACGCCGTTTCGGCCGTACCAGCGCGCAAGTCCAGAACCCCTCGGGACAATCCGCCTGATGCTCAAGACGCGCGTTATTACCGCTGTCGTACTGCTTGCCATTCTCTTGCCCGTGATCTTCGTCGGTACGCCGGCGCAGTTCGCATGTCTTGCGGCCGTGATCGTGGCGGCCGCCGGTTGGGAGTGGGGGCGCCTCGTCGGTCTGAACGGCACGGGCGCGATCTTTTACGGCGCGCTGGCGCTGCTCGGTGTCGGCCTGACGTGGGCGGGGGGCTGGACGTTGTCGTCGATCTGGCTCAAGCCGGCCGCCGTCTTCTGGGTATTGGCCGGTCCGTACACGCTGGCGCGCAAGCCGGCGACCCAGGGCGCCTGGCGCGGCTTGCTGCTGGTGGCCGGTCCGGTGCTGCTGATCGCGGCATGGCAGGCGCTGTGCCTCGCGCGTGAGCGCGGCGTGGCATTCCTGCTGTCGGTGTTGGTCATCGTCTGGATCGCCGACACCGGGGCTTATTTCGCCGGCCGCGCCTTCGGCCGTCGCAAGCTGGCCCCTTCCATCAGCCCGGGCAAGTCATGGGAAGGCGCGATCGGCGGATGGCTGCTGGTGCTCGTCGCGGCCGCCGCGGTGCTCGCGTCGGACCTGCAGGCGCCCACGATCGTCTCGCATCTCGCCAGCTCCCTGGGCCCTGGCCTCGGCGCGCTGGCCTTGACCGCCCTGGTCGCTTTCTCGGTTGTTGGCGACTTGTTCGAATCTCAACTCAAACGGCAAGCCGGCGTGAAGGATTCCAGCGCGCTGCTGCCCGGCCACGGGGGCGTGCTCGACAGAATCGACGCTTTGCTCCCGGTGCTTCCGCTGGCTCTGCTCTTCGTCTGATCATGTCGCAACGTCTTTCCATTCTCGGCTCCACTGGCTCCATCGGCGTAAGCACGCTCGATGTGGTGGGGCGTCATCCCGACCGTTTCTCCGTCTACGCCTTGTCGGCGCACCGCAATCTCGACCGTTTGTTCGAGCAATGCGTTGCGCACCGTCCGAAGGTGGCGGTGGTGGCCGACGCCGACGGGGCAGGCGTGCTCGCCGCCCGCCTGGCCGACGCGGGCCTGAAGATCGAAGTCACGCACGGACCGCGGGCGCTGGTGGAGATCGCCGAGGCCTCCGAGCCAACGATGGTTGTCGCGGCGATCGTGGGTGCCGCTGGCCTGCAATCGACGCTGGCGGCCGCCCGTGCCGGCAAGCGCATTCTGCTGGCCAACAAGGAGTCGCTCGTCCTGTCCGGCGCACTGTTCATGGCAACGGCCGAACGCGCCGGCGCCACGTTGTTGCCGCTCGACAGCGAGCACAATGCCATTTTCCAATGCCTGCCGCAGTTGGCCGGCGAGCATGGCATTTCCACGCGCGGCGTCGAAAAGCTGGTGCTGACCGCCTCGGGCGGCCCGTTCCGCGAGCGCGAGTTGGCGTCGCTGGAAAATGTCACGCCGGACGAAGCCTGCGCTCATCCGAACTGGGTCATGGGCCGCAAGATTTCGGTCGATTCCGCCAGCATGATGAACAAGGGGCTCGAGGTCATCGAGGCACACTGGCTTTTCAATATGCCGCCGGAGAGGATCGAAGTGCTGATCCATCCGCAGAGCGTGATTCACTCGATGGTCACCTACACGGACGGCTCCACGCTGGCGCAGCTCGGGAATCCGGATATGCGCACGCCGATCGCGCATGCGTTGGCATTCCCGGACCGGGTGACGTCGGGCGTCGCGGGGCTGAATCTCGCCGACATCGGCAAATTGACCTTCGAGGCGCCGGACTTGCGTCGATTCCCATGCCTGCGCCTGGCGTTCGATGCGTTGCATCGCGGTGGCACGGCCGGGGCGCTGCTCAACGCGGCCAACGAGATCGCCGTGGCGGCCTTCCTCGAAGGGCGCATTCGATTTACGGCCATCGCCCAGGTGGTCGAACAGGTGCTCGACGCGGTGGCCGTTGGCGAGGCCACGTCGCTTGACGTGGTGCTCGAAGCCGATCGCCGCGCCCGCGAACTGGCGGCGGCCATCGTCGCCAAGCTGCCGGCCCCGGCGTCTTCCTGACGCCTGAACTCATGTCGTAACGTCCTCGGGGCCCGATTCGCTCATGACTCTGCTGTCCACGTTGCTTGCGTTTGCCGTCGCCATTGGCGTGCTGGTGGTGTTCCATGAGCTGGGCCATTACTCGGTCGCGCGGTTGTGCGGCGTCAAGGTGCTGCGTTTCTCGGTGGGGTTCGGCACCCCCCTGCTCAAGTGGACGATGGGCCGCGATCGCACGGAGTGGACCGTCTGCGCACTGCCGCTCGGCGGCTATGTTCGTATGCTCGACGAGCGTGACGATACGCAGATCGTCGCCCCGGAAGACCGCGATCGTGCGTTCAACCGGCAATCCGTCTACAAGCGCTTCGCCATCGTGGCCGCCGGACCGGTCGCGAACTTCCTGCTTGCCATTGCCCTTTACGCCGGGCTGAATCTGGTGGGTGTCACGGAGCCGGTCGCCCGCGTGGCGCCGCCGGCGGCGGGCACGCTCGCGGCGCGCGCCGGACTGGCCGGCGGCGAGCTCATTACCGGTGTCCGCGAGAATGGAACGAGTTCCGACGAAGCTGTCGGCGACGACATGCCAGTGCGCTCGTGGGAGGATCTTCGCTGGCGTCTGGTCGATCCGATGATCGACGGTCAGCGCGTCACCCTGATCGCGCGCACGCGCGACGGCCGCGCCGAATACACGCTGGACGCCGCAGGGCAGCACTTCGATGCCGACGGCGAGCAGGACTTCATGCAGCGGCTGGGCCTGGTGCCGTCGGCGCGCGTGAAGGTGGGGCAGCTTATCGCGGGGGGCGCGGCCGGGGCGGCGGGCTTGCGCGTGGGAGACGAAATCACGGCGGTGGACGGCAGTGCGGTGACGTCGGCCAAGGGGCTGGTCGATGCCGTGCGTGCGCATCCGGGCAAGCCGATGACGTTTACGGTGCGGCGCGATGGCGCGCTGATGAATGTCACCCTCACGCCCGCGGCGGAAGTCGACTCCGCCGAGGCGGGCGGGGCGCGCGTGGGCAAGATCGGGGCCGCGCTGGCCAGTCAGGTCGACTCGGTGACCGTGCGTTACGGCCTGTTCGAGGCCATTGGCCGCGGTGCGCAGCGCACATGGGACGTGACGGCATTCAGCGTGCGCATGTTTGGGAAAATGATCACGGGGCAGGCATCGCTGAAGAATCTGAGCGGTCCGGTGACGATTGCGGACTATGCGGGCCGCTCCGCGCGACTGGGACTGGATTATTTCGTCGCCTTTCTGGCGCTTGTCAGCATTAGCCTTGGCGTATTGAATCTGTTGCCGATTCCGGTTCTGGACGGTGGCTATCTGTTATATTATGCGGTCGAAGCGATTACCGGCCGGGCTGTTTCCGAGCGGTGGCAGGGTGTGCTGCAACGAGTGGGCATCGTTTGCATTCTCGCGCTCTCTGCCGTAGCACTTTTCAATGACATGTCGAAGTTGCTGCACTAGACAGCGTCACGCGCCTGCCGGTCGCAGGCAAATCCGAGTTTTTTACGATTCAATTGTTTCTTGGGGAAGCAAGTTGTCGAATAAATACCACCTTGTTCCGAAGACCCTGGTGATTGCGGTTCTGGCGGCACACAGTTTCCTGGCACGCGCCGTCGAGCCGTTCGTGGTCAAGGATATCCGAGTGGAGGGCTTGCAGCGGATCGAACCCGGAACGGTCTTCTCGTATCTGCCGGTCAAGCCGGGCGACAAGTTCAACGACGATAAGGGCACCGAAGCAATTCGTGCCCTTTATGCAACGGGCCTGTTCTCGGACGTGAGCGTCGAGACGCAGGGCAACGTGCTGGTGGTGCACGTCAACGAGCGCCCGGCCATTGCTTCCATCGACTTCCTCGGCATCAAGGAATTCGACAAGGACGGTCTGAAGAAGGCACTGCGCTCGGTCGGCCTGACCGAGGGTCGCAGCTTCGACCGCAACCTGCTCGACAAGTCGGAACAGGAACTCAAGCGTCAATACCTCACGCGCGGTTACTACGCAGCGCAGGTGAAGACCACGGTCACGCCGCTCGAGCGCAACCGTGTGGGCATTCAGTTCGCGGTGACCGAAGGCCCCAAGGCCACGATCCAGCAAATCAACTTCGTTGGCAACAAGGCGTTCTCTTCGTCGGACCTGACGTCCGAAATGGAACTCGGCACGCCGAACTGGCTGTCCTGGTACTCCAAGAACGATCTGTATTCGAAGGACAAGCTCACGGGCGATCTGGAAAAGCTGCGTTCGTTCTACCTGAACCGCGGTTACCTGGAATTCAACATCGACTCCACCGACGTTTCGATCACGCCGGACAAGGACGAGATGTTCCTGACGATCAACCTGCACGAAGGCGAGCCGTACAAGGTGTCGGACGTCAAGCTGACCGGCGAGATGCTCGGCAAGCAGGACGACATCCAGAAGCTCGTGCAGCTCAAGGCCGGCGACACGTTCTCGGCCGCCAAGCTCCAGGCGAGCACGAAAGCCATTTCGGACATGCTCGGCAACTACGGATTCGCGTTCGCCAACGTGAACGCCCAGCCGACGATCGACCGCAACAACCACACGGTGGCGTTGACGCTGACGATCGATCCGGGCCGCCGCGTCTACGTTCGCAAGATCAACATCGTCGGCAACTCGCGCACGCGCGACGAGGTGATTCGTCGCGAGCTGCGTCAGCTCGAGAGCTCGTGGTACGACGCCGATCGCCTCAAGCTGTCGCAGGACCGTATCAACCGTCTGGGCTACTTCACCGACGTGAACGTGACCACTGAACCGGTGCCCGGTTCGAACGACCAGGTCGACCTCCAGGTGAAGGTGGAAGAAAAGCCGACCGGCACGATCAACGTGGGCGCAGGCTTCTCGTCGACCGACAAGGTGGTGTTGCAGGCCGGTATCAGCCAGGACAACGTGTTCGGTTCGGGGACTTCGCTGTCGGTGAACGTCAACACCGGCAAGACGTATCGGACGTTGGCGGTGACGCAGGTCGATCCGTACTTCACGGTCGACGGCGTGAGCCGTATTACGGACATCTATTACCGTACGTACCAGCCGCTGCTGCTGACCAGCGATTCGGACTTCCGTATCAACACGCTGGGGGGCAACCTCAAGTTCGGTGTGCCGTTCTCGGAAGTCGATACGGTGTTCTTCGGCATCGGCTTCGAACAGACGCGTCTGCATCTGACGAGCGACGGCACTACGCCGCAGCGCTACATCGACTACGCCAACCAATTCGGATACGTCAGCAACAACTACCCGCTGACGATCGGCTGGTCGCGCGATTCGCGTGACAGCGCCCTGATTCCGAACCGCGGTCACTATCAGCAGGCGAACATCGAAATCGGCACCCCGATCGGAACGACCAAGTACATCCGCGCCTATTACCAGCACCAGTACTACTATCCGGTCAGCCGCGGCTTCACGCTCGCGCTCAACGGTGAAGTCGGATACGGCCACGGCATGGGCGGTCAGCCGTTCCCGATCTTCAAGAACTACTTCGCGGGCGGTATTGGCTCGGTGCGTGGCTACGAGCCGAGCTCGCTGGGTCCGAAGGACACCAACGGCGAACCGCTGGGCGGCGCATCGAAGCTCATCGGTAACGTGGAGCTGACGTTCCCGCTGCCGGGCACCGGATATGACCGTACGCTGCGTATCTTTACGTTCTTCGACGGCGGTAACGTCTTCGATAACGGGCAGGCGATTACCTTGAATAACCTGCGCTATTCTTACGGCTTCGGTCTGTCGTGGATTTCGCCGATCGGCCCGCTCAAGCTCTCGATGGGCTTCCCGCTCGCCAAGAAGACGGGCGACCAGTACCAGAAATTCCAGTTCCAGGTCGGTACGTCGTTCTAACGAGCGCGACCCGACTGGTTCCGAATGTTTCATCGTTGCAAGGGGTAATACATTGAACGGTATCCGTAAGCATTGCCTTCGCGGCATCGCCGCGGCGTTGCTGGCTGGCGCGGCATTTGCCGCCATGGCTCAGGATGCGCGCATCGCCGCTGTCAATTCGGATCGCATTCTGCGCGATTCCGCACCGGCCAAGGCAGCACAAGCCAAGCTCGAAGCGGAGTTCTCCAAGCGGGATTCGGATCTCCAGGCGATGGCGCAACGTCTGAAGGCGATGTCGGACAAGCTCGACAAGGACAACCCCACGTTGTCCGATGCCGAACGCGCCAAGCGCCAGCGTGACCTGGCGGCCGCCGACACCGAATTCCAGCGCAAGCAGCGCGAATTCCGGGAAGATCTGAATCAGCGCCGCAACGAGGAGCTCGCGGCCGTGCTCGATCGCGCCAATCGCGTGATCAAGCAGATTGCCGAGGCGGACAAGTATGACCTGATCGTGCAGGAAGCGGTCTACGTGAGCCCGCGCATCGACATCACGGACAAGGTGCTCAAGACCCTGAACGCAGGTTCGGGTAGCGGCACCGGCGGCAAGTGACGGGCGCGCAGTCCATGTCGGCGGCGTCGTCCCACGCTTCCCAGCCGTCGCCCCCTTCAGTGTCGCTGGCGCAACTGGTCGCGCGCTTCGGTGGCGACCTCGTCGGGGACGGTGAAGTCACCGTCGACGGTCTGGCACCGCTCGATCGCGCCGGCGCACGCCAGCTCGCCTTCCTGTCCAATCCGCTCTATCTCGCCGAAGTACCCAATTCGGGCGCCGCGGCCGTGATTCTCTCCAGGGCCGACTTCGACAAGCTGCCCTCGCACGAAGGGCGCGCGTGGATCATCGCGCCGAACCCGTACGCGTACTTCGCACGCGTGGCCCAGATGTTTGCGCAGGCGGCCACGCCAGTGCCGGCGGTGGGGGTTCACCCGAGCGCGGTCGTCGATCCGTCGGCGACGGTGCCGGCCTCGTGCGTCATCGGTCCGAATGTCGTGATCGAAGCCGGCGTGAGGCTGGGCGAACGTGTCCGGCTGGTGGCAAACGTGTTCGTCGGTCGCGGCACCACGATCGGCGACGACGTGCTCGTCTACCCCAACGCCACGCTGTATCACACGAGCGTGATCGGCGCGCGTTGCGTCATCCATGCGGGGGCGGTGATCGGCTCCGACGGATTCGGGTTCGCGCCTGACTTCACTGCCACCGGCGGCGAATGGGTGAAGATTCCGCAGGTCGGGCGAGCCGTGATCGAAGACGATGTCGAAATCGGCGCGTCGACCTCGATCGATCGGGGCGCGATGGCCGACACGGTCATCGAGCGCGGTTGCAAGATCGACAACCAGGTGCAGATCGCGCACAACGTGCGCGTGGGCGCCTACACGGTGATCGCCGCCTGCACGGGCATTGCCGGCAGCAGCACCATCGGGAAATTCTGCATGCTGGGGGGCGCCGTCGGCGTGGCCGGGCATGTGACGATCGGGGACCGGGTCATCGTGACGGCCAAGTCGGGGGTGTCGAAGTCGATTCCCGGCCCGGGCACCTACACCAGCGCGTTTCCGGCGATTCCGAACGCCGAATGGAACAAGAACGCGGCCATCATGCGCAATCTGGACAAGATGCGCGATCGCGTGCGACAACTTGAAGCGAAGGTCAAAGACCTGCAAGAGAAATGAGCGAGACCAACATCAATATCGACATCCACAAGATCATGAAGCTGCTGCCGCATCGCTATCCGATGCTGATGGTGGACCGCGTGATCAGCCTGGAGCCGCAC
Organism: Pandoraea sp. E26; assembly: GCF_000681415.1. NCBI lineage: Bacteria > Pseudomonadati > Pseudomonadota > Betaproteobacteria > Burkholderiales > Burkholderiaceae > Pandoraea > Pandoraea sp. E26. Next base: position 16,319 of record NZ_AYXJ01000043.1, read on the forward strand.
GCCAATATCAAGGTCATCAAGAACGTCACGATCAATGAGCCGTATTTCACCGGCCATTATCCGCAGCGTCCGGTCATGCCGGGCGTGCTGATCGTGGAAGCGCTGGCGCAGGCCGCCGCGCTGCTCACGTTCTCAGAAGAAGCGGTGCACGACGAAAACACGCTCTACTATTTCGTGGGGATCGAGAACGTTCGCTTCAAGCGTCCTGTCGAACCGGGTGATCAATTGATCCTGGACGTGGACTTCCTTAGCGAGCGCCGCGGCTTCTTCAAGTTCAAGGGCAAGGCGCTGGTCGACGGCAAGCTCGCGGCGGAAGCCGAGTTCATGTGCATGGTCAAGAAGAACGGCGAATAACCGGAACCGAGACGCTCATGACGAATATTCATCCCTCCGCGGTCGTCGATCCGAAGGCGCAACTGGCCGACGACGTTACCGTGGGTCCGTACGCGATCGTCGGGCCGAACGTCACTGTTGGTGCAGGCACGCAAATCCTGGCGCACACGATCGTCGACGGGCATACGACGCTCGGCGCGGGCAACAAGATTGGCCCGTTCGCGTCGATTGGCGGCGCGCCGCAGGACATGAAGTACGCTGGCGAGCCGACGCGGCTCGTCATCGGCGACCGCAATACGATTCGCGAGTTCACGACCATCCACACGGGCACGGTGCAGGACGGCGGTCTGACCGGGCTCGGCGACGACAACTGGATCATGGCTTACGTGCACATCGCGCACGATTGCCACGTGGGCAACCACACCGTGTTCTCGAGCAACGCGCAGCTGGCAGGCCACGTGCACGTGGACGACTGGGCCATCATCGGCGGCATGACGGGGGTGCACCAGTTCGTGCGCATCGGTGCGCACTCGATGGTGGGTGGGGCTTCCGTGCTGGTACAGGACGTGCCGCCGTACGTCATCGCGTCGGGCGACCGCGCGGTACCGTATGGCATCAACGTCGAAGGTCTGCGTCGCCGCGGATTTTCCGCGGATGCGATCACCGCGCTGCGCCATGCGTACAAGCTGCTCTACAAGAGCGGCCTGACGCTCGACGAGGCGAAGGTCCAGATCGAAGCGTTTGGAAACGCTGGCGCACCGGACGTCTTCGACGCCGTGCGTGTGCTGCTCGACTTCCTCAACACCAGCACGCGCGGTATCGTGCGCTGATCTCCATGCCGCTGACCCTTCCCGGCGCCGGCCAGCGAACCCTGGCGATGGTCGCCGGGGAGCTGTCGGGCGATCTTATCGCCGGCAACGTGCTTGCCGGACTCAAGCAAAATCTTCCGGCCGACATCGCCTACGCGGGTGTCGGCGGCCCGCATATGGCGGAAGAGGGGTTCGACGCCTATTGGCCGATCGACAAGCTCTCCGTGATGGGCTACGTGGAAGTCATCAAGCATCTGCGCGAGATTCTCTCGATTCGCAGGCAGCTTCGCGAGCGCTGGTTGGCGGAAAAGCCGCTGGCGTTCGTCGGATTCGACGCCCCCGACTTCAATTTCGACCTCGAGATCAGGCTGCGCGAGGCCGGCATTCCCACCATCCATTTCGTCAGCCCGTCGATCTGGGCCTGGCGCGGCGGGCGCATCAAGAAGATCAAGCGCGCCGTGGACCACATGTTGTGCCTGTTCCCGTTCGAGCCGGAGATCTATCACCGCGCGGGCATCGACGCGACGTTCGTCGGGCATCCGATGGCGGACAAGATTCCGATGGTGCCCGACGTGGCCGGCGCGCGCGCCCGATTGGCGCTGAGGGGTAACGGGCCGGTCGTCGCGATTCTCCCGGGTAGCCGCACCTCGGAAGTGCAGCGCCTCACACCGGTCTTCTTCGCCGCCATGCGAGTGCTCGCCAAACGGGAGCCATCGATTCGGTTTGTGCTGCCGGCGGCCACACCGCGTTTGCGTTCGATGATGCAACCGATCGTCGACGCGCACGGCGATCTGAACCTGACGGTGATCGACGGTCGCGCGCCGCTGGCGCTCGAAGCTGCGGATAGCGTGCTGCTCGCGAGCGGTACGGCGACGCTGGAAGCCGCGTTGTACAAGAAGCCCATGGTCATCTCGTACAAGGTGCCCTGGCTCACCGCGCAGATCATGAAGCGGCAGGGCTATCTCCCTTACGTGGGCTTGCCGAATATCCTCTCCGGCGAGTTCGTCGTGCCGGAGCTGTTGCAGCACTTCGCCACGCCCGAAGCGCTCGCCGACGCCGTCTGGCAGCAGTTGTCCGATCCGGTGCTGCGGGCGTCGTTGCAGGCGCGCTTCACGAAGATCCACGAGCAACTCCGCCAGAACACTGCGGCGCGTTCGGCGGAAGTGATCGAGCGGGTGCTGCGCGAGAAGGGGCGCATATGAGCGAAGAAGTCAAAGCGCGCCGTGCTCCCCGAAAAGGTGTGCCGTCGGATGAGAAGTCGCGCGCCCGCACGTCGAAAGCGACGCTGCCGCAGATGGCGCTCGACCTGTTCGCCGAGGTGGCGGCCGACCTCACGTGCGGCGTCGACGAAGTGGGGCGTGGGCCGCTCGCCGGGCCTGTCGTGACGGCGGCGGTCATTCTGGATCCGGCGCGTCCGATCAAGGGACTCGCGGACTCGAAGAAGCTCACCGCGCAGCGTCGCGAGGCGCTCTACGAGGAAATCGTCGAGCGTTCACTCGCGTACTGCATTGCCGAGGCGAGCGTGGGCGAGATCGATTCGCTGAACATTCTGCACGCGACGATGCTGGCCATGCAGCGTGCCGTCAATGGCTTGTCGCGCGTGCCGACGCTGGCGCTCATCGACGGCAATCGCTGCCCGGTGTTGCCGATGCGCTCGGAGGCCGTGATCAAGGGCGACGACAAGGTGCCCGCGATCTCGGCGGCGTCGATTCTGGCAAAGGTCACGCGAGACCGTCAGTTGATCGCGCTGCACGAGGAATTCCCGCAGTACGGTTTCGACGAGCACGTCGGCTACGGCACGCCACGTCATCTGGAGGCGCTGCGGCGGCACGGGCCGAGCCCGCACCATCGCCAGTCGTTCGCACCGGTGCGCGAAGCCTTCGAGATGTTCGGCGCGCTCACCGTTTCTCGCGTCATCCGTTCCTCATGAAACTCATCAGTTCCAAAGACAACCCGTTCTACAAGCGCCTGAAGCAACTGGCGCAGTCGAGCGCGCAGCGCCGCAAGCTGGGGCAGACGCTGCTCGAGGGTGTGCATCTGGCCGACGCCTATCTTGGCGCGCTCGGACAGCCGCTTGTCTGCGTGGCGTCGGAAACGGCGCTGGAAAACGACGAAGTCGCGCAGATCTGGTCGAGGGTCGATCCCGATCGCCGGGTTTGCCTGCCGCACGCATTGTTCGAGCCGTTGTCGACGCTGGTCAACGGGGTGCCGTTGGTGTTCGTCGTGGAAATGCCGACCGGGCACTTGCCGGCATCGCAAATCACGGATTGCGTGATTCTCGATGCAGTGCAGGATGCCGGGAACGTCGGCTCTATCTTGCGCAGTGCGGCCGCCGCCGGCGTACGCGATGTGTTTTGCATGTCGGGCACGGCGCTCGCCTGGTCGAGCAAGGTATTGCGCGCCGGGATGGGCGCGCATTTCTCATTGAACATTGTCGAGCATTGCACTCCGGATTCGCTCGCGCCGCGCCTGTCGGTGCCGTTGCTCGCGACCAGCCTGCAGGCAAGCACGTCGCTCTACGAGCAGGACTTGCGCGCACCCGTGGCGTGGGTCTTCGGCAACGAAGGGGCGGGGGTTTCGCCACAGTGGCTCGAACGCGTACGCACGCCGATCCGCATTCCGCAACCGGGTGGCATGGAGTCGCTCAACGTGGCGGCTTGCGCGGCGATCTGCCTGTTCGAGGCGGTGCGGCAGCGGCTCGACTGACGCGCCGGCGGTTGTTCGGCGATTGTTGTCGGCAGGGATGAAAAAGGGACGCTCGAGGCGTCCCTTTTCGATTCTCGGCGGGTCGTGAGCGTGTCTGAGGCGTCAGTAGACGTCGCGCTCCAGCTTGATTTCCTGCAGGATCGTGGTGGCGATTTCCTCGATCGACTTGTGGGTCGACGACAGCCACTTGATGCCTTCGCGGCGCATCATCGCTTCGGCTTCGTTCACTTCGTAGCGACAGTTCTCCAGCGAAGCGTATTTGCTCCCCGGTCGACGTTCATTGCGAATTTCGGACAGGCGAAGCGGATCGATGGACAGGCCAAAAATCTTGTCCTTGTACTGGTCGAGCGTGGAAGGCAGTTTTTCGCGCTCGAAGTCGTCCGGGATGAGCGGATAATTGGCGGCCTTCACGCCGTATTGCATGGCGAGGTAGAGCGTGGTCGGCGTCTTGCCGCTGCGCGATACGCCCACGAGAATCACGTCGGCGCTTTGCAGGTTCTTGTTCGACTGACCGTCGTCGTGCGCGAGCGAGAAATTCACCGCCTCGATCCGGTTCTTGTACGCCTCGCTGTCGGCGTTCTGGTGCACCCGTCCGATGGCATGCATCGACTTGAGTCCCAGCTCGACCTCGAGGGGTTCGATGAACGTCTGGAACATGTCGAGGACCACGCCCTGGCTGTTGCGCAGGATCTCGTTGGCGCGAGCGTCGACGAGCGTGCTGAAAATGATCGGGCGGACGTTCTCGCTGCGATACATTTCATTGATCCGTTGCGCCGTTTCATAGGCTTTATCGACGGAATCCACGAACGGAACGCGAATCTGACGGAAACGCATCTCGAACTGCGCGAGAATCGAATGCGCGAAGGTCTCGGCCGTGATCCCTGTCCCGTCGGACACAATGAAGACCGGGCGTGCAGCGGCCGGTTTGGCTTGTGGGGCGGGGGATGTCGGGGAATTTCCGGTATTGGGGGCGTCAGTCATGCGCAGAATCGCAAAATGGTGCGTTGCACGGTAGAATAGCGGCAACTTGTTGGATAAGCAATTGCGCGACCATCGCGCGCCGCCCGGCCTCAGGCCCGTGTGGCGGGGCGCGGCGGGAATCGGGATGGTTCGGGGCAGGTCGTCGGGTGCTGGCCCCTGGTACACGACGCCGCCAATGCGCGATTCCTTATCCAACAGGTCGACCGGCCCACGTCAGTCCCAGCCGGTCCGCCGAGAATTTTTTTTCTTACCTTAGGGGCTTTTATGACTAACGCAGCACACAACGGCGCCTACGTGGTGCCGTTTGAGCATCTGCGCATGACCGACGTCGAGTCGGTCGGCGGCAAGAATGCATCGCTTGGCGAAATGATCAGCCAACTGGCCGGCGCCGGCGTGCGCGTGCCGGGCGGCTTCGCCACGACGTCGCACGCCTTCCGCGAATTCCTCCAGCACAACAACCTGACCGAGCGCGTTGCCAAGCGTCTCGAGGGCCTCGACGTCGACAACGTCAAGGCCCTCGCGGAAGCCGGCGCCGAGATCCGTCAATGGATCGTCGACGCGCCGCTGCAGCCGGCACTCGAGAAGGATATCCGTGAGCAGTTCGCACGCCTGACGGCTGACCAGCCGGATGCTTCGTTCGCCGTGCGTTCGTCGGCCACCGCCGAAGACCTGCCCGACGCGTCGTTCGCCGGTCAGCAGGAAAGCTACCTGAACGTCGTCGGCATCGAAGACGTGCTCGATCGCATGAAGCACGTGTTCGCGTCGCTGTACAACGACCGTGCCATCTCGTATCGCGTTCACAAGGGTTTTACGCACGCCGAAGTGGCACTTTCGGCCGGTGTGCAGCGCATGGTGCGTTCGGACTGCGGTGCCTCGGGCGTGATGTTCACGATCGACACCGAGTCGGGCTTTCAGGACGTCGTGTTCATCACTGCCAGCTACGGTCTTGGCGAGACGGTGGTGCAGGGCGCCGTGAACCCTGACGAGTTCTATGTCTTCAAGCCGACGCTCAAGGCCGGCAAGTACCCGATCATTCGCCGCACGCTCGGCTCGAAGCTGGTCAAGATGGAGTTCACGCAACCGGGCGAGCCGGGCCGCGTGAAGACCATCGACGTGCCGATGGAGCTGCGCAACCGTTACTCGATCACCGACGAGGATTGCGCCGAGCTCGCCAAGTTCGCGCTGATCATCGAGAAGCACTACGGTCGTCCGATGGACATCGAGTGGGGCAAGGACGGCAAGGATGGCAAGATCTACATTCTTCAGGCACGTCCGGAAACGGTGAAGAGCCAGTCGGCCGGCAAGGTCGAGCAGCGCTTCAAGCTCAAGGGCGATGCACCGGTGCTGGCCACGGGCCGCGCCATCGGTCAGAAGATCGGCGCCGGTCCCGTGCGCGTGATCATGGACCCGAGCGAAATGGAGCGTGTGCAGCCGGGTGACGTGCTGGTGGCCGACATGACCGACCCGAACTGGGAGCCGGTAATGAAGCGCGCATCGGCGATCGTGACGAATCGCGGCGGCCGTACCTGCCACGCTGCGATCATCGCGCGTGAACTCGGCGTGCCGGCGGTGGTCGGCTGTGGCGACGCGACGGACGTCCTGAAGGACGGCGCGCTCGTGACCGTTTCCTGCGCCGAAGGCGACGAGGGCAAGATCTACGACGGTCTGCTCGAGACGGAAATCACCGAGATCCAGCGCGGCGAAATGCCGAAGATTCCGGTGAAGATCATGATGAACGTGGGCAACCCGCAGCTCGCCTTCGACTTCGCGCAACTGCCGAACGAAGGTGTGGGTCTGGCGCGTCTGGAATTCATCATCAACAACAACATCGGCGTGCACCCGCGCGCGATTCTCGAATACCCGAACATCGACGCCGACCTGAAGAAGGCGGTCGAGTCGGTGGCACGCGGTCACGCCTCGCCGCGTGCGTTCTACGTCGACAAGCTCGCTGAAGGGATCGCCACCATTGCGGCGGCGTTCTACCCGAAGAGCGTGATCGTGCGTCTGTCGGACTTCAAGTCCAACGAGTACAAGAAGCTCATCGGTGGCTCGCGTTACGAGCCGGACGAGGAGAACCCGATGCTCGGCTTCCGCGGCGCATCGCGCTACATCTCGGAAGACTTCGCCGAAGCCTTCGAGATGGAATGCCGTGCACTGAAGCGCGTGCGTGACGAGATGGGCCTGACGAATGTCGAGATCATGGTGCCGTTCGTGCGTACGCTGGGTCAGGCGGAGCGCGTGGTGGGCATGCTTGGCGAGTATGGCCTCAAGCGCGGCGAAAACGGCCTGAAGCTGGTGATGATGTGCGAAGTGCCGTCGAACGCCATTCTGGCCGACGAGTTCCTCGAGTACTTCGACGGCTTCTCGATCGGTTCGAACGATCTGACGCAGCTCACGCTGGGTCTGGATCGCGACTCGGGCATGGAACTGCTGGCCAAGGATTTCGACGAACGCGACCCGGCGGTGCAGTTCATGCTCAGCCGCGCCATCAAGGCCTGTCTGTCAAAGGGCAAGTACGTAGGCATCTGCGGGCAGGGTCCGTCGGATCATCCGGACCTGGCCGAGTGGCTGGCCAAGGAAGGCATCGCATCGATGTCGCTCAACCCGGACACGGTCATCGAGACGTGGCAGCAACTCGCCAAGCTGGCGAAGTAAGCGTCACGATCACGATCTGACGTCGGTAGTCGGAAGCGTCCGAGCGGCATCTCGGACGCCACCGAAAGGCAGGTGCCTCCCTTGGGACGCATACGCCGATCGGTGGGTTTCATGCTATAAACCCCGGTATCACACCGGGGTTTTTTTGTGTCTGGGAGTTGCGATGGAGCAGGCTTGGCTTTGGTTCGGCGTCGCCGGATTGGTCGTGGTGCTGGAGCTGGCGAGCGGGACGTTCTATCTGCTGATGGTTGCCCTTGGCATGGCGGCAGGCGGCATTGCGGCGCTGTTGCGCGCGGACTGGCCGCTGCAATGGGTTGCGGCGGCAATCGTTGCGGGCGTTGCCGTCTGGATGTTGCGTCGAAGCCGTTTCGGGCGGCGTCGCATCAAGGTCGACGCCACGGCGGACCCGAACACCATTCTCGATATCGGTCAGCGCCTGCATGTCGATCACTGGCAGGCGGACGGTCTCGCGCGCGCGATGTACCGCGGCGCGGAATGGGACGTGGAGTTGCTGCCGGGCGAGTCGCCGGACGCAGGATGGTTCGTCATTCGCGAGGTTCGCGGCAGCCGTCTCTATGTCGCGCATGCGCGTGCCTGAAGCTTGACGGGCGGCGGCGCGGTGCGTCGTGCGAATGTGAAGAGGCATTGACCCGCAGTTGCGGGGAAGTCAACCGGCCCGCCGTGTATCGCGGGCGCTTTCTGGGGGAAACATGTTATCCAACGTCGCGTTTATTCTCTTCATCATCGCCGTGATCATCGCGGCACGTTCGATCAAGATCGTGCCTCAACAACACGCGTGGGTGGTGGAGCGTCTCGGGAAGTATCACGCGACGCTCACACCGGGCCTGTCGATCGTCGTGCCGTTCGTCGATCGCGTCGCATACAAGCACCTGCTCAAGGAAGTGCCGCTCGATGTGCCGAGCCAGATCTGCATCACCAAGGACAACACGCAGTTGCAGGTCGACGGGATTCTGTACTTCCAGGTGACGGACCCGATGAAGGCGTCGTATGGTTCCAGCAACTTCATTGTCGCGATCACGCAGTTGGCGCAAACGACGTTGCGTAGCGTGATCGGCAAACTCGAGCTCGACAAGACGTTCGAGGAGCGCGAGTTCATTAACCACAGCGTGGTGAATGCGCTCGACGAGGCGGCGTCGAACTGGGGCGTGAAGGTGCTCCGCTACGAAATCAAGGATCTCACGCCGCCGAAGGAGATTCTCCACGCCATGCAGGCCCAGATCACGGCGGAGCGCGAGAAGCGCGCATTGATCGCGGCGTCCGAGGGCAAGAAGCAGGAGCAGATCAACCTGGCGTCGGGTGCTCGGGAGGCGGCGATCCAGAAGTCCGAGGGCGAGCGGCAGGCGGCCATCAATCAGGCGCAGGGCGAGGCGGCAGCGATTCTCGCGGTGGCCGAAGCCAATGCCGAAGCCATCCACAAGATCGCGACGGCGATTCAGACGCAGGGTGGCATGGAGGCCGTCAACCTGAAGGTTGCCGAGCAGTACGTTGACGCCTTCAGCAAGATTGCCAGGACCAACAACACGCTGATCGTGCCTGGCAATCTGTCGGACATGAGTGGCATGATCGCCTCGGCGCTCAAGATCGTGCGCGGCACGGAGGGGGGGTCGAATGCACCCGTCGACGGCACGCCCGGCGGCTTCGGCAATGCCGGTGCGCGTCGATAATCGCCGTCGGTAGTCTCCATCGAGAATCGCCCGAAGACCCGTTATCATAAAAATCGGCCCATATCTCCGCGCGATATGGGCCGTTGCGTTTTCGCGCGACGCGGTGAGTGGCGTTGCGGTTCGCTGACAGGCGGGCGCCGGTGACGCGTCAGGTCGGGGTGCGCATCAGGCGCGCCTTTTCGCGCTCCCAGTCGCGCTGCTTCTCCGTCTCGCGCTTGTCGTGCAGCTTCTTGCCCTTGGCCAGCCCGATCTCGCACTTCACGAGCCCTTTGCTGTAGTGCAGGTTGATCGGGACGAGCGTGTAGCCGCGTTGCTCCACCTTGCCGATGAGCTTCTTGATCTCGTCGGCCTTGAGCAGGAGCTTGCGCGTGCGCACCGGGTCTGCCTTGACGTGCGTCGACGTCGAGGTCAGTGGGCTGATGTGCGCGCCGATCAGAAAGATTTCGCCGTTCTTGATGACGACGTAACCTTCCTTGATCTGCGCCCGCCCGGCGCGGATGGCCTTGACTTCCCACCCTTCGAGCGCGATCCCGGCTTCGTATCGCTCCTCGATGAAGTAGTCGAAGAAGGCTTTCTTGTTGTCGATGATGCTCATGGATCCTTGGCGGGTAACTTGGTCGGACCCGGTGAGTCGGGCTCGGGTAAAATAGCGATTTTAACAAAGAGTCTCGGCAAGAGGCGGCTTGCGACGCGTGCGGATCGATTCCGTATCGGTGCCCGCGCCATGTGTTCGCCTCGCCCGACAGACGATGGCCGAAGTCAGTAAAACCGTTCTCGTGCATTTCTCCGATGAGCAAATGTACGACCTGGTGACCAATGTCGCCGATTACCCCAAATTCCTGCCCTGGTGCGGTGGTGTCGAAATTCGACATCAGGACGAGCACAGCATGGAGGCGTCGCTGATCATTGACTTCAAGGGGCTGAAGCATTCGTTCGCGACCCGCAATCTGCAGGAGCGTCCGCATTCGATTCAGATGACGTTCGTCGAAGGGCCGTTCAAGCGTTTTCACGGTACGTGGAAATTCACGGCGCTGCGCGAAAACGCCTGCAAGATCGAGTTCGGCCTTCACTACGAATTCGCGAATTTCCTGCTCGAGAAGGTGATCGGTCCGGTGTTCAGTCACATCGCCAACACGTTCGTCGACGCCTTCGTCAAACGTGCGGAGACGGTCTATGCCAAGTGAGTTTCACGTCGAAGTCTGCTATGCGCTGCCCGATCAGCAAACGATCGTCGCCGTTGCGGTGCCGCAGGGCGGCACCATGCGCGAGGCGATCGAGCGCAGCGGCCTGTTGCAGCGGTTCCCCGAGTTGGATCTCGCGCGCATGAAGGTCGGTGTATTCGGCAAGGTGCGTGCGCTCGATGCGGCGGTTGAGTCGGGTGATCGAGTGGAGATCTACCGGGCGCTCAGAGCCGACCCGAAAGTGGCCCGTCAACGGCGGGTCGAAAAGGTGCGCAACGAAGGCAGCCGCGAAGGGCAGAAGTGGCTCGGGAGTCGCCGCGGCAGCTAAGCCCTCCGGGATGCCGCATGGTCGATTCGGCGCCAGGCCGAAACCGGGCGAGCACGCTGGACAAGTGTTCCGTGCGGTCGTCTTCCGGGGCGCTCAACGTCAATGGGTCGACCCTCGCGCATGCAGCCGAACCGAAGCGCTGACGCCGACCAGCAGCAGGACAATGGCGGCGAGTTCCAGCAATCGCGGCATGCGATGTTCGTAAATGAAGCCGTAGAGCAGGGCGAACAGCGTCTCGAACACGATCAGTTGTCCCGACAGGGTGAGCGGCAGCCGTCGGCTCGCCGCATTCCAGAACGCGTTGCCGATCGTCGATGCCCCCACTGCTACGGCAGCATTCACCAGCAGGAACATCTGCCAGTCCCGTGGCGCATCCGTCGCGACCGGATGCGGCATCAGCGCGGCCGGTATCGCCAGCACGAGGGCCAGCGCACCCGTGGCCACGCCGGTGAGCAGCGACCATTCCCGGCTGGTGAAATGCCCGAACCGCGCCAGATACCGGGCGTTGGCCACCGCGTACCAGGTCCAACTGGCCAGTGCGCCCATGGCGCAGACAATCCCGGCGAGGGTCAGACGCCAGTCGCCCCCACGGGTCGAGGCATGCGAGAAAACGTCCACGTTGATGCAGACGATGCCGGCGGCGACCAGCGCCAGCGGTCCGGCAAGCCGTGACAGCGGCAGGGCGCCGTGGTCGCGACTGCCAACCAGCGTGACGGTCACCGGCAGCACGCCGACGATCAGCGAGGCCGGAGCGATGCCCGCCATCTGTACCGAAGCGGCGACGAACAGGTAATAGATGAGGTTGCCGACCAGGCTCAGCTGGAAAAGCGCGCGCCAGTCGCTGCGGGTAATGTTGTGGCGCAGGCGCGCCCAGATCGGGGCGATCAACACTACGGACACCACCCCGTACAGGACGTATCGTGCGGCGGACAGCTCCAGCGGCGAAAACCCGGGCAACAGACGCGGGGCCAGAAAGACCAATCCCCAGAGGGCGCCTGCCGCCAATCCGTATGAAATGCCTTGCCCCATGCGCGCCTTGCCAATGGTGTGATGTCGAAATGCCGGGTTTCGTGCCGTCCCCGCCATCATTGACGTTGCATCGAGTCAGCACGAGCCGGGCGCAAGCGTAGCACGCGCCTCGCGTCCGGCTATTGTGAAATCCGGCACCCGGGGCTATCGGGAATGCCGCCATGTCGGCATTTGGCAGGCGCGCCGGCCCAATGGCCCAATGGCGCTAGGAGCTAGGAGCTAGGAGCTAGGAGCTAGGAGCTAGGGGCTAGGGGCTAGGGGCTAGGGGCTAGGGGCTAGGGGCTAGGGCGCCACCCGCGCGGGGCGTCGATGGCAATGATTGGCGTTCGTTGGCATCGGTGGGCGACGGCTCGGGAAAAAGCCCCTTGACATGTGGGGCGGACGTGCCATGCGGTTCGCGATTTCTGTATAATTCGGTTTTGCGCCTATAGGATTTGCCATGCGTCTGATCCAAAAAGCACTCACATTCGATGACGTGCTCCTCGTCCCGGCCTACTCTGCCGTTCTCCCGCGCGACACCAGCCTGAAAACCAAGCTCACGCGCAACATCACCCTGAACATGCCTTTGCTGTCGGCCGCCATGGATACGGTGACCGAAGCGCGTCTGGCCATTGCCATGGCGCAGCAGGGTGGCATCGGCATCATTCACAAGAATTTGAAGCCGGCCGAGCAGGCGCGGGAAGTCTCGAAGGTCAAGCGCTTCGAGTCGGGCGTTCTGCGCGACCCGATCACGATCCCGCCGCACATGAAGGTGCGCGACGTGATCGCGCTGTCGCGCCAGCATGGCATTTCCGGTTTCCCGGTGGTCGAGGGCGCACAGCTCATCGGTATCGTCACCAATCGCGACCTGCGTTTCGAGAGCCGCCTGGACGAGCCGGTGCGCGTGATCATGACGCCGAAGGACAAGCTCATCACGGTGCGTGAGGGCGCCTCGCCGGCCGATGCCGAGCGACTGATGCACGATCACCGCCTCGAGCGCGTGCTGGTCGTCAACGACGCATTCGAGCTGCGCGGCCTGATGACGGTCAAGGACATCACGAAGGCGACCGAGTATCCGCTCGCGAGCAAGGACGAGCATGGCAAGCTGCGCGTTGGCGCCGCCGTCGGCGTGGGTCCGGAAAATGAAGAACGCGTCGAGTTGCTGGTTGCTGCCGGTGTCGACGTGATCGTGGTCGACACGGCGCACGGCCATAGCCAGGGCGTGCTCGACCGCGTGCAGTGGGTCAAGAAGCATTTCCCGCAGATCGAGGTCGTTGGCGGCAACATCGCGACGGCGAGTGCTGCCGTGGCGCTGGTCGAGCATGGGGCGGATGCGGTCAAGGTCGGTATCGGTCCGGGCTCGATCTGCACGACGCGTATCGTCGCCGGTGTCGGCGTGCCGCAGATCACGGCGATCGCCAATGTGGCCGAGGCGCTCAAGGACACGGGCGTTCCGCTGATTGCCGACGGCGGCATTCGCTACTCGGGCGACGTCGCCAAGGCGCTGGCTGCGGGTGCGCACACTGTCATGATGGGCAGCATGTTCTCGGGGACGGAAGAAGCCCCGGGCGAAGTGTTCCTGTATCAGGGGCGTTCGTACAAGAGCTACCGCGGCATGGGGTCGGTGGGCGCGATGAAGGATGGCGCGGCTGACCGTTACTTCCAGGACCCGGCCAACAACGCCGACAAGCTCGTGCCCGAAGGCATCGAGGGGCGGGTGGCGTACAAGGGTAGCGTGAACGCGATCCTTCACCAACTGACCGGCGGTATCCGTTCCTCGATGGGATATCTGGGCTGCCCGACGATCCAGGACCTGCATGAGAAAGCGGAATTCGTCCAAATCACGGCAGCGGGCATGCGCGAATCGCACGTGCACGACGTCCAGATCATGAAGGAAGCCCCCAACTACCACGTGGAGTAATTGCCCATGAAGGCCATGTTGCGTACGGTACTGTTCCTCGATGCGGCGTTGAATCTGGCACTTGGCGTGCTATTGATTGCGTCGTTCTGGTCATCGCTGTATGCGGCCATTGAAGTGCCCGCGCCATCGCCCGTGCTCTATGCGCAGGCGCTGGGCGTGGCCTTCATCGGCGTGGCCTGGCTGCAATGGCACGCCACCGTGAACGGCCAGTTGACGGCGACCGTCGCGAAAGTGACGGGGCACATCAATTGGGTGATCGGTGCGTTCGTGCTGGGCTGGCTGATTTCCGGCCAACTTTCGGTGACGGGCGGCGGCAAGTTGCTGATGCCGGCGCTCGGGGCTGTGCTGCTGGTGGTAGGCGGCATTCTCGTGAAGCTGGCGTCGAGCGTGCGCACGAAAGAGCGCGTGCAGGCCGCCCAGCAGTCGGGAGAGCGAGTGCGAGGCGGTGTCGTGAGCGACACGCGGCGCGATCCGCCGAGAGATTATTACGAGCCTCGGGATGTCGACGCGCCCCGGGGCGCGCGCGCCGAGCCGCGCATGGAGACGCCTCAGCCCCCTCGTGGCGGCTCCGCTTCCGTCAATCCCACGCCGGTCGCGCCTGCGGGCACCACCGGCATTGTCACGCCCGTGCCTTCCGACACGGCGCCGACGACCAACGAATCCACTTCATCCGTACCTCACGATGCACGACAAAATCCTCATTCTTGACTTCGGCTCGCAAGTCACCCAGCTCATCGGACGCCGCGTTCGCGAAGCGCACGTCTACTGCGAGATTCACCCGAACGACGTCTCCGACGAATTCATTCGCGAGTTCAATCCGAAGGCGATCATTCTGTCGGGCAGCCATGCGAGCACGTACGAGGATCAGGATCTTCGCGCGCCGCAGGCGGTGTGGGATCTGGGTGTGCCGGTGCTGGGGATTTGCTACGGCATGTTTGCGATGACGGTGCAGTTGGGCGGTCAGGTCGAGGCGAGCAACCACCGCGAGTTCGGTTATGCGGAAGTGCGCGCCCATGGCCATACGCCGCTGCTCGACGGCATCGAGGACTTCCGCACGGCTGAAGGGCACGGCATGCTCAAGGTGTGGATGAGCCATGGCGACAAGGTCACGCGGTTGCCGGAAGGCTTTGCGTTGATGGCATCGACGCCGAGCTGCCCGATTGCGGGCATGGCCGACGTGAAGCGTCATTACTATGCGGTGCAATTCCACCCGGAAGTCACGCACACGGTGAAGGGTCGCGAGCTGCTCGAGCGTTTCGTGCTGGAGATCGCCGGCGCCAAGCCGGACTGGATCATGCGGGACCACATCGAGGAAGCCGTGAAGGCGATTCGCGAACAAGTGGGCGACGAGGAAGTGATTCTCGGCCTGTCTGGCGGGGTCGATTCGAGCGTGGCGGCGGCGCTGATTCACCGGGCCATCGGCGATCAGCTGACTTGCGTATTCGTCGATCACGGTCTGTTGCGCCTGAACGAGGGTCAGATGGTCATGGAGATGTTCCAGGGCCGTCTGCATGCGAAGGTGGTGCACGTCGATGCGTCCGAGCAGTTCATGGGACATCTGAAGGGCGTGACCGATCCGGAGCAGAAGCGCAAGATCATCGGCCGCGAGTTCGTGGAAGTGTTCCAGGCGGAAGCGAAGAAGCTGAAGAATGCGAAGTGGCTGGCGCAGGGCACCATCTACCCGGACGTGATCGAATCGGGCGGTGCCAAGACCAAGAAGGCGACGACGATCAAGAGTCACCACAATGTCGGCGGTCTGCCGGAGACACTGGGTCTGAAGCTGCTCGAGCCGCTGCGCGACCTGTTCAAGGACGAGGTGCGCGAGCTGGGTGTCGCGCTGGGTCTGCCGCATGACATGGTCTATCGTCACCCGTTCCCGGGGCCGGGCTTGGGGGTGCGGATTCTCGGCGAAGTGAAGCGCGATTACGCCGATTTGCTGCGTCGTGCCGATGCGATCTTCATCGAGGAGTTGCGCAACACGGTCGAGCCGAACACCGGCAAGACGTGGTACGAGCTGACGAGCCAGGCGTTCGCGGTGTTCCTGCCGGTCAAGAGCGTGGGCGTGATGGGCGACGGCCGCACGTACGAGTGGGTCGTGGCGCTGCGCGCCGTGCAGACGCAGGACTTCATGACGGCACACTGGGCGCATCTGCCGCACGAACTGCTCGGCAAGGTCTCGAACCGCATCATCAACGAAGTGCGCGGTTTGAACCGAGTTGTTTACGACATTTCGGGCAAGCCGCCGGCGACAATCGAGTGGGAATAATCTCCCCTCACGAATAAAGCCATTTTGTCGGTGATTGACCGGCTTGATGGTTTCGATGCCATTGATGATGCGAGGCCGTCGTCAATGGCATTTTTTCATGGCGTCGACCCAGTCGTCATGATGCGGGGCGAGCGGGTCGCGGCGTCACATTTCAGCGGCGGTACGGATCGGCTAGCCGTTGCGCGTCTGATGGGTTCCCTGATGCTGTCTCGGACTACGGATTGACCACCCCCAATTGCTGCAACAACGTCAGGTTGTCCTCCAGATGCCAGTTCTCGGCGATGCGCCCATTGGCAATGCGGTAGATATCGGTCGCGATGAAGTCCACCTTCTGCCCCTTGCCTTGAATGCCATTGAAGCTTCCGGTGAAATGCCCGGTGAAATGCAGGCGGCCTACGACGCGGTCGCCAACGAGGAGCATTTCGTCGACCGACATGGCCAGATCGGGCACCGCGGCACGAAAGTGATGCGACGCGAACACCGGACCTTCCGCGCCTTGCGGGCGGCCCGGCGGCAACGTGCGGTCGATGAAGTCGCCGGCAAGTGCCGCCTTGGCGTAGCTTGCATCGCCTGTGTTCCAGAACGCGTAGTAGCGGCGAGCCGCCAGCATCATGGCTTCGCGCTGCGGCGCCGCCAAGCTTCTATCGACAACGACGGATGACGCTCGGGGCAGCACGGCGGCGTCGTCGGCCCAGGCGGCCGTGCCCGTGAGTGTCAACGCGAGAGCGATGGCCAAATGCCGAATGTTCGATGGGATCATGGTGTGGTTCCTTCGTGATGAGCCGTCAGCGGTTTGCTGACGTGCCGCCATTTTTGTCTTTTCGACATTGGAATAAAATAGCGAAAATTGCATCACCATCTATTCCATTTCAGAAACGATAGCGAGCAGCGAGATCATGGTGGAACTGTCCGATATGCGCCTTTTCGTGAGCGCGGTGACTCGAGGCAGCTTGTCGGCGGCCGGACGTGAGCTGGGCTTTTCCCCGGCGGTCGGCAGCAAACGCCTGTCGCGGCTGGAGGCCGATCTGGGCGTACGCTTGTTACAGCGCAGCTCGCGTCGCCTCGCGCTCACGGAAGAAGGGGCGATCTACTTCGAGCGATGCCAGACGATCCTGGCCGAGGTGGCCGACGCGGAAGCCGCGGTGGGTCGAGGCCGGCACGAGGCGCAGGGCGTGTTGCGCGTGTCCTCGCCGGTGGCGCTGGGGCGCCGCTGGATCGGACCGGCGCTGGCCGAGCTAGCGGCGATGGCGCCGCGATTGACCGTACATCTGACGCTGTCCGACGAGATTGTCGATTTGATCGAGGGCAGCCTCGATTGTGTGGTCCGTATCGGCGGAGCGCCTGACTCGCGGCTCATTGCGCGGCATCTCGCCGACAATCGACGCATCATCTGTGCAGCCCCGTCATACCTCGCCCAACGCGGCATGCCGCAAACGCCCGAGGCGCTGGCCGAGCACGATTGCATTGTGATGAGCCGCGGCGGCGCGGCTCACGCGGACTGGCGGTTGGAGCAGCGCGATACGGGCACGCGCACCACCGTGCGCGTCAGGGGGCGATTCGCAACGGATAACGGCGAACTTGCCCACGACTGGGCGCTGGCGGGTTTCGGGCTGGTGCGCAGATCGTCCATCGACGTCGCGGACGAACTGGCCAGCGGCCAGCTGGTGGAAGTGCTGCCGCAATGGGCGGGAGCACGCGCACCGATAACGGTGCAGTACGCCTCGCGCCGTCACCTGCCGGCGCGGGTGCGGATGTTTGTCGATCACCTGGTGTCGGTATTTGCGCGGGTGCCTGCGTAACGTGACCGGGCGTTGGCCAGGTCGACGCCGCCTAGGACGCCTCGCCGGCATGGCACCCCCACTGCCGGGCAAACGCGATCCCGGCGCGCAGCGTTTACCTCACACCGAGCGCGTCAACCCGCCGTCCACGCGAATGTTCTGGCCGGTGATGTAGCCCGCGCCGTCAGACGCAAGGAAGGCCACCGTCGCGGCAATTTCCTCCGCCCTGCCATAGCGTTGCATCGGCACGGTCTCGCGCCGAGTCTCCTGTTGTGGCAGGCTGTCGATCCATCCCGGCAGGATGTTGTTCATGCGCACGTTGTCCTGTGCGTATTTGTCGGCGAAAAGCTTCGTAAACGCCGCGAGGCCGGCGCGAAAAACGGCCGACGTCGGAAACATCTCGCTCGGCTCGAACGCCCATGCCGTTGAGATGTTGACGATCACGCCCGAGCGTTGTTTCTGCATGATCGGCGTGACAAGGCGCGTCGGCCGGATCACGTTCATCAGATAGGTGTCCATACCGCGATGCCAGTCCTCGTCGGTGATCTCGAGAATCGGCGCGCGCGGACCATGACCGGCGCTGTTGACCAGCACGTCGATACGTCCCCAGCGCTCGAGCGATTGCTCGACGAGCCGGGCCAACGCCTCGTTCGACTGGTTCGAGCCGGTCACCCCCACGCCACCCAGTTCCGCGGCCAATGCCTCGCCCTTGCCGGACGACGACAGAATGCCGACCCGGAACCCCTCCGCCGCCAGACGCCGCGCCGCCGCCGCGCCCATGCCACTGCCACCCGCAGTAATCAACGCCACTTTTTCTACTGTCATGCTGCTATCCTCCGAAGACGTTGGCACAAGCCCCAATGGCTGCCAGATCGTGCGATTCATGCCTGACAGCGTAACATCCTCATGCCAGACGGATGCATCAGATTTTGGTGCTTTATCCAGTAGAAAAATTACATCATGACCGAAGCCATCGGACGTCTGCCGTCGCTTAACGCGCTACGCGCCTTCGAGACGGCGAGCCGGCATCTCAATTTTCGGATCGCCGCCGAAGAACTCGGCGTGACCCAGGGGGCCGTCGCCCAGCAGATTCGCGGGCTCGAAGCCGAGCTGGGCATGAAGCTCTTCGAGCGGCACGCGCGCGCATTGACGCTTACGGAGAACGGGCGCCGCTATGCGGGCGGCGTACGCCGTGCGTTCGAAATATTGGCGGATGCTACGCAGGCGCTGCGACCGGAACCGCTGCGCCTGACGATCAGCGTGACACCGACGTTCGCGTCGAAGTGGCTGATTCCGCGTCTGCCGGCATTTCTCGAGGCGCATCCGGACATCGATCTGCGCATTCTTGCGACTGACCGGCTGTCGCACTTTCAGGCGGATGCCGTCGATCTCGCCGTTCGCTACGGCCGGCCGCCGTTCGGCGCGGGGCTGACCGTCGAGCCGTTGTTCGACGAAGCACAGGTGGCCGTGGCCTCACCGCAAGTGATCACCGCACTCGGACACCCCGCGGAGCATGCAAGCCTGCGTGGGCACGCCTTGCTGCACGACGCACACAACGCCTGGCCGCAATACCTCGAACAAGCGCTGCCCGGCGTGTCACTGTCAGTCGCCAAGAACGTGCGCTTCAATCAGACCGCGCTCGCCATCGACGCCGCCGTTGCGGGGCAGGGCCTTGCGCTGGCGCATGTCGACTTCGTGGCGGCCGATGTCGCAGCCGGTCGACTGGTCCGCCTGTTCGATACGGTGCTGCGTACCGGCGCGGGCTTCTACATCGTGTATCCACGACGCACCCGGCACGCCGCACAGATCGCCGACGTGCAGGTGTGGCTGTTGCAAGCCTCCCGGCGCCCGATCGCCTGACCGACGCGTGTGATTCCCGGACTTCGTGTCATCATATGGCATGGCCCAGATCCCACTCTTTCCGCTCGGTAACGCCCTGTTTCCCGCCGGGGTGTTGCATCTGCGCATCTTCGAAGTGCGCTATCTCGACATGATCAAGCGATGTCTGGCTGACGGCACCGAGTTCGGCGTCGTCATCCTGCGACAGGGCAGTGAGGTACGCCTGCCGGACGCCGTCGAGGAGCCTGCGATGATCGGCACGATGGCGCGCATCGAGGACTGGCGTGCACCTATGCCGGCACTGCTCGAACTGGTGTGCCGCGGCACGACAAAGTTCTCGCTCTCTCACGTCGAACTGGGGAAATACGGTTTGTGGATGGGTGAGGCGCAAATGTTGCCCGACGATCCGGGCGTCGCGATTCCCGACACGCTTCAGGTCAGCGCCGACACTTTGGGCAAACTGATCGCCGGCCTGCAGCGCGACCCCGCGCGGGCGGCAAAATTGCCGCTGGCGCCGCCTTACCGGCTCGACGAATGCGGTTGGGTAGCCGATCGCTGGGCCGAGCTGCTGCCGCTGCCGCCACACGAGAAGGAGACGCTGCTGGGCATGGCGGATCCGGTGGCGCGTCTGGCGCGTATTCAGGCATTTCTGACCGATCACGGCGTGCTGTCCTGAGCCGTGGCGGCGCTCCGGATGCCGCGTGATCCTGACGCCCGGTCTTATGGCATCGCACGGAACAGGCGATAATGCGCGCTGCAACGTTATTCCACATCCATGACAGTCCAGATCAACCAAGAACTCAAGGCGTACATCGATCCGCTCACGCCTGACGAATACGCGTCGCTCGAACAGAGTCTGCTTGCCGAAGGGTGCCGTGACGCCCTGGTCCTCTGGGGCGATGTCCTCGTCGACGGCCACAACCGCTACGAAATCTGCCGCAAGCACAACATCGAATTCCGCACGGTTCAGAATCGGTCGTTCAAGTCGATGGACGATGTCCGTCTGTGGATGATCGACAACCATCTCGGACGCCGCAGCGTGTCCGATTACCAGCGCGGCGTTCTGGCATTGCGCAAGAAGACGATTCTCGAGGCGCGTGCGGGCGCCACCGCCGGGGCGCCGGCCGACCCGGACACGCCGCAGGCGGCCGCGCCAGGCCCGCAGGGAGACGGCGGCGGTTCGGACAGCGGCAACACGCCGGTCCCCGGGCATGCGCACACGATGGCGCTCACCCGCGCAGCGCTCGCGCGCGCGGCCCGTCTGTCGAGCAATACGCTTGGGCAGATCGAGCAGATCCACAATGCCGCGGCACCCGAGCTGGTCGATGCCGTCAAGCGAGGCGAAGTCTCGATCAACGCGGCGGCAGCCGTCTCGACGCTGCCGCAGGCGGCGCAGGTCGCGGCCGTGGTCGCCGGCAAGCAGGAGTTGCGCGAGTTGGCACGCCAGGTGCGCGAGGCGCGTCCCGTCAAGCCGCGCAAGAAGAAAGACGACGAGGTGATCGAAGACGACGACGGCACGCCGCCGTGGGATACGACCGCCGACCCGTCCGACGAACTCGCGCGCCTGTCGAAGGAGCTCAAGGCGATCACGGCCGAGCGCGACGCGCTCAAGAAGAAGGTGGCTCACCTGACCATCGCATTGGCCGAGGCGCGTGCCGGCAAGTAACCGCCCAATGCCGGTCGCCGAGACGCAATCCCGCTCTGGATCCAATTGCGCTTTGATTGGATCCAGAATCGCATCGACGTCATGTTATGTGTTTTAATCGCGCCATGCGAACCTCCGGACCCCAAGCCCTTCACCAGTCCATCCGCGACACGCTTCGAGACGAGATCTTGAGTGGCGTGCTGCCGGGTGGGTATCAACTACGTCAGGAAGCGCTAGCCGAGCGTTTTCATTCGAGCCGCGTGCCGGTACGCGAAGCGTTGCGGCAGTTGGAAGCGGAGGGGCTGGTCGTGCACCATCTCAACCGCGGTGCCACCGTGGCGAGCATGGACATCGAGCAGTTGTGCGAGCTGCTCGACATTCGCGTGGCGCTCGAATGTCATGCGGCCAAGCTGGCCGTGCCCAACATGGCCGGGCGCGACTTTCAGGTCATGGAGCAGATCCTGGCCGACTATTCGGCCTCGGAAGTCGTCTCGGAATGGGCCGAATACAACCGGCGCTTTCATCTGGCGCTGTGCGCGCCCGCCAACAACCGGCGCCTGCGCATGCTGATCGAAGCGTACTGCCTCAATACCGACCGTTATTCGCATCTTGCGATGTCGCAGGCCACGGGCAAGGAAAAGCCGCAGCACGACCACTACGAGATTCTGGCGGCCTGCCGCCGACGCGACGTGGCGGCCGTCGTGTCGATGCTCGAGTCCCACATCGTCGCCACGCGCAACGAGATCAAGGCCCTGGCACGCGAAGACGTGGGCTTCCTGTCGCGCGCATCGCTCTGATCATTCGCGTCGCTGTTGCTCGTCGTCGTGAGCTGGCCCGCAGGTGTGGGGCCGATCCACGCTTACGTCAATCGGAAGCCCGCTTCGCTCGAAGCGGGCGTGCCGGGACGTGCGAGCGGCGCACTGACATGATCGGGGCGTGCGAGAATAGCGTATTGCCGATAGCGGCCAATTGCGCGGTATGGCGCGCCGTTCCCCGGGGCGGGCGATGCACCGCGGCTTTTCGTCAACGTTTCATGAATCGAGATTTACCCGCGACCGACGAGACCTACATGGGCCTGGCGCTCGAGCAGGCGCGCGCCGCGATGGCGCAGGGTGAAGTGCCCGTGGGGGCCGTCGTCGTTTGCGACGGTCAGGTCGTGGCGGTCGGCCACAACTGTCCGGTTGGCGGCCACGATCCGTCGGCCCACGCCGAGATGCAGGCCTTGCGTGCCGCTGCGAAGGCGTTGGGCAATTACCGGCTGCCCGATTGCGAGCTGTACGTCACACTCGAGCCGTGTGTCATGTGCGCAGGCGCCATCATGCATGCGCGCATCAAGCGCGTCGTCTACGGCGCGGCCGACCCCAAGACGGGCGCTTGCGGCAGTGTCGTCGACCTGTTCGCCGAGCCGCGTCTGAATCATCATGCCGAAGTGCTCGGCGGCGTCATGCACGACGACTGCGTCGGCGTTCTCCAGGCATTCTTCAGCGAACGGCGCGCGGCGGCGAAGGCACGGCGGCTGTCGGCGGGCACCGAGATCGTCGGCAACACTCCTCCAACTTCCTCATCCGGATCCCCCCATTGATGCAGACCAGGCTTCTTGAACTCATTGCGCCGTCCGGCTACGCGCCGGATGTCGACGTGGCGGCACGCGGCGTCGAGGTGCTGGAGCGGCTCGGCTACACGGTGAGCAATCGTGAGGCGCTCGATCGCCGCTACCTGCGCTTCGCGGGCACCGACGCGCAGCGCGTTGCGGAGATCAACCAACTGGCCGGGCGCGACCATCCGGTACCGGACGTCGTGCTGGCGGTACGCGGCGGATACGGGGCGGTGCATCTGCTGGAACAACTCGACTATGAAGGCCTGCATCGTCGGCTGGCGGGCGCGCCGGTGGCGATCATCGGCCACAGCGACTTCACGGCCATCCAGTTGGCGCTGCTCGCGCAGTCCCGCCTGACGACGTTTGCCGGGCCCATGCTGCTGGCGGACTTTGGGGCGGAAGCGCTGAGCGACTTCACGCTGAACCAGTTCCAGACGGTTCTGCGCTCGCCGAGCCACGTGGTCGAGTGGCAGGGCGATGGCGCGAGCGGCGACATCGACGTGTCCGGCACGTTGTGGGGCGGCAATCTGGCAATGGTGTGCAGCCTGATCGGCACGCGATATCTGCCACAGATCGAGGGCGGGGTGCTGTTCGTCGAAGATGTCAACGAGCCGCCGTATCGTGTGGAGCGCATGCTGTACCAGTTGCATCAGAGCGGCATTCTCGCGCGCCAGCGTGCGTTGGTCCTTGGCGACTTCTCGCAATACCGGTTGAGCGACTACGACAACGGTTACGACATGGTGGCCATGATCGAGAGCGTGCGCAAAGTGATCGGTATTCCCGTGGTCACCGACCTGCCGTTCGGACACTGCCCCGACAAGCTCACCCTCCCGGTGGGTGGGCAGGGCCGATTGCAGACGGCGGGCGCTCAGGTTCGGCTCACGCTTACGGGATATCCCTATATCGCCTGATCCCCGACGGTGAGCCGGCCGAAAATGGCCGGACAGGCGAGCGAAAGCGCGCCGGGTCGATAACGCGGCCCGGCGCGTTTTTTGTTCAATCGTCTGTTGCCCGGGGATTGGCGCGATTTCGAGGGTGGTTGGCGGCGGTTTCGCCGGAATTCGGCGATTCGGTACGGGAGGGGGCGTCTCACGCAAGACGACGATTCCGAGACGCTGGCCGGCGCCACAGTGTCGCGCCGGCGGGGTGACTATACGTGTAAGCGGAGCCTGAATATCTGAATATCGCTATGTTTCGGGCAGGTGGATTTGGCTACACTTCTTCGATCGTTTCGCCATCAGAAGGATGCCAAGACATCATGGCCAGCAACCCCGCAAATGCCAAGGATTACCCGCGCGATCTGATCGGTTATGGCCGCCATGTGCCGTTTGCCGATTGGCCGGGGCGCGCGCGTATCGCCGTGCAGTTCGTGCTCAACTACGAAGAGGGCGGCGAGAACTGCGTGTTGCACGGCGATCGCGCCTCCGAGCAATTCCTCTCCGAGATCATCGGTGCGGCCGCTTATGAAGCGCGCCACATGAGCATGGAGTCGATCTACGAATATGGTTCGCGTGCAGGGGTATGGCGCATTCTGCGCGAATTCGAACGCCGTGGCTTGCCGCTGACCGTTTTCGGCGTTGCGATGGCCATGCAGCGTCACCCCGAGGTGACGGCGGCGTTCCAGGAGCTGGGTCACGAGATTGCATGCCACGGCTGGCGCTGGATTCACTATCAGAACATGGACGAGGCGACCGAGCGCGAGCACATGCGCATTGCCATCGACATCTTCAAGGAATTGACCGGCAGCGCGCCGCTGGGCTGGTACACGGGTCGCGACAGCCCCAATACGCGTCGCCTGGTGGTCGAACAGGGCGGGTTCGTCTACGACTCGGACAACTACGGCGACGATTTGCCATTCTGGACGCAGGTGCAAACCGCCAACGGCGACGTCAAGCCGCATCTGGTCGTGCCGTACACCCTCGACTCCAACGACATGCGTTTCGCGGCGCCGCAAGGCTTCAACACGGCGGATCATTTCTTCCATTACCTGCGCGACGCGTTCGACGTGCTCTACGCCGAGGGCGACGAGGCGCCGAAGATGCTGTCGATCGGCATGCACTGCCGCTTGCTGGGGCGTCCGGGCCGTTTTGCCGCGTTGCGACGATTCCTCGATCACATTGAAAAGCACGACCGCGTATGGGTGTGCCGGCGAATCGACGTGGCGCGCCACTGGCAGGCGCGTCATCCGTTCGTGGCGGCCTGAATCCGTGAATCCGTGATGGCGTGACTCCATGAATCGGCGGGCGCATCGGCAAGCGATGCGGTCGCCAACATCGAAATCGAATCCGACAGGCGTCATCGGGCCGTGCCAAGCGTGCGGCGGGGCGCCACCGTTGTTCTCCAGGAGAGCAGTTAATGAATGCCCCGTTGCCCATGACCCAGCGTACCGTTGCCGAGCTCTCGGCGTTGCCGCGTGTCGAGTTCGTTGCCGCGCTCGACGGCATCTTCGAGCATTCCCCCTGGGTGGCCGAGTCCGCCTGGGAAGATCGTCCGTTCGCGACCGTCAACGCGCTGCACGACGCCCTTTGTCAGGCGGTCGTCGACGCGGGCGAAGGCCCGCAACTCGACCTCATTCGCGCGCACCCGGAACTGGCAGGCAAGGCGGCGGTGCGCGGCGAGCTCACGGCCGAGTCCACGCGCGAGCAGGCCGGTGCCGGTCTGGACCAATGCAGCGCGCAAGAGTTTGCACGTCTGACCCAGCTCAACGACGCGTACAAGGCCAAGTTCGGTTTCCCATACATTCTGGCAGTGCGCGGTCATACGCGAGCCAGCATCATCGAGAATTTCTCTAACCGGCTCGAGAACAGTCGCGCCGACGAAATCGAAGAGTGCCTGCGTCAGATCTTCCGAATCGCGGGGTTCCGGTTGCAGGACCTCGTGCGCGACTGACACGACGGTTGCCGGGTGGCGAGCACATGCTTGCCGCGGCAGCCATCCTCTTTTTGCATCAGCGGTTTTCGTCATTCAAGTACCAAGGAGTTGGCATGGCCCTCGCCCCGCAAGATCCGAACGCACCGGAATTCGTGCGCC
>NZ_AYXJ01000044.1:0-5475 GCF_000681415.1 Pandoraea sp. E26
AGGGGCGCCGTTTGGCGTGTGCTTTCCAAAGTACATCGCCCCTAGAGCTGAACAGACAGTATCGATGAAGGCGTCATCCCCATAGGCGAAAGGCTCCACCTGAAGAACTAGCCACTATCCGCCTGAGAATCATCAAAGTACAGTCGGGCGATTTTTGGGGAAAAATTGACATCATTGGATTTGAGGCCGTTTATGGAAGATAACGTGAAAATTGACAATAAGAACCAGAAAATTGGTGAAACAGTTCTGATTACAGGCGCCGACGGGTTCATTGGATCGCACCTTACCGAGCTTCTGGTTCGAGAAGGTTTCAAAGTTAAAGCGCTGTCCCAATACAACTCCTTCAATCATTGGGGCTGGCTGGAAGATGTCGAATGCCGAAATGAGATTGAAGTATTGAATGGCGATGTGCGCGATCCTCATTACTGCAAACACGTCACCAAAGACGTGGATATTATCTTCCACTTGGCTGCACTAATTGCCATTCCGTATTCTTACGTGGCACCGGACAGCTATGTGGATACAAATATAAAGGGCACGCTGAATATCTGTCAGGCAGCAATGGATAATGACGTGAAACGTGTCATTCACACCTCCACGAGCGAAGTCTACGGTACCGCCCAGTACGTGCCAATTGACGAGAAACACCCGTTGCAACCGCAATCGCCGTATAGTGCCTCGAAGATTGGCGCTGATGCCATGGCGATGAGCTTCTTCAATGCGTTTGATTTGCCGCTGACCATTGCGCGCCCGTTTAATACGTACGGCCCACGCCAATCAGCACGGGCTGTCATACCTACGATCATTAGCCAGATTGCGAGCGGTAAGAAACAGATCAAGCTTGGCGATGTCAGCCCGACGCGCGACTTCAATTACGTTGCCGATACGTGCCGCGGATTCCTTGAATTGGCTCGTTGCGAAACTGCCATTGGTGAGACGGTGAATATCGGTTCGAATTTCGAAATATCCGTCGGCGACACCCTCAACTTGATCCGGGAACTGATGGATAGTGACGTCGAATTCCTCACCGATGCGCAACGACTACGTCCCGACAAATCGGAAGTTTTCCGACTGTGGTGTGACAATAAAAAGATTCACGATCTAACTGGCTTCAAGCCCGCGTACGACATCCGAGCCGGCCTTAAGGCAACCGTAGAGTGGTTTACACGCGCCGAGAACCTCGCCAAGTACAAAGCCGATATCTATAACGTCTAAATCCATGTACGAATCCCTGGTCCGTTTTGTTCGTGAGCAATACGCTTCGAACGAGTTCATCCCGCTGCACTCCCCCGTGTTCCGCGGACGCGAGCGAGAACTGGTAGTCGACACGATCGATTCGACCTTTGTGTCGAGCGTCGGGGCGTATGTTGATCAATTCGAGCGGGACATCGAGGCGTTTACTGGCAGCCCCAGAGCCGTGGCGGTGATGAACGGGACCGCCGGATTGCACATGGCACTGATGTTGGCCGGTGTGGCGCGTGGCGATCTGGTGATCACGCAGTCGCTGACTTTCGTCGCGACGTGCAACGCCATCGCTTACTGCGGTGCCGAGCCGCTGTTTATCGACGTGGATCGCCGTACGTTAGGGCTTTCGCCGTTCGCCCTGGAGGCTTGGCTTGAAGAACATGCGCTGATTGATGACGACGGCACGTGCCGTACGCGGCAGGGGCACCGCCGCATCCGGGTCTGCCTGCCGATGCATACTTTCGGCCATGCAGTCGATCTCGATGGATTGATGGCAGTGTGCGAGCGCTGGAAGCTGTTCCTGGTGGAGGATGCGGCCGAATCGTTGGGCAGTTTCTACAAAGGCCGGCATACGGGAACCTTCGGTCAGATTGCCGTCCTGAGCTTCAACGGCAACAAAGTGATTACCACAGGGGGCGGGGGCATGATCCTCTCCACCAAGGAAATCGGCGTGCGTGCGAAACATCTCACTACGACGGCAAAGATCCCGCATCCCTACGAATTTGTGCATGACGAGGTCGGCTACAACTACCGGATGCCGAATCTGAACGCAGCCCTGGGTTGTGCGCAACTCGAGCAGTTGCCACGCTTCTTAGCATCGAAGCGGTTGCTGGCACAGCGCTACATCGAGTTCTTTGCCGGATCAGACCTGATGCCTATCGTGGAACCTGAGCACTGCACGTCCAATTACTGGTTAAATGGCGTGATCTGTGAGAGCGCTGAGCAGCGCAATGCGCTGCTAAAGGCCACCAACGATGCAGGCGTCATGACCCGTCCGATCTGGGCCCTGATGAGTCGCCTCCCGATTTACGCAAACGCTTTGCGTGGACCACTGGAGAACTCCGAGTGGCTGGAGGAGCGCGTCGTGAATCTCCCTAGCAGCGTGTTGCCGGACGCACCATGACGTCTCGACGCATCGCAGTCTTCACCAGCACGCGCGCCGAATACGGCCTGTTGCGCCCCCTTATGCGCGAAATCGCCGGGCGGCCGGGCTTGACGCTGCAAGTCATCGCCAGCGGCACGCACTTGTCCCCTCAACATGGCATGACTGTCCGGGAGATCGAGGCAGACGGTTTTGCCGTCGATGCGACCGTGGAAATGCTCTTGTCCAGTGACAGCGCCGTGGCAGCGACCAAATCCGCTGCGTTGGCCATGATGGGAACCGCCGAGGCATTGGATCGATTGCGACCGGACATGCTCGTGCTTCTGGGGGATCGCTACGAACTGCTGGCTGCAGCGCAGGCAGCAGTGCTTGCGCGAGTGCCGATCGCCCATGTCCACGGAGGCGAAATTACGGAGGGGGCAATCGACGAATTGATTCGACATGCCGTCACCAAGCTCGCACATCTGCATTTTCCCGCCGCCGAGCCCTACGCCCAGCGGCTGCGCCAGATGGGCGAATCGCACGACCGTATCTGGACAGTCGGCGCCTTGGCGCTCGACAATATCGCGACCTTGGACCTCGTGGCGCGCGAAGCATTGGAGCAGCATCTGGGACTGAGGCTCAAGTCACCGAGTTTTCTTGTAACTTACCACCCGGTGACCACCCGCGAAGATTCGGGTTTGCATGCTATGCAATCGCTCTTGACGGCCTTGGATGAACTCAACGCCACCGTTGTCGTGACGGGAACCAATGCCGACCCCGGAGCATCGGATATTCGACAGGCGCTCGAGCGTTTTGCGGCACAGCGTCAGGATCGCGTGGTGCTCGTCGAATCCCTCGGTGCGCGCCGCTACTTGAGCCTCATGCTCGAGGTGGACGCCGTTGTTGGCAATTCATCGAGTGGTTTATTGGAGGCACCTGCAATGGGCGTCACTACGGTGGACATTGGCTCCAGACAGCAGGGCCGCTTGCGTGCTCCGTCTGTCATCCATTGCGACGACACCCTCGATTCCGTTCGCGCTGCGCTCTCGCTGGCGCTCGCGCCGGAGCAACAAGCGCTGGCAGCACGTCGAAATACGCCATATGGGAAGCCTGGTGCCGCACGTCGCATCGTTGATGTGCTGGAGGCCACCCGGCTGGACACACTCGAGAAGCCCTTCATCAACTATACCTCGGCTCTTGCCCAGAGCGTCACCTATCCATGAAGCCCGTCTATGTCATCGCCGAAGCCGGAGTCAACCACAACGGCATTCTCGCATTCGCCCGAGAATTGGTGGATCGGGCAGCCGATGCCGGCGCCAACGCGGTCAAGTTCCAGACCTTTGACGCAAAGAAGTTGGCAAGTCGCTCACTCGCCAAGGCAAAATACCAAACGCAGACAACGGAGGCGGAAGAGTCCCAGTTCGACATGCTGCATAAGCTGGAGTTACCAAGGGAATGGCACCATGAACTCCGTGACCGCGCACATGCCCGTGGCATTGAGTTTCTGTCCACAGCCTTTGACCCGGACAGCCTGGACTTTCTCGAATCCCTCAGCATGCCGTTTTACAAGGTGCCGTCTGGAGAGCTGACTAACGGCCCCCTGCTCTGGAAGTTCGCTCGACAGCGTCGGCCCTTGGTCGTTTCCACCGGCATGGCAACACTGTCGGAGGTGGAGTTGGCTTTGGCCGTCATCGCGCATGGATTCAATGCCGATGCGGAGCCCGCTCACGTCGATGAGGTCTGGCAGGGTTGGAGTCGCGCGGAATGGCGTGACTCGCTTCATGACCGAGTCACGCTGCTTCATTGCACGTCCCAATACCCGACACCCATGCATGAGGTCAATCTCAAGGCCATGGATACACTGGCACGGGCATTTAACCTCCCGGTTGGCTACTCGGACCACACTAGCGGCATCCTGATTCCAGTGGTGGCGGTTGCGCGTGGTGCGGTGCTCATCGAAAAGCATTTCACGCTGAATCGCACGATGCCCGGCCCGGACCACCAAGCGTCGCTGGAGCCCGAGGAATTGGCGCGCATGATCAGAGATATCCGAACGATCGAAGTGGCCTTCGGAGATGGCGCCAAGAGCCCACAGGCCAGTGAATGGGATACCCGCAAAGCGGCCCGCCAACAGGTGGTCGCCACGCGCGACATCCGACAGGGCGAATGTTTCACGCGGGCGGATCTGTCGACTGCACGTAGCGGGCGCGGCTTGCCGCCCACGGCACTTTGGGGCTTCGTGGGGCAGCCAGCTCTGCGCGACTACGCCGCTGCAGAACCTCTGGATCCGCAATGAAGCCCGTGCTGATTATCGGTGCAGGCGGGCATGCAAAGGTTGTTGCTGACGCGTTACTAGCGTGTCAACGCCGGGTCTTGGGGTTCACTGTAGGCGAGGCAGCGCGCGGGGAAGCCGTCGAGGTGCTTCCCGGCTTGACAGTGCTGGGGACGGACGACGTCCTGAGCTACTACTCTCCGGGAGAGGTCGACTTAGTCAACGGCTTGGGTGGCGTCGACTGCACGGGCCTGAGGCGACGCGTGCAAGAGCGGTTGGAAGCCGACGGCTGGTACTTCAGCGGCGTCTGCCATCCCACAGCGATGATATCGCCGTTTGCTACTGTGTCTCCCGGGGCGCACTTGCTGGCGGCCTGCGTCGTTCAGGCAGGTGCGCGTATCGGTGTGAGTTCGATCATCAATACCGCAGCAGTAGTCGAACATGACAGCGTGGTAGATGCCTATGTCCATGTTGCGCCCCGCGCCGTGCTCTGCGGCAACACCCAAGTGGGCAGCAATTCTCACATTGGCGCTGGCGCAATCGTGCGGCAAGGAGTGCAGTTGGGGCCGAGCACCTTGGTGGGTGCCGGCGCTGTCGTCGTCAAGGATTTTGGAGGGCGAGGGACCTTGATCGGCGTTCCCGCTCGACTAGGGGACCCGCAGTAAGTGAGCGGTAAGCCTGGCCGCCGCAATCGTGACGTGGACGCCAAAGCAAGGCATCTCGATGGAATACATCGAATCGGGCAAGTCGAAGCAAAACGAGTAGATCGAATGGCTCAACCGGACCGCGCAATACGGATGTGATCACCAACGCGATTGATCACCGTCCCTATGGAAGCGGCCGGCCAAGGCGGACGAGGGTGTCAGAAATTCCG
>NZ_AYXJ01000045.1:0-26893 GCF_000681415.1 Pandoraea sp. E26
TGCGCGGTGTTGATGGTAATGCCGCGTGCCTTTTCTTCCGGCGCCGCGTCGATTTCGTCGTACTTCTTGGCTTCGCCGCCGAACTTGGCCGACAGAACCGTTGCGATCGCTGCCGTCAGGGTGGTCTTGCCGTGGTCAACGTGACCGATGGTGCCGACGTTCACGTGCGGCTTGGTCCGCTCGAATTTTTCCTTTGCCATTTCCGAATCCTCAGATACTGAATAGACGATTTAAACAATGCGTAAGGTGCTGCATCACCCGATGCAGACACCTGACAATTCAATTACTTGTTCTTGTTGCTGATGATGGCTTCGCTCACGTTCTTCGGAGCTTCAGCGTAGTGCTTGAACTCCATCGAGTACGTGGCGCGACCCTGCGTGAGCGAACGCAGCGACGTCGAGTAGCCGAACATTTCCGACAGCGGCACTTCGGCGCGCACGATCTTGCCGCCGCCCACCATGTCGTCCATGCCCTGCACGATGCCGCGACGGCTCGACAGGTCGCCCATCACGTTGCCCATGTAGTCTTCCGGCGTTTCCACTTCCACGGCCATCATCGGCTCGAGAATGACCGGGTTGGCGCGACGCATGGCTTCCTTGAAAGCCATCGAGCCGGCCATGCGGAACGCGTTTTCGTTCGAGTCCACATCGTGGTACGAACCGAACGTCAGGTGAACCGTGACGTCGACCACCGGGAAGCCGGCGAGAACACCGCTCTTGAGGGTGTCTTGAATACCCTTGTCAACGGCCGGGATGTATTCACGCGGAATGACACCACCCTTGATCTCGTCGAGGAACTTGTAACCAGCGCCCTGCTCGCTCGGCTCAAGCGTGATGACGGCGTGACCGAACTGGCCGCGACCGCCCGACTGCTTGACGAACTTGCCTTCGACGTCCACAGCCGACTTGCGAATGGTTTCGCGGTAGGCAACCTGCGGTGCGCCGATGTTGGCTTCCACGCCGAATTCGCGCTTCATGCGATCGACCAGAATTTCGAGGTGGAGCTCGCCCATACCCGAAATGATGGTCTGACCCGATTCTTCATCGGTATGCACACGGAACGACGGATCTTCCTGCGCCAGGCGGTTCAGGGCGAGGCCCATCTTTTCCTGGTCGGCCTTGGTCTTCGGTTCGACAGCCTGCGAAATCACCGGCTCCGGGAACACCATGCGCTCGAGCACGATCGGGGCGCTCGGATCGCACAGCGTGTCACCCGTGGTCGCGTCCTTCAGGCCGACGGCAGCGGCGATGTCACCAGCGCGCACTTCGTCGATTTCTTCACGCTGGTTGGCGTGCATCTGCACGATACGGCCCAGGCGTTCCTTCTTGCCCTTGACCGAGTTCAGCAGCGTGTCGCCCTTGTTCACAACGCCCGAGTAGACGCGGAAGAAGATCAGCTGGCCGACGAACGGGTCCGTCATGATCTTGAACGCCAGCGACGAGAACTTCTCGTCGTCCGACGCCTTGCGCTCTGCCGGCTGTTCCTTGTCGTCCGTGCCCTTGACCGGCGGAATGTCGACCGGCGACGGCAGGAAGTCGATCACGGCGTCCAGCATACGCTGCACACCCTTGTTCTTGAACGCGGTACCGCACAGCATCGGCTGGATTTCGCATGCGATGGTACGCAGACGAATACCTTCGATGATGTCAGCCTCGGGGAGGTCGCCCTCTTCGAGGTACTTGTTCATCATCTCTTCGCTCGACTCGGCAGCGGCCTCGACCATGCTTTCGCGCCACTTCTGGGCTTCCGCTTGCAGCTCGGCCGGAATGTCGACGTAGTCGAACTTCATGCCTTGCGACGCTTCGTCCCAAATGATCGCCTTCATCTTGATGAGGTCGACCACGCCCTTGAAGTTTTCTTCGGCGCCGATCGGCACCACCACCGGCACCGGGTTGGCCTTCAGGCGATTCTTCAGCTGGTCGTAGACCTTGAAGAAGTTCGCGCCGGTACGGTCCATCTTGTTGACGAACGCCAGACGCGGCACGCCGTACTTGTTGGCCTGACGCCAAACGGTTTCCGACTGGGGCTGCACGCCACCCACGGCACAGTAAACCATGCACGCGCCATCGAGAACACGCATCGAGCGCTCGACTTCAATCGTGAAGTCGACGTGACCCGGGGTGTCGATGATGTTGATGCGGTGCTTTTGGTAGTTGTTCGCCATGCCGGACCAGAAGCAGGTCGTGGCAGCCGACGTGATCGTGATGCCGCGCTCTTGTTCCTGCTCCATCCAGTCCATCGTCGCGGCGCCATCGTGCACTTCACCGATCTTGTGGTTCACACCGGTGTAGAACAAAATGCGCTCGGTCGTCGTGGTCTTACCTGCGTCGATGTGAGCGCTAATACCGATGTTGCGGTAGCGCTCGATAGGGGTTGTACGAGCCACTTTAAGCCTCTTTCAATGTAGCCGCCATTTTTGAGGGGGCTACTAACACAAACGGGCGAGGCGCAATTTCTCATGCGCACCCGCCCCGGTTTCTGCTCTAGGTACTGCTTGCCAGCGTCAGAAGCGGAAGTGCGAGAATGCCTTGTTGGCTTCGGCCATGCGGTGAACTTCGTCACGCTTCTTCATGGCGCCGCCACGGCCTTCCGAGGCCTCGATCAGCTCACCTGCCAGGCGCAGGGCCATCGACTTCTCGCTACGCTTTTTCGCGGCCTCACGCAACCAACGCATCGCCAATGCCATACGACGCGACGGACGCACTTCGACCGGAACCTGATAGTTTGCACCGCCAACGCGGCGGCTCTTGACTTCAACCACCGGCTTCACGTTGCCGAGAGCGGTGTTGAAGACTTCCAGCGGATCCTTGCCCGCCTTGGTTTGGATCTGCTCGAAAGCACCATAAACGATGCGCTCCGCAACCGACTTCTTGCCGGCAAGCATGAGCACGTTCATGAATTTAGCGACTTCAACGTTGCCGAACTTCGGATCGGGCAACACTTCGCGCTTGGGGACTTCGCGACGACGCGGCATGATTTCTTCCTTGATTGATTCAGTTGGAGCTTCGCTCCAGGCCACCTACTAGCCAGCACCTGGCCGAGTGACCACTTACTCAGTGACGATGTACCACCATCACCGAACGTATATCCGCTCAGCCGCTTAGGCCTTCGGACGCTTCGCGCCGTACTTCGAACGGGCCTGCTTACGGTCCTTGACGCCTTGCGTGTCGAGGCTACCGCGCACCATGTGGTAACGCACACCCGGCAAGTCCTTCACACGACCGCCGCGGATCAGCACGACCGAGTGTTCCTGCAGGTTGTGGCCTTCACCGCCGATGTACGAGATGACTTCGAAACCGTTCGTCAGGCGCACCTTGGCAACCTTACGCAGTGCGGAGTTCGGCTTCTTCGGCGTCGTGGTGTACACACGGGTGCACACGCCGCGACGCTGCGGGCAGTCCTGCAGGGCCGGGCTCTTGCTCTTGATCTGAGCAGAGGTGCGCGGCTTGCGGACCAATTGGTTAATCGTTGGCATTGTGATTTCCTAAATGTGTCAAAAGCATGAAAGCCAAGGCGGACCTCCATGCAACTTCACTGCAAATCTCCGATCACCCTTGCGGATTACCCGCATCCAAACCCTTGATGCATAAGCACTTTGCATTGGACACGCGCATACCGCCGGAAAAACCGGAGCCTGCGACTATACATGGGACCATTGCAAGTGTCAATGCAATAGCCCAGGGAATCGCTTCGTAAGTCGTTGATTGTTAACGGCTCTTGATACCCCTGCCGGCAGGACCCGCAACGCCGCGGCGATACATGGGCCGCCCCGGCCCCGTCACGAGATGCGGTCAGCTCTCGCGAATGCAAGCCTTGCGACCCGCATGTATGCAAACTACACTTCACGCATCGGAAATTTTCACAATTTTCTCCATACATAAGCCGGACATCGCCATGGACGCCTCTCACGACACCCTGCGCGCCACCTTCTGGAAACCCGCTTTGAGCACGGGAAAGGGGCCTCGCTACCTGCGTCTGGCCAGCTTCATCGAGCAGTCCGTGGCCGACGGTCGCCTGCGGCCGGGCGACCGGTTACCGGCGCAGCGGGAACTCGCGTCGTGGCTCGGCATCGATTTCACCACGGTCACGCGCGCCTACAACCGGGCGCGCGACCGTCATGCCATCGAGGGACGCGGTCCGCTGGGCACCTTCGTGAGCACCCCGCGCATCGCGATCGACCAGGTGCTCGATCTGGGAATGAACATTCCGCCCGCGCCGGTCGGCCTGTTTCTCGGCGAGATGTTGCAAAAGGGCATCGACGAGGTGCTGCGTCACACCGACGCTTCGATGCTCATGGCGTATCAACTGGGCGAAGGCGGCATGGCGGACCGTCAGGCTGGCGCGCTGTGGCTCGCCCCGATGTTGGGCACGCTGGCGCCTTCGGACGTCCTTGTCTGCCCGGGCGCCCAGGCCACGCTCGCGGCGCTGCTGCTGGCCGCCACGGCGCGCGACGACACCGTGTTGTGCGAGCCGATCGTCTATCCGGGATTGCGCGGCGCGGCGCATTCGCTCGGCCGCCGGCTCGCCGGCGTGGCGACCGACGACCACGGCATGCTGCCTGACGCTTTGCGCGAGGCGGCGCGCGGGCATGGCGCCCGCCTCGTCTATCTGAACCCGACGTTGCAGAACCCGACGGCCCGCACCATGCCGGAGCGCCGCCGGCGCGAGTTGCTCGACGTGGCAGAGGCCCTCGACCTGACGTTCATCGAAGACGACCCCTACTGGCGACTTGCGCCCGGTGCGCCGGCGCCGCTCGCGCGTCTCGCACCGCATCGCGTGCACTACGTGGCCACGCTGTCGAAATGCCTCACGCCGGGGTTGCGCACCGCTTACCTCCGGCTGGCAGACGCCCGCCATCGCGACGTCTTTCTCAATACCCTGCACTCCTTTGCCCTGATGGCGCCTCCGTTGATGACGGGGCTCGCGACGCAGTGGATTCACAACGGCATGGCCGACCGCATTCTCGAGGGCGTGAAGGAAGCCGCCGCCCAGCGCCAGGCGATCGCTGCGGAAATTCTCGGCGACGCCGCGAGCGCGCCGGCGCACGGCATTCATCGATGGCATACCCTGCCCGCGGCGTGGACCGCGCGCGAGCTGACAGTCGCCGCGCGCGCCGAAGGGCTGGCGGTAACGCCGGCCGACGCCTTCTGCCTGTTGCCCGACGGTCCCAATGCCATCCGGATCTCGCTCGGCGGCGTGCGCGATCCCGAGCGTCTGGGCAGCGCGCTCATGCGCCTGCGGGCCCTGTTGCACGAAGCGCCGCCGAGCCTGCGCGCGGCGGTCGTCTGACGAAACACCGGGTGCGATACCGGTCGCCGCCTCCCGGCGGGTTTGCCGCCATGACCGCACTGACCGCACTGACCGCGCCACCGCGAACCAGCGCCGACCGGGCTGAGAGACGCCCCGCCGCGTTCATCCGGATCGACCGGCAACGCCTCTCGCAAGCGCGCCCGCGTTTCGGGTAACGTATGCGGCATATCGCATGTCCGGGATGGCTTTGGGCCCGTCTTCAGGCATGATCGAGATCAAGCTATCAAATCCTGCAGGGCGGTCTGTCGCATCCGGCGTATCCGATGTCACCCGACGCGTTTTATTCGTTGCGGCGAATTCGTACACTCCCAAAATTCGGCGGCCGCCCCCGCACCTGACACGAGTCCACTAACAGCCATGCAGGCGAGTTTCGAAAAAGACAGCATTCTGGTGCTCGATGTCGATGGCACTCTGACCGATTCGGTGCGCATCCATCAGCGTGCGCTGCTCGGCGCCATGGAGTCGCTGGAATTCGAGGATCTGAACACCGACTGGGGCAGCTACCCCCATCACACCGATACCGGCATTCTGATTCACGCCCATGCCGAGCATGGTCGCGCCCTGCCGCAACCGCACGATCTGGCGCGCTTCGAGCACGAGATCGACGAACGCTTCACGGCGCTGCTCAATGCCCACGGGCTGGCGGAAATTCCCGGCGCGCGCGCGTTCGTCGAAGCCGCGCATCGCTCGCGCTGGGGCGTGGTTTTCGCCACGGGTGGCATCCGGCAGGTGAGCCATCGCAAGCTGCGCTCTGTCGCCATCGACTACACCGACGCGATGCTCATCACGGCGTCCGAATACAGCTCGCGCGAGCAGCTCGTCGCCGAGGCGATCAAACGGGCGCAGGTGGGCTACGGCATCACGCAGCCGCGCGCCATCGTATCGATTGGCGACGGCCTGTGGGATCTGAAGGTGGCGCGAGCGCTCGGCATCGACTTCGTCGGTATTGGCTCGAAGCGCGCGCGCTCGCCGCTCTACGCCGAGGGCGTGCCCGTCTATGACGACATGTGGGACGCCATGCACTGGCTCAGTCCGGGTCGCGGACGCGCGTCAGGTAGTCGCTTGGCGTCACGCCCATGAAGCGGCGGAACATGGTGGAGAAGGCGCTCGGCGTTTCATAACCGACTTCGAGCGCCACCTGGGTGATGGGCCGTCCGGCCCCCAGCAATGGCAGCGCACCGAGCAGGCGCATGTGCTGACGCCACTCCCGGAACGGCAAACCGAACTCCGTCATGAACCGGCGCTCCAGCGTGCGGCTCGACGCACCGACCTCGACCGCCCAGTCCTGGAGGCTGCGCGGGTCGGCCGGCATACTCAGGTAAGTATCGAAGATCTTGCGCAACCGCGCATCGCGAGGCACCTGGAGGTGCAGTGGCGAATCGCTCTTCCACTCGATCTCCTCGAGCAGCAGCGCCATGACCAGGCCGTCACGACCGTCGGGCGACCAGTTCTCACCAAGCGTCATCGCGCGCAGGATCAGCTCCCGCAGCAGTGCGGACACGCGAATCAAGACCGGCGCTTCGGGTGCGCGGAATCCGCATCGATCCACGTCGACGTAAATAGTGCGCATTTCGACCTTGCCCCGCATGCGCACTTCATGCGTGACATCCCTCGGAATCCATAACGCGCGTTGTGGCGGAATGACCCAGAACGATGCGTCTGTGCGCACTTCGAGAATGCCGGCGCTCGCGTACATCAGTTGCGCGCGCCGATGACTGTGCGGGCGCACGACATGCCCGTCCGGGTAATCCTTCGCCAGCGCGCCGACGGGGCGGTCAGTGCCCTGAAACGCCAGGGGTACCGCACTAGTGATTGGCATCGGCACCAGGCCTTGAAAGACGTAGTTTTGGGACGTTTTTGGCGATGTCGCCAGCGTAACACCGGCGGGCCCGGAGACCAAGCCGGGTACCTTCCGGATCATCCCCGCGCGATACGTCTCGAAACGCTCAGAACGGCTTGACGATGACGAGCGCCACGATGATCGCCATCGACACCCAGACCACGGGCAATGCACGGCGGAACAGCGGCGGCGACGTGGCTGCGCCGTCTCGTTCGAGCCGCCGCAGCGTGGCCGACAACCGTCCATGCAGCGCCGAGATGATCAGCACGAACACCAGCTTCGCCATGAACCACGGCGCGCTCCACCAGTTCGCCATGACGGCCAGCACCGGGCCGCTGATCCACACCACGATCAGCGCCGGCGACGCCAGCCCGTAATCCGCACGGCGTGCGATTCGGCGCCATTCGGGCTGCGCCAGGCGTCCGCCCAACGCCATCGTCACCATCCCGGCGATGAACGTGATGACGGCGATGAGATGTACGGCCTTGATCCACAGATAGAGCATCGGGACGTCTCCTCGGAAGCGCTTGATCGATTGTTTCCGAATACACAAGAGTGGCTTGCAATAAGTCGCCTTTATCGTTAGTGCGTGCATCAATAGACTTCAATTGTCGACGATGAATAACACATCGCCCCTTTCAAAAGACAGGAGAAAACATCATGCAACGCACGCTTATTGCTTCGGCTCTCGTTTCCGCCATGCTTGCCGTCTCGGCCGGTTCCGCCTTCGCCAGCGACGCCTTCGACGGTCCGTCGGAATTTGCCTGGGTGCCGCAAACGACCGTGCTAAGTCGCGCCCAGGTTCGCGACGAGCTGGTACAGGCACAACGGGCCGGTCTCGTGGTGCAGCACGACGCCGTGTACCCGAAGGCGGCCCCCAGCGCACAGCCGGTCTCGGCCGGCAGCCCGATTGCGATGGGTTCGGTCGGTGGCCAGCAACGCGCCGGCACGACCTACTTCGGTTCGTAATGTAACCCGCCGCGCCGCCGACCTCATGCGAGGTGGCGGCGCGGCGCGCGTTCT
Source organism: Pandoraea sp. E26 (assembly GCF_000681415.1). Classification (NCBI taxonomy): domain Bacteria; kingdom Pseudomonadati; phylum Pseudomonadota; class Betaproteobacteria; order Burkholderiales; family Burkholderiaceae; genus Pandoraea; species Pandoraea sp. E26. The sequence goes on from NZ_AYXJ01000045.1 coordinate 8,174, forward strand.
GCGCATAACGACGCGCGAGGCGCAGCCCGCGCTATCCGTCTGAATTCCGGCCGCTTGCGATTCACGGCCTCAGACTCCTGTCGCTGTGCGTGGTGGTTCGACGCACAGGACTTTGCCCGTCGCTCCGGCGACGGGCTTTTTTAGCGAATCGGCGCAAGCGTCGGTCGGATGCGCCCAATCGTCCGCCCCTCGCCGCATCGCGCCTGAAACGAAGAAGCCCGCCGAAGCGGGCTTCCTGTCATTGAACGGGTGTCATCGGCCTGGCCTGATGAGCGGGCCGCAGGCCGGAACACCGCATCGCTCAACGCGCCAGCGCTTTGGCCAGGAACTCCAGCGCACGGCCGTGCGCCAGCACCGCCGAAGGCTGATGATACGCGCCGCGTGCCCAGCAGTTGAAGCCGTGGTCGGCGCCGGGATACACGAACACCTCCGTGTTCGGACGCGACTTCACCGCCTCGCTCACCTGCTTCACGATGTCCGGCGTGATGTGGCTGTCGAGCGCGCCGTAGTGGAACTGCACCGGCACGTTCAGGTTGGGCGCCTCGGCCAGATAGTTGTGAATGCCGCCGCCGTAATATGGCACGGCCGCGTCCACGAGCCCGCGCGCGGCGCTCAGATACGACACCAGACCGCCGAAGCAGTAGCCCACGGCGGCGACCTTGGCGCCGGCGTCGAGCTTGCCGCGCAGCGCCTTGACCGTCGCCTCGACGTCCCTGACGGTCTTCTCGACGTCGACCGACTTGCGCAGTTCCAGCGCGCGCGCCATGTCGTCGCCCGCATAGCCGAGTTCGACGCGGGGGGCGTCACGCCAGAAGACGTCCGGTGCGAGTACGACGTAGCCGTCCATCGCATATTGATCGGCGACACCGCGAATATGCTCGTTCACGCCGAAGATTTCCTGTACCAGCACGATGCCCGGGGCGTTGGTCGTCTTGCCCGTCGGCGGCAATGCCAGATAGGCATCGAAACTGCCGTCCACGGTTTCGACACGGATCCATTGACTGTTCGACACGGAAGTTGCTCCATCAAAAAAAGGGGGGATTGCCCGCGCGCCGATCGCGGCGCCCCGGGAACCCGGGGCGGGATTGCCGCGTGCGCGCGCACGGAGAGGCCGAATCAGTATAGGGATTTTCGTGCCGGCGCACAGCGCGCGCCAACGCCCGCCGTACAGGGGGTGGCGCCGACATCCGGCGCCTGCGCCGCACCGTCGCGCCTGCGACGGGGGCCTGACCGCCCCACTCGGCCCGACGGCGCGTTTCAACAACCGAACCGCCACGTGGGGCATGCCGGGGCTCAGGCGGCGAGCGCCGCCTCGAGTATCCTGGCGACCGCGCCGAAACCTGCCGTCTGCGCCGAATCGATGCCGTAAAGTGCACTCAGCAACGGGCCCGGATTCAGGAAATCGACGCGCACGTCATCGGGCGCCGCCGCCCACACCATGACCTTGAGCGGCAGCTCGATCCCGGCATGCGGATTGGCACTCATGACCGGCGTGCCGCCCTTGGGATTCCCGAAGAGGACCAGACGCGTCGGACGCAACGTCTGTCCGACCGACGCAGCGGCTGCGCTCTGATCGATGTCGGCAAAGATCGTCATGTCATGGGCCCGGAGGGCGTCCATCACGCGTGTGAGCGTGGCGTAGAAGTCCACCGGACTTTGCCATGAAGTAAGGGTGGCGGGATGCACGTACGGTGAGGTATCGGTTGTCATGGGCGAACTCCTGCGATCGACTCGGACATGCCTTACCTTACACGTCGTTACGGGGCGGCGGCGACTACCTGCCTGCACGTTACGCTTGGCGCCGACGTTCGACGTTCCAGCGAACGCGATTTCATTACGGAGTCCATATCATGACGATCATCTTGCGCCGTGCCCCGGGCGCGCTTGCCCTGATGCTGGCTTTGACGTTCGCGACGTCGGCCGGCGCCGCCCCCGCCGCCGACGCGCGCGCCGACGCCCCCATGGCGCCGCGCCCGGTTCAGGACCCGCATGGCACGCGGGGATTGCGCGACCAGCCGCCCCCGCCGCCGGGTATGGGTGGGCGCTTCGGTGGCCCTGCCTTCGCGGCCATCCGCACCATCGAGGAAATTGCGCACCTGTACCGCGCAGGCGGTCATCCGGAGAACGTCCTGCCGTTCTATCGCGAAACACTCGGCCAAACGCACGATCCGATACTGCGCCATCACCTGCGCGAAGCCATCGCGCGAGAGGAACTCAAGCCGGCCGACACCACGGCGGCCATTGCCACGCTGCGTGCGCAATTGAGCGAAGATCTGGCGGCCATGCCGACGCCCGACAGCGGGCGACGCTGATCGCCCGCCGCGCCAGTCTCACACTTGCTGCGACGCCATGACCCGCGCGTTCCACTGAGGCAGCCATTCCATCAGGAACTGTGCGAATCCTTCGGCCGCCGGCGACGCCGCGCGCGAGAGCGGCCGGTACACGCAGACCTGGCGAATCGTCTCCGGCGACACGACCCGCCGCATGACGAGGCCGAACGAATGCGCGAGCGCCGCCACGTAGCCTGGCGTGAGCGTGGCGGCCAGTCCCTGTGCCGCCACGCCGAGCGCCGTCGTCACGTTGTCGACGACGTCGATGGGCGTGATGCGCGCGTCGGGCGGCGCGGACAGCCGCATCTGCGCAACGCTGCGCTCGTGGTCGCGCCCGGCGGCAACGAGCGGCGTGTCTCGCAGATCGGTCCATCGCACGCGACGACGCCGTGCCAGCGGGTGGTCCGGCGTACACCACAGCACCCACGGGCTGTCGAACGCGGGCGCGCCGGCCACCTGCGTCCCCGTCGAACGATTCGGGCCGATGGCGAGATCCAGATCGCCGTTGGCCACGCGATCGATGAGTCCATCGACGGGGGTGTCGACCACGCGCACCACGACCTTCGGGCGCGTTTGCGCGTACTCGCGAATCGCCGACGGCAGCGCCATGCTCGCGATGACCAGCGGCGCGCCCACGCGCACGATACCCGCCGCGCGATTGCGCAGGTCATCGGCCGTCTTCTCGGCGGCCTGGACATGCCGCAGCACCGATTCGGCCGAGGCGAGGAAGTCGCGCCCGGCGCTCGACAGCGCCACGCGACGTGTCGTGCGATCGAAGATACGAAAGCCCAGCACCGATTCCAGTTCCGCGACGAGCTGACTCACGGCGGACGACGTGAGGCCCATGCGATGGCCGGCTTCGGCAAAACTGTGCAGCTCGGCGATGGCCACCAGGGCTTCGAACTGCCGGAGCGTTACGCGGGTCAGGGGCATGACGGGTCGATTATCAAGTTCGGCTTACGAATGGACCAGAATCGATTGATTGTTCCGTAAAGGGCCGTCGCCCACAATCGATTTTCAAAATTCCGTACCGGATCGTCGGTCTCCCGGCGCCCTCCGGCCCCTGCCCCCCCTTTATGTCCGCGCGGTATGCCGAACTCGGCGGACCGGGCGGCAAGGAGCGAGACCCCGCATGTTTTCCCACGTCGACGCCTATCCCGGCGATCCGATCCTCGGCCTGAACGAAGCCTTCGGACAGGATCCCCGCCAGCACAAGGTCAATCTGTCCATCGGCATCTATTTCGACGATGCCGGCCGCCTGCCGGTCATGCAGGCGGTGCGCGAGGCGGAGGCGTCCGTGCTCGCCGACATCGGCCCACGTCCGTATCTGCCGATGGCGGGCGCTCAGGCCTATCGCGACGCGGTGCAGGCGCTCGTCTTCGGCGACGACAGCGCCGCGCGGCGCGAGCGGCGCATCGCCACACTGCAGACCCTGGGCGGCGGCGGTGCGCTGCGGGTGGGGGCCGACTTCCTGCGGCGCTACTTCCCGGACAGCGGCATCTGGATCAGCGATCCGAGCTGGGACAACCATCGCGTGGTCTTCGAGAGCGCCGGCTTTGCGGTGCAGTCGTACCCGTACTACGACGATGCCACCGGCGGCCTGCGCTTCGACGCCATGCTCGAGACGATCGCGGCCCTGCCCTCGCGCAGCATCGTGCTGCTCCACGCCTGCTGCCACAACCCCACCGGGGTCGACCTCACGCAGGCACAATGGCGCACGCTGGCACCGGTATTACAGTCGCGCGGCCTGATCGCCTTCGTCGACATGGCCTACCAGGGCTTCGGCGACGGTCTGGACGCCGATGCATTCGCCGTGCGCACCCTGACCGAGGCGGGCGTGCCGATGGTCGTCGCCAACTCGTTCTCGAAGAATTTCTCGCTGTACGGCGAGCGATGCGGCGCGTTGTCGGTCGTGTGCGCCACGGCGGATGACGCATCGCGCGTGTTCGGACAGCTCACGGGCACCGTGCGCGCGAACTACAGCAACCCGCCCACTCATGGTGCGCGACTCGTCGCGCAGGTGCTCACGACCCCCACGTTGCGTCGCGCGTGGGAAGACGAACTCGACGGCATGCGCACCCGCATTGCCACGATGCGCGCGCAGATTCATGCACGTCTCGCGCCCCACGTGAGCGGCGAGAAGCTCTCCCGCTATCTCGCGCAGCGCGGCATGTTCACCTACACGGGACTGAGCGCCGCGCAGGCCGACGCCTTGCGCGAAACGCACGGTGTCTACCTGCTGCGCTCCGGGCGCATGTGCGTGGCGGGGCTGAACACGCGCAACGTCGACACGGTGGCGCAAGCCATCGCGCGGGTGCTGACGAACGACTGAGCCTCGCACAGGCCGCCAACGGATCACGGAGCGCATGCCTCCGGAAAAGCATAAGCATGCCCGCAACATAACAATGACTGGAGAGAACATGACGACTGCCACTGCCGCCGATACCCCCATCGGCGCCAACACCGCTTCTCACCCCTGGCGAGCGGTCATATCCGCGTCCATCGGCAACGCGCTCGAATGGTTCGACCTCGTGGTGTATGGCTTCTTCGCGGTCACGATCGCGAAGCTGTTCTTCCCCACGCACGACGACACGACCTCGTTGCTGCTCACACTGGGCACGTTCGGCGTGTCGTTCTTCATGCGACCGCTCGGCGCCATCGTGATCGGCGTATATGCGGATCGCCGGGGACGCCGCGAAGCGCTCACGCTCACGATCTTGCTGATGATGGTCGGCACGGCGATCATCGCGTTCATGCCGACGTACGAGACGATCGGCCTGCTCGCGCCCGTGGGCATCGTGCTGGCGCGAATGATCCAGGGATTCTCGGCGGGCGGCGAGTTCGGCAGCGCGACCGCGTTCCTGGCCGAGCACGCTCCGCAGCGGCGCGGCTTCTTCGCGAGCTTTCAGGTGGCCAGCCAGGGGCTGACGACGCTGCTCGCCGCGGGCTTCGGCGCCGTACTCACCAGCACGCTGTCGCCCGAGCAGATGCAGAGCTGGGGCTGGCGCGTGCCGTTCCTGTTCGGCCTGCTGATCGGCCCGGTGGCGTACTACATTCGGCGGCACGTGAGCGAGACGCCCGAGTTCCTGGAAGCCGAGCCGACCGAGACGCCGCTGCGCGACACGCTGGGCCATCAGAAGATGCGCTTGCTGCTGGCCGTTGGCGCGGTGGTCGTCGCCACCGTCTCGACTTACCTCGTGCTCTACATGCCGACGTACGCGATCAAGCAGTTGGGACTGCCGGCGTCGGTCGCGTTCGCGGCGACGGTCGCGACCGGCATCGTGCAGATGCTGCTCTCGCCGTGGGTGGGGGCATGGTCGGACCGGGTGGGCCGCGCCAGGCCAATGATGATTGCCGCGGGCGCGTTGCTGGTCCTGATCTGGCCGATGTTCTGGGTGCTCTCCACGTATCCCGGCTTCGGCGTGATGCTTGCGCTCCAGACGTTGCTCGGCGTGCTGATGACGATGTATTTCGCCCCGCTGCCGGCGCTGGCCTCGGAGATCTTCCCGGTGAAGACGCGCACGACGGGTCTCTCCCTCTCGTACAACCTGTCGGTGACATGCTTCGGCGGCTTCGCGCCGTTCATTCTGACGTGGCTGATCGATGCGACGGGCAGCAAGCTCGCTCCGAGCTTCTACATGATGGCCGCCGCCGCCGCGGGTCTGATCGCGCTGAGTCAGGTGTACCGACACACGGGCGTGCGCTGAGGCGTCGAGGGACGCCGCGCGAGCGCGATACCCGTCAGACCGTAGGCCCAATTGTCACCGGGCAGTGGGACATTGGGCCGATCGGTCGATGGCCGTGTCGAAAAAGCACAAGGGGCGCCGAGGCGCCCCTTGTTTTCGATGCGCCGGATGCGGTGCGATCCGGCGAAACGCTCACTGCGGGTACAACCCGTGCACGCGCCCGAACAGACGCGTGAGGCCGAGCAGCGCATCGATGTTCGGTGTCGCCACGTTCACACGCTCGCCGATTTCGCGCACCACGCTCACCAGGGCGTCGAGTTCGATGGGACGATGCGCTTCCACGTCCTGCAGCATCGACGTCCTGAATGCGCCGAGTTTGGCCGTCACTTCGTGACGATCTTCCGGCGATTGGTCGATGACGCAGCCGATCTTCGCGCCGATCGCCGCCGCCTCGCGCATGGCCGACGAGCAGAATGCGCGCACGAGCGGGTCGTCCAGCAGCCGGTCGATCGTGGCGCCGGTGATGGCCGACACGGGGTTCATCGTGAGGTTGCCCCAAAGCTTGTACCAGATATCGAGCCGCACGTTCTCCGAGGCTTTCACTTCGAAACCTGCGCGCGCGAGCACGCCGGCCAGGCGCTGCACACGCTCGCTGGTGCCGCCACCCGGCTCGCCGACGATGAGCCCGCGCCCCATCCTGTGATCGACCAGCCCCGGCTCGGGCGTTGCCGCGCTCGCGTGCACCACGCAGCCGATCACGCTCGCCATCGGAATGGCAGCACCGATCGCCCCGTCCGGATCCACGCTGGCAAGGGGTGCGTCGCCGAACGGCGCCACCCCGTGGCAGAACCACCACGGCACGCCATTCATCGCCGGCAGCACCATGGTCTGCGTTCCGATGAGCGGCGCCATCGACGCGGCGACCTGCGCGAGCGCGGGCCCCTTGACCGCGATGATCACCAGATCCTGCACGCCGAGCTTCGCGGCATCGTCGAGCGCGTGCGCGGCTGCCACCGGCGCGGCGGTCAGCGCGTCGCCCTGTTTCACCCGCCAGCCGCGCTCGCGCAGCGCCGCCAGTGTCGCGCCGCGCGCCAGCGCGCTGACCTGCGCCTCGCCCGCGGCGGCGAGCTTCGTGCCGAGCAAGCCGCCAATGGCGCCCGCGCCAATGATCGTCACCTTCATCCGTTCACTCCTGTCTTTTGATGCATTCCCGTGGCGCCGCGCATTCCGTTCGCGCCGCTCGCCTCACCCCGGCTGCCTCGCGGCAAGCCGGTAGTTTTCCTTGAACCGCTCCGGCACCCGCTCGTCGAATCCCAGCGCCACGCGGCGCACTTCGGGGCTGTCGCCCGGCGCGTGCCCCACTCCCAGCGCCGCCGCGCGCGGCGCCTCGATCCGGACCACGGCCCCCGAGAGGCGTCCCAGTCCGGTGATCTCGCATTCCACGAGGTCGCCCGCATCCACCGAGCGCGAGTGGCACGGCGTGCCCATCAGGATCACGTCGCCGGGCACCAGCGTGATGTGCCGCGCAATGTCCGCGATCACGTAATGCGGCCCCCAGATCGTCTCGTCGCCGATGTGCGCCTCCTGCACCACCCGACCGTTGCGATAGGTGCGCAACGTCTGCTCGAACAGGTTCACGCCACGCACGATGCCCGGTCCGATGGGCAGCAGCGTATCCGCGCCCTTGACCCGCAGCATCGAGCCCTGGTCCGTGTCGCGGAAGTCTTGCAGCCCCATGTCGAGCGCCGGACAGAATCCCTCGATGTAGTCCCATGCCTCGTCGGGCAACACATTGCGGCACGTGCGCCCGATCACCACGGCGTACTCGCCTTCGTAATTCAGATAGCGACAGTCCGCCGGTTTGAGAATCTGCCCGCCGTGCCCGTTGAGCGAAGTCGGCGGCTTGGTGAAATACGTCGGGGTGTCGGTCGGCCTGGGCTTGTTGCGCGTCTCCATGCTACGCGAGCGATAGGAGATATGCACGGCGATGATTTTCGAGGGGTCCACCGGCGGCAGGTGCGCGACCGTCTGCGGGTCGACGATGCGCCCGTCGTCGAGCCGCAGAAGTCCGTGCTGCGCGCCGTCCTCGATCAGGGTGCCCCAGAAGGCGCTCCCGCCCAGCAGCACGCGTCGGCGCTCGACGCGCGGCCCCCGCATCACGGCAGGTAACTCACGCAACGGAAATTCGAAATCCATGGATGGCCTCGTCAGATGGTGTCGAACCAGATGTGCACGTTGCCCGTGCCGCGCGCGTTCTCGTAGTCGGAGAGCACCGTACCGGCGCTGCGGCAGGCCTCCCCGCCCAGCGCCCCGACCATCTGGAGATAGTGCGCGCCGTGCGCCTCCCACGGGCGCTTGCGGTAATCCTCGTCCCAATCGGCGAGAATCCGGTCATGGCGTCCCTCGCGCATTGCGGCGATTGCGCGCTTGTCGCTCTCGATGTTCTCCGGACGCGACACGTTGCTTTCGTGAAAAATGCGCGGATGATTCGGTTTCCAGTCGATGCCGTTGAACCTGTGACTCAACGCGCCCGAGGCAAGCATCACCACCCGCAGCGGGCTGCGGCGAATGGCTTCGCCGATCACCTCGCCCGATTGCAGGAAGTGCTGCGTCTCGCAGTTCTGGCACGAACTCACGGTGACGATCGGCCAGGCGTCCAGACGCATCTGCCTGATCACGTTGATCGTCGGGTAATGGCGCGGCAGGTCCGGGTGCTGCACCGCGCGCGCACGCACCCCGCGCTCGCGGGCGACGGCCTCCACGGTCAGCGCCAGCTCCGGATGGCCGCGATAGTCGTAAGGCACGCCATGCAGGTACCACGGCATCTCGTCGGAGATGTACATGCCGGCGTAATGCGCGCCGCCGTCGATCAGGTGATAGCCCGTGGTGAACCAGTGCGAATCGAAGATCACGATGACGTCCGGGCGCGCCGCCACGATACGCTCGCGCACACGCGCGTACCCGGCAATCAGGTCCGAATCCGCCCCCGCGCCCTGCAACACGCGGAATTCCTCACACTGCATCAGGCCGGGGTGGTGCGACACCAGCGCCGCGCCGACGATCTGTCCCATGCTGCTCTCCTCTCGTCTCGTTGTCTTGTCGTGTGCGGCGCTCAGCGATGGCTGAAGCTCGCCTTGAACGGTTGCCTGGGCACTACGACGTCCTTCACGTCGCAGAAGAATTCGAAGCTCCAGTCCCCCCCTTCGCGGCCGATGCCCGAACGCTTGATGCCGCCGAACGGCGCGGCCAGATCGCGAATGCCGAAGCTGTTGATCCAGATGAAGCCCGTGCGCACGCGTTGCGCGATCGCCATGGCGTGTGCCTCTTCGCCGTAGCACACGCCGCCCAGGCCGTAATCGGTGCCGTTGGCCATGTCGACCACCTCATCGTCGCTGGCGAAGGTCTGCAGGGTGAGCACGGGCCCGAACACTTCCTGCTGCACGATCTCGTCCTGCTGATGCAGATCGGTGAGCAGCGTCGGTGCGAAGTACTGTTCGCCGTAGGGGTGCCGCGCGCCGCCCCACAGTACCCGCGCGCCGCCCGCGACGGCCCGTTCGACGAAGCCCTGCACGCGCTCCAGTTGCCGCATGTGGATGATTGGCCCGACTTCGGTCGTGGCGTCGCGCGGATCGCCCACCACCAGACGCTCGACGATCTGGCGCAATTTCTCGGTGAAGGCCGGCGCGATGTCGGCGTGAACCAGCAGCCGCGTGCCGGCCAGGCACACCTGTCCGGCATTGCGATACATCAGTGCGGCCGTCGCGGCCGCCGCATCGAGATCGGCGTCCGCCAGCACGATGAACGCCGACTTTCCGCCAAGTTCCAGGCTGCACGGCACGAGATTCTCCGCCGCCGTCTTCGCGATCCATTTCGCGGTGGCGACCGAGCCCGTGAAGGAGATGCGCGCCAGCCGGGCATCGCTCACGAGCGCCGCGCCAGTCAGCGCGCCCGCGCCCTGCAACAGGTTGAACACGCCAGGAGGCAATCCCGCCTCCTGCGCACAGTCGGCAAGCAGCGACGACGTGAGCGGCGCCCATTCGGGCGCCTTCAGCACGACGGTGTTGCCTGCCGCCAGGGCCGGACCGATCTTCCACGTCGCGAGCAGCAGCGGCGAATTCCACGGCGTGATCACGGCAACGACACCCGCCGGATCGTGGCGCACCCAATGGCGGGCCTGCGGCGTGTCGATCGTCCGGTCCTGCAACGACAGCGCATGCTCGGCGAACCACGCAATGTTCTGCATGGCGCGCGGCACGACGCCATGCGCCATGCGCGAGCGCAACACGCCGGCATCGTGGCTCTCGAGCGTGGCGAACGCGTCGGCGCGGCGACCGATCGCCTCGGCAAAGCGCCGAAGGAACGGCAGTCGTCCCTCGGCCCCGAGCGCCGCCCAGGCGGGAAACGCCAGCGAGGCCGACGTCACCGCCGCATCGACATGCGCCTGAGCGCCGCTCGAGATGTCGCCGAGATGGCGCTGGTCGATCGGGGAAACGCAGGCGAACGTGTCGTCGGACGCCACGCGGCGGCCATCGATATAGTGGTCCGGCGACACGGATACGCCGGCGACGTCAATACGGGAAGCACTCATGCCATCTCTCGTTGGGAAGGGGGCGAGGCGCGCACGGCGGTCGCGCGCCCGAAGGACAATGGCGATACGCTCAGTCGCCGCGCGAGCCGGGGGCGAAATTCATGGCCAGCGCGCGACTGGCGCTCGCGAGCAGGGTCGTGTCGATGCCGACGGCCATGAAGGTCACGCCTGCATCGAGGTAATGGCGCGCCAGCGTCTCGTCGACGCATAGAATGCCTGCCGCCTTGCCAGCGCGGCGGATGCGCGAGACGCCGTCCTCGATGGCCTTGCGCACCTCGGGGTGCGTGGCCTGACCGAGATATCCCATCGACGCGGCAAGATCGGCCGGGCCGATGAACACGCCGTCCACGCCGTCCACCGCGGCGATGGCATCCACCTGCGCAAGCGCGTCGGCCGTCTCCACCTGCACGAGCAGGCACGTGGTGTCGTTCGCCGCGTGCAGATAATCCTCATAGCGGTTCCAGCGCGACGAGCGCGCCAGACCGCTGCCCACGCCGCGAACGCCGTGCGGCGGATAGCGCGTGGCGCTCACGAGGGCGCGCGCCATTTGCGCCGACTCGACCATCGGCACGAGCAGCGTCGTCGCGCCGATCTCCAGCACCTGCTTGATGAGCGTGGCATCGCCGTGCGGCAGGCGCACCACCGGATGCGAAGGGTAAGGCGCCATCGCCTGCAACGTCGCGAGCATGGTGCGAAGATCGTTGGGCGCGTGTTCGCCGTCGATCACCAGCCAGTCGAAGCCGCTGCCCGCGCAGAGCTCCGCGGCGTAGGGCGTGGCGAGTCCCATCCACAGGCCGATCTGGCGCTCGCCGCGGGCGAGGGCCTGCTTGAAGGGATTCGGAGGCGTTTTCATGTCGTCGGGCTCCGTGAGAGGTGACGGGAAGACTTGGGGAAACGAGCCGGTGCAGACGCGCAGGCTCAGACGAAGCGCACGCCGATCGCGCCGAGCGGGCCGTAGTCGGCATGGAAGACGTCGCCGGCGACGCAGGCCACCGGTCGCGTGAACGAGCCCGCGAGCACGATCTCGCCGGCCTGCAGGCCTTCGTCGAAGGCGCCCAGCTTGTTGGCCAGCCAGGCGATGCCGTTACCGGGATGATTGAGCACCGCCGCGCTCAGCCCCGACTCTTCGATCACGCCGTTGCGATAGAGCAGCGCGCCCGCCCATCGCAGGTCGATGGCGTCCGGCTTCACCGGGCGTCCGCCCAGGATCACGGCGGCATTCGCGGCGTTGTCGGCAATCGTGTCGAACACTTTGCGCGGCGCGTTCGTCTCGCGATCGAACAGCTCGATGCGGCCATCGATCAGCTCCAGCGCGGGCGTGACCCACGCGGTGGCGTCGAGCACGTCGAAGAGTGTCACGCGCGGGCCCTTGAGCGGCTTGGCCAGAATGAACGCCAACTCCACTTCGAGACGCGGCACGATGAAGCGCGACGCCTCGAGCGTGGCGCCGTCGGCCACGAGCATGTCGTCGAGCAGCGTGCCGTGATCGGGTTCGGTGATCTGCGCCGCCACCTGCATGGCGCGCGAGGTCAGCCCGATCTTGTGGCCGATCGTCCGCCGCCCCTGCGCGAACTTCAGCGCCAGCCAAGCCTGCGCGATCGCGTAGCTGTCGGCGATGGTCATCTCGGGGTAGCGACGGGAAAATTGCATCACCGGCGTGCGGGTGCGCTCGGCCTCGTGCAGCTCGCGGGCGAGGGCCTGGTGAGTCGAGGCGTCGAGCCTGGGCATCGCGTTGTCTCCATGGCGCCGCCCGGCGCGGGCGACGCGTCTTGTCCGTTGTCAGCCTCTATTCTTGCGGCCGCGCCGCTTCATCCACAATCAATCGATTCTGGGCGATTGATTAGCAAAACTGGATAATCCGCCATCGCGGGCGGCAACTGGCGCCGTAGCAGCCCTCGGCGACCCGCCGGAGCGTACAAGGTGCCGCACGCCCCGACCGCCCCCCTTCGGCCGATGTGCCGCCTGTCCGCCGCCACTCCCCCACCGATGGCCCGTCCGGCATTACGTCGCATTCCGTCGCATTCCGTCGCATTCCATCGGATCCGGACCGCGACATGTCGCTTGGCCGCCACGCTCAATCATCCGTTGAGAACACTAGGCAGAAATGAGAGTGATTTGCATTTATAATTCGCCTCGCTTTATTACATGGCATTACAGGCCGCGCAGGCCGCCCGAACCCAAAATCTGACGCCGTGGTCCATGGCTTGCGCCTGCGGCCGCGCTCCACACACTCTCGCAGTCACGAAGGTCAACGATGAAGATGTCCGCAAGTCGCCGTGCTTCCCAAGCATCCCACGCTGCTCATGCTTCCCGCGGTGCCCTCGGCGCCCTCACGTTGCTCGCCGGCGCCGCCGCGCTGCTCGTGGGTACGCCCGGCACGGCGCATGCGCAACCGGCCAGCGCCGCGGGTGTCCCGGCCAGCGCCCCCGAAGCGAAGGCCGACGTCGAACTCGGCGCGGTGAACGTGTCGGGCGACTGGCTCGGCACCGGACTGGACAACAGCGCCAAGACGTTCCCTGGCGCGCGCACGGTCGTGAAGAAGCAGGACATCGAGGCCTCGGGTGCCGCGAGCATCGGCGACGTGATGCGGCGCATTCCCGGCGTGCAGTCCACCGACAATTCCAGCACTGCCGGCAGCGCGATCTCCCTGAACATTGGCGTGCGCGGCCTGACCGGGCGCTTCTCGCCGCGCTCGACCGTACTGCTCGACGGCATTCCGCTCGCCGTCGCCCCTTACGGTCAGCCGCAGCTGTCGTTCGCGCCGGTGAGCCTTTTCAACATCGAGAGCATCGACGTGGTGCGCAGCGGCGGCGCCGTGCGCTACGGCCCGCAGAACGTGGGCGGCGTGATCAACTTCAAGACGCGCTCGATCCCCAACAAGCCGGGGCTGAGCGCCGATGCGACCGTACGTCAGAACATGTACACCTCCGGCGGCGGCGCCAACACGCAGTACGGCGTATTCCTGGGCACGCAGATGGACAACGGCCTGGGCCTCGCGCTGCTGTATTCGGGCATGGCGGGGCGCGACTGGCGCAAGGGCAGCGACGAGCACGTGAACGATCTGGCGTTGAAATGGCGCTACGACATCACGCCGAGCCAGCAGGTGTACGGCAAGGTTTCGTACTTCGACGCCAAGTCGAGGACGCCCGGCGGACTGACCGCCGCGCAATACGACGCCGACCCGTTCCAGAACACGCGGCCGAACGACTACTGGAGCGGCAACCGCACCGGCCTCGACTTCGGCTATCTGAACACGATCTCCGAGACGCAGGAGTTCGAGATCCGCACGTTCTACAACGAGAGCTATCGCCAGAGTACGCTGACCAGCCCCACGTCGTCGCTCACGCTCATGCACCAGCCGCGCAATTACCAGACGTTCGGCATCGAGCCGCGCTTCACGCAGCGCCTGTTCGTCGGCCCGACCGCGCACGACGTGACCGTGGGCTACCGCTTCATTCGCGAACGCGGCGACGACAACAGCTGGAGCACGAACCTCGCGACCGGGCGCAATACCGCCACGCAAACGTTCTACAACTACACGAGCGCCAACGCCTTCTACCTGGACGACCGCATGGCCTGGGGCAACTGGCGCTTCACGCCGGGTGTGCGTTACGAAATGATCCGCTCGCAGCGGGTGGACAAGACCTCGGGGGCCACTTACCGTACCGACAACAACAAGCCGCTGCCGTCGGTCAATCTGTCGTATCTGGTCAACAGCGCATGGACGATCTTCGCCGACTACAGCACGTCATTCGGTCCGGTGCAGAACACGCAGCTCAATTCGATGTCGGCATCGAACCCGCTGCAGCCGGAAGTGGCGCGCACGTATGAAATCGGCACGCGCTGGACGGACGCGCGCTGGAAGGCCGAACTGACCGCGTTCAAGATGAAGTTCGACAACCAGATTCTGCAGGTGCCCGGCGTGAGCCCGGCCACGTTCCAGAACATCGGCGCGACGAACCACGACGGTGTCGAAACCGCCGTCGACTACACGTTCGATCGCGACAGCGCCCTGCGCGGCCTGAACCTCTACGCCAACTTCACGTACGTGCGCGCCATCCAGAAGTCGGGCGCGACCGCCGGCCTCGACGTGCCGTTCTACTCGCGCTTCACCGATACGCTGGGCGCGCGTTACACCGTCGGCCAATGGACATTCAACGTCTCGACCACGCATCAGAGCTCGCAGTACTCGGATCTGGCGAACACCGAGGCGCCCTCCGCCGACGGCATGAACGGCAAGGTGCCCGGCTATCGCACGTGGAACCTGCAAGCGATGTACAAGCTGCCGTTCTACAAGAATGCCGACGTGACGGTGGGCGTGAACAACGTGTTCGACAAGCGCTTCTACACGCGCAACACCGACCAGAACGGCGGCATCATGGTCGGTGCGCCGCGCATGGTCTACGTGCAGGGGCACTTCGGATTCTGAGCGCCGCCGCCGGGATTTCGCCGGCGCCGGGCAACGACCGCCGGCTGGCAGCGGCACGTCACCATTGATATGAGACACCGGCAGCGTAGGTATTGCCCTGACCGCTGATTCCCACGCCGAGCCGGGCCTTCAGATTGTCGGTAAAGCGTACCGAAGCGCCGATCGAGGTCGCCGCCCGCCCCTGGAAAGTCGCGGTGCCCACGCCCAACGCAACGCGCTTTCCCGGGTCCACTTCCGGAATCATCGCGAGCGCCGTGGCGGCCGCGATTCCCGAATAGGCGCGCTTGGCGACCTGATCGATGCCCGCCTGCATGCCTGCGAGTTGTCCCACGGTTGCCGCATCGGTCGGTCGCCGGCCCGGGGCCAGGTGGGTCAGCCGCCGCTCGGTGCCCGGCGCCCCGATGGAGACCGTCCCCGGCTCCGACGCGACGGCGTTGGCGCCGATCGCGACGGCATTCGCACCCGAGGCCATGGCGCCCTCGCCCAGGGCGACGGCCCCGGCCTGCGTCGCGGCCGCCGCGTGACCGATGGCGGTGGCATTCATCCCTGAAGCCTTCGCGCTTTCCCCGAGCGCGACGCTGCTTTCGCCGCTTGCGGCGGCGTCGATGCCGATGGCCGTCGCACGCTTGCCCGAAGCGCCCTCCCCGCGCAGGTTGCCCTTCGGCGCGCCATTGTCGTTCACCCCGACGTACGACACGCTCGCCGGCGCAGGCTGCGGCGCGGGCGCACCGAGCATCCGGCGGGTCGATGCCTTGACCATCGACTCCACCGGCACCGCAGGCACCCCAGCCTCGCCCGGCGCGACCGGGGACGACGACGCCTCCGTGCCCTCGCCCAGGCGCGACGCCAGCCGACTCACCGCGCTGAGCGCGTCGCTGATGCCGGTCGACGCGGCGGTCGAGAGCGACGTGACGCGGCTGTCCGTCGCCTGCAACTGGCTCACGTTGACGGCGTCAGTCCCTGCAACACCGGCGGCGAGATTGCCGAGCACGACGCCACTGTGCGCATCCGCCCCACCGAGCGTCACGCGCGCATGCATCGGATCGTCGTACCGCACCGCCTGACTGCCCGACGGCGACATCGAAGCGAGCTTGCTCAGTCCCGTCGACAGTGAACTCACGTGGCTGTTGGTCTCGCTCAGTTGCCCATAGTTGACGGCGTCGGCCGGACGCTTGCCGTCGGCCAGATTGGTCAGGGTCACTGGGGCTGTCGCCCCGGTGCCGCCAAGGGTCAGTTGCGAGCGCGACGCGTCGTCATAGCGCGCGCTGTGCTCCACATCGCTCGCCAGCGACGTCAGCGCGCGGCGCGAGAGGTCCAGTCCCGTCGAAAGCGATCCCACGTTGCGATTGGTCTGACTCAACTGGGCGACGTTGACTGCATCGCCCGCCTCCACGCCATCGGCCACGTTGCGGACTCGCACGGCGCGCCGCGACACCGTATCGCCGAGCGTGAGCGTGTCGCGCGCCTGGCCGTCGTAGCCGACATAGTCGTCGGAGTTCGATTCCAGCGTCGTGAGGCGCTTCTCGGCCCGGGTCATCCCGGTCGAGAGCGAGCGCATGTGCTCGTGCGTGGCGAGCAACCCGGTCGAGAGCGCATCCACGCTGCGGTTGGTCGCACTCAGTTGCCGGAACGTCACGGCGTCGCTCGGCTTCGCGCCGTCGGCCAGGTTGGTCAACGTGACTGGTTTGGCGGTCACGGTGTCGCCGAGGGTGAGTGTCGAATGCGATGCGTCGTCGTAGAACACGCCATTGTCCGCCTCGCCCGCGAGCTTCTCGATCTTGCGCAATCCGGTCGAAAGCGAGCCTACCTGCCTGTCGATGCTCGTCGAGATCGATCCCATGTGGCTGTTGGTCGCACTCAGTTGGCCGAAGTTGACCGCCTCTCCCGCGTGTTCCCCATCGGCCACGTTATCGAGCGTGACCGGCGCGGGGGAGCCGTCGCTGTGCAGCGCGGCGCGTCCGCCCAGCAGCAGCTTCGGGTGCCGGACGTCGTGGCCGCTGCGCAATGCGGTGTCGGGCGTGATGAGCCCGGCCAGACCTGTCGACAGCGACGCCACGTCGCTGTTGGTCGCCGCGAGCTGACCGGCGTTGACGGCGTCGGTAGGGGCCACGCCGGCAGCAACGTTGGCCACCAGCACGGGGGTCTTGGTCAGACCGCCGAGCCGGAGTTTGGTGCGGTTCGGCGTGTCGTACTGCACCGCGACCGCCGCCTCGGAGACGAGCTTCTCGACGGTCCCGTCGACCGAGCCCAACGCCGAGGTGAGCGATCCCAGACTGTCCTCGAACGCTGTCATGCCCGTGGAGAGCTGCAGGACGTTGTTGTTGGTCGTGCTCAACTGACCGAAGTTGACGGCATCGAACCGGTGTGCGCCGTCGGCGACATTGGTCAGCGCGACCGGCGCCACGCCCGAATCGCCGAACGTCACCTTGTCGCGCCGGTCGCCGTCGTACACCACGCCGCTGCCGGTGCCGCTCGACAGGGAGGCCAGGGCCCTGAGTCCGGTCGACAGCGAATCCAGATGGGCGTCGACAGTCGCCGAGAACTGCGCGACGTGGTCATCGACAAGTGCGATTTGCGACGCCGACTGGTCATTTACGTCACTCAGCTGACGGAAGTTCACGGCGTCGCTGGGTTCGACGCCGTCGGCAACGTTGAGAATTCGCACCGAAGGCTTCGCCGTAGTGCCGCCGAGCGTCAGCGTGGCATGCGTCGTGTCGTCGTACAGCACGGCGCCAGTTTCGATCGCCCCAACGCTTTGCTGAATGTGGCCCAGGCCGGTCGAAAGCGAATCGACGCGCGCACCGACCGCGATCATGCCGGTCGACAGACTGCCGACATTGCTGTTGGTCGCGACCAATTGCCGGTAGGAAGCCACGTCATCGGGATTGAAGCCATCGGCGACATTGGTCAGTGTCACCGGTCCATCCGCGTTGTTCTCACCCGTGGTGGGTACGCCGCCGAGGATAAACGTCCTGTGTTTGCGCCCCTTGCCGGAACGCAACTGGACCGAAGGCACGATAAGGCTGGCCAGCCCGGTCGAGAGCGACGCCACATTACTGTTCGTGGCGCCGAGCTGCGCTACGTTCACCGCGTCATTCGGCCGGAGGCCCTCGGCCACGTTGCCAAGCGACACCGGGGTTTTCGACAGGCCGCCGAGCCGAAGCTTGGTCTTCGCCGCATTGTCGTACTGCACGGCGACCGCGATCTCCGAGACCAGCACGTCGACCGTGCTGTCAATCTCGCTCACCCCCGTGGAAAGCGAAGCAACGTTGGCCTCGAAGTTGGCCATGCCCGTGGACATTTGCATGACGTTACTGTTTGTCACGCTCAATTGCCTGACCGTGACGGCATCGGTCGCTTTCGTGCCGTCGGCCACATTGGACAGTGACACGGGCTTGGTCGCCCGCCTGCCGCCCAGGGTCACCTTCAATCGCCGCTCGTCATCGAACTGCACAAAGTTTTCGGTGGCGCTCGCCAGCTCGGCCATCTGGCTGAGGCCGGCGGAGAGTGACGTCAGCCCTTCCGTGAGCGCCATCGCACCCGTCGAGAGCGAATCGACATTGCTGACGAGATTGCCTGTGAGCGACGTAATGTGGCTATTTGTCGTGCTCAGTTGCCCGAAGGTCACCGCGTCGGTCGTGTTCTCGCCGTCGGCAAGATTGGTCAACTTCACCGGCTTCGCCTGCG
>NZ_AYXJ01000046.1:0-9025 GCF_000681415.1 Pandoraea sp. E26
GTGGAAACGAGGCAGGGTCAATCAGACAATGGGTGAACTCGTGGGCGTATTGTTCGATCACCGGACGCAGCGATTCGTTGTCAAGTGCAACGCGCATCAGTGCCTTGCAAATGTATTCGCTGCATTTGTCGCCCCGAAGCATGCCGTTAAGCAGCACCGGAAGTGATTCCTCCCAATGACCCACCTGATCGCTGACGTTGGCGTCGCCCAACCACGTGATGTGCTCACGCGCCGCCATCGTCGCGGTTTGATGGTTCGAATGGCTCAGTCCCTCGAGCAGCCTATGCATGGCGGCTTCTCGCGGCGTTTGTTGCGTAGAAACGGATGGTTTCCCAGATGTCGGGCGCAGCAGTGGGGAAGCGGAAGTCGCGGCAACCATGATTCAGGTCCTCAGGTCAGGCGGAGATAGGGGAAGGGATGGGACCGCCGCGCGAAGTGGGAAGCGAATCGGGCGAGCGCAGCAATTCGTCGAGAAGGCGGTGGTGTAACTCGGACAGGGCTTTATTGCGTTCGTCGCTAAGCGCGTTCCACCGGCGCACCGATTCCCCGCTTGTCAGCATGTCGTTTGCCGCATTCAGTATGTCGGCCCGCTTGGCATATTCGGCTTCCACCTCTGCAAAAGCCACGGGATTCCGGCTGCGGACGTAGCCTTGCAGGGGCGCATACTGCGCAACGTGGGCTTGCATTTCGCTGCCGTCTTCAAGCGACATGAGTGTGGCGTAGGCCTGATCGATGTCCTCGCCGAGTGCACCATCGATCTCGCCGGCGAGTCTGGAGTGAATCACCATCTCCGTTCCTCCCGCGAACTCGATGCCTTTGGCTTGCAGGGCACGGCGATAGACAAGATAGACGGAAACCTGATCGGCGAACCCGTGGCTCGCGCTCGCGTCATCGACGCCTCCGTTCGCCTGCTCATGCCCCACGAGGAGCTTGGTAAGCGCTTCCTCACGGAAGTTTTGTTTGGCCAGACGTATCAGTTCGGAAACACTGATGTTCCCCGAAATCGCGTCCTGCTCGACCAATGCCATCTCGACCTGTTGGAGTGCAACCGCGACGTTGTCTTCACACGAGGTCAGCCCTTCGTCGATGATGCGGTATAACGTTGCGCGCAACGCATCCGAAGCGCGTTCGAAGCTTCGCAGTACCCGTTCGACGCGGGCTTCGAGGCGGTTTCGCGAATCGGGATGCCGGAATTCCGCGACATGGTGGAGCACATCCAGGAAATTGGCCAGCGTATCGGCATGGGCGTCTGTCGAGATTTCCGACCACAGGCGAATGTCACGCCCGGCATACCAACCAAATACCTCCTCGCGGACATCCGAACCGGGAACAGATTCGTCGAGCGAAGCGTCGGCGCAAAAATCGAAGCGCGGTGCGTTCATGGCCATCACCGCCTCGATATCGCCCGGCGCGTACTGCGATGAACTCAGCAGTACCTCGCATTCCGGGGAGAGATTGGAGATGGCGCCGTGCAATGGGCGTATCTCCATGCCGCGCAGGTCGATATGGCGCAGTGGGCTGCCCGTAGGCATGCTGTCGGGAAGTGTTCGCAGCCGAGTATGGTTCACCTTCAGTTCCGCGAGTCGGGGATGTGAGAACACCTCGTCAGGGAGTGTAACGAGGCGATTTCCCTCAAGGTTGAGGAATGTCAGGTTTGGCCAGGTACTGATGGCGTCCGGCACCAGGTAAAGCCGGTTCATCGAGATGTCGACGTGTGTGAGCAATCGGCAATGCCGCATTGACTCGGGAAGTCGGTCCAGCCGATTGCCGGCAAGCAGGAGCTCCTTGATCTGGGGGCAATACAGCCCGATATCCGGCGGAAGCTCCGTGAGCCCGAGCTGAGAGAGGTCGAGCTTGAGTGCGAGCGTTTTTGCACAGGTGGCGATGATGCCCGCAGCCTCCTTGCGCTTTTCACCGGGCAGACCGGTCTCCGCGTTGGCCCATTGTTCAAGCGCAGCCATTTGCCCCTCGCTAAGGGGGACTTGAATTCGCGATAACGGCGGTGCCACGACATTGGTGCGATTGTTCAGCGGTGCGGCGCCGCTGCCCCCGGCCTGCATGGTGGCTGCGCGGCGTGAAGCCGATCGACCCAACGGAACCATCTCGATTTCATTGCGGACAGCGTGGGTCTCGACACCGCGCGATGACCGTTTTCGTGTGCCGCAACATGGAAACTTGATAAAGGAAGGCAGTTTCATAGGGCAAAGAGGAATTCTGATAACGCTTGAGTAACATCCAGCGAAACATTCGTTCCTGTCGTGCGTGTCTGATGGCCGCCGGGGCTTACGGAGCGGTCGCGAAGCCGCGGTAATATCGTGGCGGTCGTCGTGTGAGAGAACCATAAGGGGCACTTGGGTTACACACTGTCTGTTCCGTGAACCGCGAGGCCCGAGATGACGATACGAATTCGCTTCCCCGGGGAGCTGGGGGCATGGCGTTTGGGAGCCGGAGGTACGTCCGCGGGGCTCCCTGCAATCATGCAACGCGTAGCGGGTCGGGCGGCCTCGCTCGTTGTTCCGCGTCGAGGCCGCCGATCCGGAGATTCGCGTGCAACCGAACCCTTCGACATGAGGCTTTGGCGCGGCGTCTTCGGTAATGCCGTCATATCCGAGGTGGTGTTCAGGCATGTCAGAGCCGAATCGCTCACGTCCTGCGCTGCGCTGGTTCGTGAGCTGGCACGGATTCATCGCGGTAGACCGGCAGAATTCAAGGCGGCACTGGCGCACCGGGTGCGTGAAGATCGTATCCGGCAGCTTGGTGCTCATGTCGGTGGACTGGACGATGCGCTAGCGATGGCGGTGTTGGACGTGTTTCAGCAAGTTGGGCTCGACGATTGCGATTGCGTCGTGATTCGCGGCCTGAAGTGGGAGGAATGTCAGGACGACGCGTCGAGTGCCGCCTTGCTCAATGACAGGGTCTTTCAGTTTCTTCGGTCTGATATCGCGGGGGCCAGGCTTACCGGTCTGGGAATGGCATTCCATCTACGTTTCGACCATCCCGCGTCTGTGCCAGTGGATCTCCTGACGCCGTTGGCAGCGCTCAAAACGCTTGAATTGACGTGCAGTGCATCCGGTACCCGTTGCCTGAAGCTTGACGGAACACCGCACCGGCTAGAGGAGGTGAGGCTGGAATTCGGCGAGCCGGGGATGTCGTTGCGACATCTTGTCACCTTGAGCGGCCTCTACATGGGGGCTCGGACGCTTGCGTTGGGCCGATGCCTTTCACAGGATATCAAGGGCATTCACATCAAGGCGATTGCCGAGGCGGCCCCGGGCTCGGTCGTCGTCGCGTCGAGGGCAAAGCGGGATGTGCGCGCTGCCGCAAGAAAGATAGGGTTGAGCATACGCTTTGACGAATTGTCGTGAACGCGTCGGCTTAAGCAGGTTGTTGCCGCGCCGTCTTCGTGCAAGGCGGCGGGGCGATGTGGCATCGGAAGGGCAATTTCGGGCCGATGGCGGTGATGCCGGTTCGGGATGACAGGTGGCTGTCGATCGACGTATTGCCGGAATGACAAGCCCGCCGATGCGTTGGCAAAGCACGGGGACGCCGGGATGGCAGGATGCGATCTCCCATCACCTGAGGAGATTGATGATGCAGCCACTCACGCCAACCATGACCCGCACCGTATCCGCGCCGCCCGACGTATCGGTGTGCCACGCGCAGTCGCCGGCCGATCGCGGGCCTGCCGACGACTTCGCCTTCTTCAGAGAGCCATTGCGGCGCGATCGGGTCCTGCGCGATCAGTGGAGCGCGGCCGCCGGCAATGGCGCGCCCTCCGGAATGTGGTCGCGCTTCGTCCACGACGTGGGCGAGCGCTTTTTCAAAGGCAGCCGTAAGCAGCGCGTAATGGACGCGTTGGTGCTTTCGCTCGATCTGTTGCCGGAGCGCCGGCGCGCGGACGCGCTCGGTTGCCTGCTCGCCGACGGCGTCGAAGGTCGCGCCGCCGTCGAGGAGTTCTGGCCGTACGTGGGCATGGACCGCATCCCGGAGGTCGATAAGGGGCGTGTTTGCCGCCTGCTGCGGGAGTATGAGATCGGGCGTTGATCCGGTGTCGATGGGGCATTGACCGACCACCAATCGGCCATTCAGCACCCACCCGGCGGTCTCCCATTGCCCTTTTACACCGAAACGTTCGGCCCTCGGTAACTTCCGGAGACGCCGCAGCCTCAAGCCTGCGGCGTCTCCGATTTGCCGTCTTGTGTCGGCGTCTTCGCCACGGGGGCCGGCAGGCCGGTGATCTTCGGCACGCATTCGCGATGGAACCACACGAGATTGACAGGCTCGCCCGCGAGCAAACGCTTCACCGGCGGCACCACCTGCTCGCCGATGAGCATGCCGAGCAGGCCGATCAGCGCGACGGCGGGCGGCGCCGGCGAGCGTACACCGAGGCCACCGTAAATGACGCCGACGAGAATACCGACGGCGAGCGAAACGAGATAGAGCTTCATCAGGATCTCCGCGAAGCGTGGATGCCGAGGTCGTACCAGGCCACGGCAATGAAGCCGCCGACCAATCCGAGATGCTCGAAGAATCCGTTGGCAATCATCTGGCGCGCCTCGGGCGGTGCATCCCAGAAACGATTGGCAAGGAATGTCGCCGCCAGCGTGAAGGCCGCCAGCGCCAACGCACCCAGCCATCGCCCCTTGCCTGTCAGGATCATCAGCGACGCACCGATCTCGAGCACGATGACCGCGACCGCCATCGGCGCGGCAGGCGACAGGCCGAAGTGCTGCATCTCGGCGATGGCGCCGCGAAAATCCAGCGCCTTGTCGATGCCGCCCTGTAGATAGGCGCTGCACAGCAGCAACAGCGCCAGCCAGCTGACCCAGCCCGGCAGCGAGAGAGCGCCGCGCGCCACGGGCGGCGAAGGATCGGAAGACGGTTGCAATGTGGCCATGACACACCTCGGATGACGTCGGTGGAATCAGAAGGCCCAGCAGGAGCAGCCGAGGGCGCCCCAGAAGCCGCTCTCGTCCGACGCCGGTACGTTGGCACCCCAGGCCTTCGCATGCGCGTGACCGTGCACGCCGCAGGAACTCGCGCAGCCACAGCGCACGCTGACATTGAGCGCTTGCGGCCCGCGCGGCTGATAGCCCACGCCGTGCCGCGCCGGCGACCAGTCCGGCATCGCCGGGGGGAGTGCTGGCGCATGACGGCTGAAGTCGCCATCGCCGTACACGACCTTGCCACCCAGTATCGTGAGCACCGACGTGATGTCCTGGATATCGTCTTCGGGAACGCTGAAGTAGTCGGCCGAGAGCACGGCGAGATCGGCCAGTTGCCCGATCTTGATCTGCCCCTTCTTGCCCACTTCCGACGAGAACCACGTGTTGGCCTCGGTCCAGAGGCGCAGTGCCTCGTCGCGATCGAGCAGATTGTGCGGCGCGTACATGCGCAATCCGCCGACCGTCTTGCCCGTGACCAGCCAGTAGAGCGACACCCACGGGTTGTACGAGGCGACGCGCGTGGCGTCCGTGCCCGCGCCCACCTTCACGCCTCGCTCGAGCATGCGGCGGATCGGTGGCGTTGCCTCGGCCGCCCGCGCGCCGTATCGCTCCACGAAGTATTCACCCTGGTATGCCATGCGATGCTGCACGGCGATGCCGCCACCAAGCGCCGCGATCCGGTCGATGTTGCGATCGCTGATTGTCTCGGCGTGATCGAAGAACCAGTGCAGGCCGTCGAATGGCACGTCTTTCGCAACCTTCTCGTAGACGTCCAGCGCGCGCGAGATGGTCTGGTCGTAGGTCGCATGCAGGCGCCATGGCCAGCGATTCTCCGCGAGCAGGCGTACCACCGGCTCCAGATCGTCCTCCATCGACGGCGGCATTTCGGGACGCTCCACGCGGAAATCCTCGAAGTCGGCCGCGGTATACACCAGCATCTCGCCCGCGCCGTTGTGACGGTACAGGTCGTCCCCCTGGCCCGGGCTCACCTGCTTCACCCAACTGCTGAAGTCGGCGAGCTCCGCCTTGGGCTTCTGTGTGAAGAGGTTGTACGCGAGACGCACCGTCAACTGATCTTCCCGGTGAAGGGCCTCGATGATCTCGTAATCCTCGGGGTAGTTCTGGAATCCGCCGCCCGCATCGATGACGCCGGTCACGCCAAGCCGGTTGACTTCGCGCATGAAGTGGCGCGTGGAGTTCTTCTGATACTCCGGCGGCAGCTTCGGACCCTTCGCTAGCGTGGCGTACAGGATGGTCGCATTGGGCTTGGCAAGCAGCAGCCCGGTCGGGTTGCCCGACGCATCCCGCACGATCTCCCCGCCCGGCGGGTTGGGAGTGTCCTTGGTATAGCCCACCGTGCGCAGCGCCGCGCCGTTGAGGATCGCGCGGTCGTACAGGTGGAGGATGAACACCGGCGTGTCCGGCGCGACGGCGTTCAGTTCGTCGATGGTCGGCAGCCGCTTCTCGACGAACTGATGTTCGGTAAAGCCGCCCACCACGCGGACCCATTGCGGCGCAGGCGTCCGGTCGACCTGATCCTTCAACATGCGCATGGCGTCGGCCAGCGAGCGTACGCCGTCCCAGCGCAACTCCATGTTGTAGTTGAGGCCACCGCGAATGATGTGCATGTGGCTGTCGATCAGGCCGGGGATGACGCGGCGGCCCTGCAGGTCGATGATCGGCGTATCGGCGCTGGCCAGTCGCATCACGTCTTCGCGCGTGCCGACCGCGGTGAACGTGCCGCCGGCAATGGCGACGGCGTCGGCCTGCGGATTGGCACGGTCGAGCGTGGAGAACTTGCCGTTGACCAGAATGAGATCGGGCGTGGGGGCGGGCATGGCTGGACTCCTGTCAGCGAGCGGGAACCGCGGCGATGGCTTCGTGCGGCGTTTCGGTGCGCTGCGGCGCCTTGTGCACCATCGTATAGGCATAGTCCACGCCCATGCCATACGCGCCGGAGTGCTCCTTCACGAGCTTCATCACGGCATCGTACGTGTCGCGATGCGCCCAGTCGCGCTGCCACTCAAGCAGGACCTGCTGCCACGTCACAGGCACCACGCCGGCCTGGACCATGCGCTGCATGGCGTAGTCGTGGGCTTCACGCGAGGTGCCGCCCGAGGCGTCGGCCACCATGTAGATCTCGTAGCCCCCCTCGAGCATCGCGCACAGCGCGAAGGTCGTGTTGCACACTTCGGTCCACAGGCCCGAGACCACCACCTTCTTGCGACCATTGGCGGCGAGCGCGTCGCGCACTTTCTGGTCGTCCCACGAGTTCATCGAGGTGCGCTCGAGCAGCTTCTGGTTCGGGAAGACGTCGAGCAGTTCGGGATACGTGAAACCCGAAAACGATTCGGTTTCCACCGTGGTGATCGTCGTCGGAATATTAAAGATGCGGGCAGCCTTGGCCAGCCCGACGGTGTTGTTCTTGAGCGCCTGGCGATCCATCGACTGAACACCGAATGCCATCTGCGGTTGATGGTCGATGAAGATGAGCTGGCAGTTCTGGGGGGTAAGGACTTCGAGCTTGGGATTCGACATGGAAGACTCCGGAGGGAAGGCTGGAATGGGTCGTAACGGCACCGCACACGACCATCCGAGAGCGTATGCCGCCGATGTGACAGCTTCCATCGTCTCTTCGTATTAGCACGACCGGCGCCTTTGCCGACGGGGCTTCACGGCCGGCTATCCACCGAAATCGGCAGCACGTTCGTGCTTTTTGATTCGTTTAAGAAGCACGTGACTAACGTATACTCAGCAGCATTCCCCTTGACTCTGCCGCCCTGCATGAACCGGCTTTCGGACTGCGATACCCCGAGCGTCTATGTCGTTGATAGCGACCGGACGCGCAACGATACGCTTTGCGCGCAACTCGCGTCGGCGGGCCTGGCGATACTGGGCTTCGAGAGCGCCGCTGCGTTTCTCGCGCACGCGCGGGCCACAGGTCCGGCGTGTCTTGTGTTGTCGGCCGATCTCGATGTGCCTGGCGGCGGGTTGGCGTTCCAGCACGAGCTTGCGGCATTGCGCGATCCGATTCCGGTGGTGCTCGTCGCCAGTCATGCGGACGTGACAATGAGTGTGTCGGGCATGAAGGCCGGGGCGGTCGACTTTCTTACGCCGCCGCTGACCGAGGGCGGATTGCTCGACGCGGTCGGAGCGGGCCTGGCGCGAGACCGTCAGCGGCTGGCGATCGAGAAGATCAGTGGTGATGTTGCCGAGCGCGCGCAGCGACTCTCGCAACGGGAGCGCGAGGTGATGGCGCTCGTGGCGGCCGGGCGGATGAACAAGCACATCGCCGACGAGCTTGGGATCAGCGAAGTCACAGTGAAGATTCACCGCGGCAATGCGATGCGCAAGATGGAAGCGCGCTCGTTCGCCGATCTCGTCATCATGGCCCACAAACTTGGCATGACGTCCCCTGCGTTGTATCACGGAGGAATCGGACGGCATCGTCGCGAGCCAGCCTGAGGCGTTGCCGTCGCCGCCCAGGATTCGGCGGGGGTGGGGAGGGCCTCTGGTGCGTGAAGTGACGAGAGCGGCGCTGAACGTCGCGTTGCGTTATGCCAATTGCGATGTCTCCCCTCTTCGGCTTCTCTCTCTCTATATATATGAGGCCGCAGGCGCTCACGGCGTCCCGTTGCCGACTTCTGAAGGACGAGGAGGGGCCGAGGCGAAGAGAAACGCACCCGCTCCGTAAAAATAGTTTCACAAAGGGCTTGCGCGGTTGGGCGAACGTGACTAATATCTCGTCTCTCGCAACGACGGCGACGCAGCGAAAGCGGCGAAGCGGTTGGGGTGACGGGCTGGAAAGCCCGGTGGTTGGTGGTTTTCGAGCAGGCGAGTCGCTACGGCGGCGAGCGAAGAAAGCGAAAAAAACTGTTGACGACGACGAGAAGCTGCGACATAATCTCACTTCTCTGCTGCTGATGCAGCGACGCAGAAAACGAAGCGACGGCGCGGTAAGTTGGCGACGAAGCGAAGTGTGATGCGATTGATCTTTAAAAATTGAACAACCGATAAGTGTGGGCACTCGATGAATAGTGCGTCTGCTTCGGCAGATTAGCTTTAAATTTATTGAGGCT
>NZ_AYXJ01000047.1:0-39945 GCF_000681415.1 Pandoraea sp. E26
CAGAATGGCCTTGTCCAGGCCTAGCTCGGCCACTAGCCTCTTGAGGCGTGCGTTCTCGTCTTGCAACTGTTTGAGATCACGTACCTGATCTGACTGCATACCGGCGTATTGCTTCTTCCAGCGATAAAACGTCTGCTCCGAAATACCGACGTGACGGATGAGATCGGCCACCGGCATACCCAACTCGGCCTGCTTCAGTACCGCCACAATCCGCTCGACTGAAAAGCGCTTGCGTTTCATAGCAAACTCCTCCTTCTTCTAAGGGTAAAGTTTGCCGAAAAACTAACGTTCCAGGTGGTCCAGATTTCTCATTGCAGATCAACCTGATGCAGCGGTACAACTGGATACGACCGCATCAGTTCAATGGCGGGATAGCTCCTGCCGTAGCAGAAGAAAAACTTAACGCAGTGTCCGGGATGGGTTGGCCACTACAGGATGACGTCGAAGGTCGCTGTTGGCGACCGAGTGCCCGTTGGGGCTATGCCAAGCTTGTATTGACCAGATGCCGGCGGGTGGCCCCGCGACCAGCCCACTGCCTGAAAATCTGCAATGATGGAGCACCGTTCATCAAGAGCTTCGATGCTGCCTTTAGTTGCGCGCAAATAGCTTCTTCGGCCTCGGCTGCTACAGCATCACTGGGCGCGGTCACAATAAGTCCACCGAGCGGCTGTAATTCTTTCTGGTGAATCAGGGGCACGCCAAGGGCCACCAATCCTTCGTAATAGTCATCGCGTGCCACGGCGTAGCCTTGCATGCGAACCAAATTGAGTTCTTGTGCGAGGACTGCCGGCTCTGTGATCGTTCTCGATGAGTGTGCCTCATACGGGCCGGGACCGAGCAACCGCTCACGTTGCTCCGCAGTCATCCATGCAAGTAGGAGCTTTCCAGAGGCAGACGCGTGCAATGGACTCTTGAGCCAAGTGTCGTAGTAGGGAGAAAGCGACTGGGTGCCTTGAACGAAGTCCACTAGTAGCCGCTCGCTGCCTATGAACAGCACAAGTGCCACCGTGGCCCCCCCAGCGGCTCTCTGACACGAAGAGAGAGTCAGCGCCGATTCCCGTCGCAATTGAGTGAGCGGGTGAAACAGTGATAGGGGGGATAGCGCCAACGGCCCTGGCAGATAGCGCTTCTGAATTTCTTCGCGGACGGCGTAGCCGTGCTCCACCAGCGTTTGCAGGAGTCGGTGTGCAGTGCTCGCGTCAAGGCCCGTCTCGGCAGCAATGTCCGACAACGACATGTATCCGTTTGCCTGCCTGAGTACGTCAAGGACTTGGAGCCCGCGCGCGAGTGAGCCCGTCACGGCTGCACCCTCATCACCTTTGGCATGAAGCGACGGCTGTTTAACTTTCGAGTTGAGTGTATTTTTCGGCACGTTACGAAGAGGCTTCGGAAGAAACCTTCGATGAACATTTCACAATAAGTATCTCATTGTATCGAGTCACTATCTGGATGCAAGCGGTCCGGAAGCATGACCAGGAGAGAGTGAGGGGGCTTTTGCGCGGAGCCGTTTCCGTGCTCGGAGTGGCAGCCGGTTGCCTGCGTGGGCCGGGCGCGCGGGCGGCTCGAAGGTGTCGAGTCGGTCTTCGCTGACATAGGCCCGCGGCGGCGCCTTTAGTGAAAATGTGATTTCGTTATGAAACGATATTATTTCTCATATCGAAAATAAAGAATATATAGGTGCTATTCGTGTTGATGCGGCGATCAAGGGCGGGCTGCTGGGTGGCTCCTTCCGAGCCGGTGCTTGGACTCATCGCGCTTTGGCGCTGCTGCTTTCGGAGCTTGTCATGGCTGCACACCCGCCGTCCGCTAGATCCTATGTGGTCCGATGACGGCATGCCCTGCGCTGCCTGACAAAACGCTAATCTCGAGCTGCTGCGGGGCGCCAGGAGCACTCTCGACCGAGGAGCCCTCCATGGTGTTGGTGTAAACACTTATGCCGTTTAACGAAACTATCATTGCATTAAACGAAGTCGTGATGCACTATTTGAGAACGGGCTTTGCCGTGCGAGCACGCTTAGAAACCAGCAATGGGAGTGTGCGTGTCGCCGCCTTCCAAACCCCGACCAACCTGGCCGCAGCATGACTTGGACCCAACCTGACACAAAGAGACCCTATGACACGCAATGCCACCCAGTGGGTAGACCTGCCTCGTCTTCCCGAGGATCACTACGTCAACTCCCGGATCTATACGGATCCCGATGTGTTTGCCCTGGAGCGCGAGAAGATCTTCGCCCGCACCTGGAAGTTCGCCTGCCACGAGAGCGAACTTCCATTGCCCGGCGACTTTCGTACGCTGGAACATGCCGGCATTCCTGTTGTTGTCGTGCGCGGGCCTGATGGCACCGTGCGCTCCTTCCTCAACGCCTGCTCGCACCGCGGCGCCCAGCTGGTGACGGAACCGCGTGGCAACTCCAAGTACTTCACCTGCTTCTTCCATCTCTGGTCTTACGATACCAAGGGCCGCTGCATCGAGATCACCCGTGAGGACGGCTACAAGCAGTGCAAACTGACCAAGGACGATTGCGGACTGCGCAGCGTACGCACAGCCGAGAAGCTAGGGCTGATTTTCATCAATCTCGACGACGACGCGGAGGAGTTCGACAGCTACGCCGGCAACGCCCTGGACGACTTGATCGAACCCATGGGGACGCAGCCGATGGAGGTGTTCCATTTTCACCGCGTGCTGATGCAGGCCAACTGGAAGCAGTGGCACGAGACCAACATGGAGCTTTACCACGAGTGGGGCCATGTGGTGAACCGGACCACCAGTGTTGCAGCGGGCGGCTACCACGAGCGCAAGTGGAAGATCGATCCTCATGGGCACGGATCGCTCGACCCGCTGAAGGTCGAGTACGACAAGTACAAGGGTTGGGAAGGACGCCAGGACCTGACACTGCCCGGACTCTCGCCCGGTGAGTTCCGCGTCGTCGACCTGTTCCCCAACACGACCGTCATCATCCGGGCGACCACTGTCCGCATCGACACCAGCATTCCGATCGCGCCGGGCGTCACCCTGCTGGAGCAACGCGGCCTGGGCATCAAAGGCGAATCGTCCTCGGACCGCGCGCAAAGGCAGGAGCATCACAACCAATTCTGGGGCCCGTTCGGGCGCAATCTGGCGGAAGACGTGATCTTTGTCGAGGCCGTCGAGCGAACCAACCGCCATGGCGCGTCGCGCTACGGGATCATTGCGCGCCACGAAGACCTGATGTCCCAGGACGACGAAATCATGCGCGCCTATTACCGCGTCTGGGGCGAGTATATGGGCACTAGCGCCGCCAACCCGCTCAACAAGGCCGCGCGCCGTGAAGCGGAAATGGAGGTGGCTTGAATGGAAACGATCAAAATGAGTAATGAAAACATCCACCGCCTGATTTACACCTCGGCACTCAAGCTGGACGCCGAGGACTTCAAGGGCTTCCTGCGCCACTGTGGCGAGAGCTTTCGCTACGCTATCAAGGCCTACAGCCCGGAACTCGGCAAGGAGATGACTTGGCTGGACCACGGGCGCACCGGAATGCAGGACCTGTTTGCGATGCTGCCCCAGCATGTGCGCATGAAAGGGCGCTTCAAACGACACGTGAGTGTTTATTCGGTCGACCAGCAGGATGACGGCCAGGCAAAAGCGCACTCCAGCGTCCTGCTTATCCACACGGATTCCGAGGGGAATTCAAAGCTTTTTGCCGCGGGGCAGTATTCCGATGTGATTGACTTGAGCGGTGATGTGCCACGCCTCGTCGAGCGCGTGGTGCATCTCGAAACGCGAGAGCTTGGACCCGGCATGCACATCCCCGTGTGACGGTAGCCTAGCCGGCGTCGGAAACTACAAGAAGCCAGCACATGGCTCACGCCGTTCCATCGCCGATCAACATTCGCTCCATTGGAGGAGACATGACCGAACTTAAGTTTCTAAGTCGCGCGCTGCTTGCGCTCGGAACGTTCGCGAGCTCGGTCGTGATGGCGCAGGCCGCGTCTGTTAGCGGCGAGACGATTCGCATACAGAAGTACCCTGGCGTCATCAGCCTGCTGGCCATAGTCGCCACCGAGCGTGGCTATTGCGCCAAGCAAGGCATCAACTGCGTGCTCAGTACCATCCCGTCTTCTGTGGCGGGGCTGCAATCCATGCTCTCCAACGGTATCGATGTCGCCACGCCGGCGGTGGAGGCGGCCTTGCAACTGGCCGCCAAGGGAACGCAGGTGCGTCTGATCGCCAACATCTCGCGCAACGGTCCCTATGTGTTCGCGGTAACTGATCAGATATCGTCCGGCCCTAACCAGAAAAAAAGCTTCCCGGCGCTGATGCATGACTTGAAGGGCAAGAAAGTCGGCGTCACAACCCGTGGCTCCGGTCCCGAATACATCCTGCGAAGCATGCTTGCCGCCGCCGGCATGAAGGACAGCGATGTGACCATTGTCGCTGTGGGGGGGGCGTACACGGCTTACGCCGGGCTCGTGGACAAGCAGATCGACGCCACCGTCAGCTTCGAACCCCTGGGCGCACTCTGCGAAGTCCTGAAAACCTGTCACATCAGCCTGTGGTTTCCCCGGGGAGATGGCCCCAAGGAGTTGACGCATCTGGCTGGCGCTTATGTGCCCATGGTGGTGCGAGCGGAGTATGCGGAGAAGAACCCCAAGGTGATCGAAGCGCTGCGCAGCGCGCTCAAGGACGCTGAGACATTCGTGCATACCAGTTCCAACTTCGATGAGTTGCAGCGCATCACTGCAAAACACTTCAAGATGGACCATCCCCAGTCCGGGGCGCTGATCGCGACCATGCTGCGCAACACGCTCCCGAATCTCTACTACGAGATCGATCCCAAGGGCGTGCAAGCGGCTAGCGACTATATGGTGCGCACCGGCCAACTCGACAAACCGGCCGACATTTCCAAGCTGGTGCTGCGATGAGCAATATTGCGACCCTTGCGTACAAGAGCGCATACGCCGAGCCCGCTAGCCCTAGTCCGGCGAACTCCGCCGAGCTGGCCGCAATTTCTATCGACGGACTGAGGCTCGAGTTCCAACCGGGCCGCCCGGTGCTCGACAAGATTTCGCTGTCCATCCCGCATGGTCAGTTCGCGCCCATCGTGGGTCCTAGCGGTTGCGGTAAGACCACGGTGCTGAATCTGCTGGCGGGCCTGGTCAACGGCCCGTACCAGGGCGATATCAAGCTGCTGCAGCAACCGCCCCGGCTGGGCTCGCACGATGT
Source organism: Pandoraea sp. E26 (assembly GCF_000681415.1). NCBI lineage: Bacteria > Pseudomonadati > Pseudomonadota > Betaproteobacteria > Burkholderiales > Burkholderiaceae > Pandoraea > Pandoraea sp. E26. Next base: position 5,207 of record NZ_AYXJ01000047.1, read on the forward strand.
GGCCTACATGCTGGCGCGTGACTGCATGCTGCCCTGGCGTGATGCCCTGGGCAATGCCAGTTTCGGCATGGAAGTGCGCGGCGTGCCCAAGCAGCAATGCGAGGAACGCGCCATCAAGCTGATGACGCGGGTGGGACTGGCAGGTTTCGAGAAATCCTATCCCAAGCAGCTGTCACACGGCATGCGCCAGCGCTGCGCGCTGGCCCGAACTTTCGCGCTCGATTCCAGTGTGTTGCTGATGGATGAGCCTTTCGGCGCGCTGGATGCTCAGACCAAGCTCCAGCTCGAAGAACTGCTGGTCGATCTCTGGCAGGCCGAGCGCCGCACGGTGGTGTTCATCACACACGACATCGGCGAAGCAATTGCGGTCTCGGACCGCGTCATCGTGATGAGTGGCCGCCCCGGGCGGATTGTGTCCGACACGCTTATTTCGCTGCCGCGGCCGCGCTCGGTGCGAGAGCTGCAAAAGAGCGCGGAGTACCACAAGATCTATGCCCACATCTGGGAAAAGCTGGAAGGCGATTGGAGGGCCAGTGATGCCAAATTACGCAAAAACCCAGAGGCTTTCGTTGGGCATGATGGCCACGCACCTGGTGTTCCTGGCGATTTTTCTCGGCCTGTGGCAGTTTGCCGTGGTGCAAGGCTGGGTCGATCAAACCTTCTTCGGCAGCCCGCGCGGCATTGTGATGTTCCTGTTCGACGGCTTCCTCGGCAGCACAGCGCTGTGGCGGGAGCTGGCGTGGTCGCTGGGGGGAACGCTGGCCGCGTTCGTGCTGGGAAGCGTGGCCGCAGTGCTGGCCGCGCTGGTGTTTATCAACTACCCGGGTGTCGAGAAATTCGCCGAGCCCTACCTGTCGGCGCTGAACTCGATGCCGCGCATTGCCCTCGTGCCGCTGTTCATCCTGTGGTTTGGCCTGGGGCTGGCGTCGAAGATCGCCATGGGCTTCACGCTCACCTTCTTCATTGTCCTGTCCAGCGCCGTGGCCGGCATCCGTGGCGTGAGCCAGGACCATCTGACGCTGACGTCCACGCTCGACGCCCGCCCGCGCCAGATCTTCTCGCTGGTGACGTTGCCCAATGCGGTGCCGGTGATCTTCTCCGGCTTGCGGCTGGGCCTGGTCTACGCCCTGCTAGGCGTCATCGGCTCCGAAATCATTGCCTCCGAACATGGCTTGGGGCAGCAGATTTCCTACCTCGCATCGACGTTCAACATGAACGGTGTGCTGGCGCTTTTGATCGTGCTGGCCGCGCTGGCCACCTCCATCAACTACAGCATGTCCCGACTGGAGAAGCATTTGCTGCGCTGGCAGTAAGTCGTCCAAAGACCTGTCGAGCGCGAAACCAACGACACGCTATCTGAGAACCACCCTGAATAGAAGGAGCGATTTGATGACCACACTTTCCAAACGCATTCCCGTTGCCATTCTAGGCTCGGGAAACATCGGCACCGACCTGATGTACAAGATTCGCAACAACCCGCTGTTTGACCTGCGCCTGGTTGCGGGCATCGACGCCGCTTCGGAGGGCCTGGCGCGCGCTCGCGAACTGGGTTACAGAACTTCAACCGACGGGGTCGAGGCGGTTCTCGAGGCTGGCGACATTCGCATCGTCTTCGAAGCGACATCTGCACGCGCCCACAAGCTCAATGCACCTCGCTTCAAGGAAGCCGGGATCTTTGCGATCGACCTCACGCCTGCGAAAGTTGGCCCCAGTGTCGTGCCATGCGTGAACATGAACGACAGTTTCGAGGCCATGAATGTAAACCTGATTTCCTGCGCGGCGCAGGCAACCATTCCCATGGTGCACGGCGTGAGCCGCGTGGCGAACGTAAAGTACGCAGAGATCGTCGCGACGGTTGCGAGCAAGAGCATCGGGCCGGGTACGCGGGAAAACATCGAGGAGTTCACGCTGACCACGCAAAAGGCGCTGGCCGAGGTGGGCGGCGCCGGGCGCGGCAAGGCCATGGTGGTAATCAATCCGGCCGATCCTCCTCTGATCATGCGAAACACCATCTACACCATCGTGGACGACGATGTAGACGAGCAGGCCGTGAAGGACTCCGTGCTGGACATGGTGGAGCAGGTCCAGCGCTACGTCCCCGGCTATCGTCTCGTTGTCGAACCCTTTCGACGCGGCGATCACTTCATGATCGGCGTTGAGGTCGAGGGGGCGGGCGACTTTCTTCCGACTTATGCGGGCAATCTGGACATCATCAACGCGGCGGCGGTGGCCGTGGCTGAGCGCTATGGCGCAACACTGAACTAGGAGTATTTCATGGCCAAAATTACCTTCATCGACGTCACCTTGCGTGACGGCAATCACACCTTCCGCCACCAGTTCACGCCGGAGATCGTGCAGGCCACTGCCGCAGCCCTCGACGCCGCCGGGGTTGACATCATTGAGGTCGGCCATGGCGACGGAATGGGCGGCAGCTGCCTGCACGTCGGGCGCGCACCTGCCACCGACCGTCAACTGCTTGAGGCCGCATGCAAGGTCACCAAGCGCGCGAAAGTCGGCATTCTAATGTTGCCGGGCTTCGGATTGTTCTCGGACCTGGAGATGGCGGCAGAGGTCGGTGTGAGCGTGGCACGCATCGCAACGCATTGCACCGAGGCCGACGTGACCGAGCAGCATCTGCGGCGCGCCAAGGATCTTGGCATGTTCACCGTCGGCTATCTGGTTTCGGCCGGCATGGCCAGCCCCGAGAAGTTGGCGGAACAGGCGCGCAAGCTCGAAGCCTATGGGGCGGACTATGTGAACCTGGCCGAGTCGCAGGGACATCTTGTTCCGAGCGAAGTCGCCGCCCGGATTCGCGCGGTTCACCAGGCCGTGAGCATTCCGATCGGTTTTCATCCCCACAACAACCTGGGTCTGGCCATCGGCAACATCCTTGCCGCCGTGGATGAGGGCGCGACCTACATTGACGGCAGTCTCAAGGGCTTCGGCGGCGGTGCGGGCAATGCCCAGACCGAAGTGGCCGTCACGGCTCTCAAGCGCGCCGGCCACGAAGTAGGGACCGATCTGTTCGGCATCATGGACGCAGCCGACGTCTTTGCACGCCAGGTGGCCCCGCAGCCAATGCCCGTCATCGACAACGACTCGCTGCTCATGGGTTACGCCAATGTCTATGGCGGATACATCAATCCTGTCAGGCACGCTGCCGAGCAGTACGGCTGTGATCCGCGCGCACTCGTGCTGCGCTTGGGCGAGCGTAGGGTGGTTGCCGCCCAGGAAGACGTGGTGATTGAAGAGGCCCAGAAACTGTCCCGTGCCATGAGCCAGGCAGCCTGAGCCGCGAACTAGGAGAGCTGAGATGGACGCTATTGTCCAAGTGCAAAGTGCGGGCGAGTGCCACAGCTTCGCGTGCGCGCCGGGCGAACGCCTGCTCCACGCCGGCCTGCGCGGGGGCGTGAGTCTCCCTTATGGCTGCGCCACGGGCACCTGCGGCGATTGCCGTGCCACGGTAGTGTCCGGAAACGTCGAGTCGCTGTGGCCGGATGCTCCCGGGGCCCGCGCATTGCGCGGGCCCGGCGAGATCCTGTTGTGCCAGTCGGTCACTCACGGTGCCTGCGTCATCGAAACCAAGCCCGAGCCACGCACGTATCCGCGCGAGCTGCCCCAAAGCTGTGGGGGAGTGCTCGCCCGCGCGGTTCCGAACGACGATGGCCTGACCTGGGTAGATATCGAGCTGGACAGGCCGATGCGCTTTCTGGCCGGCCAGTTTGTGCTGGTGGCCGTGCCAGGCGTCGAAGGCTACCGCGCCTATTCGCCTGCGCACGACGGGCAAGATGTGTCGCGCCTTTCGCTGGTCGTGCGAAACAAGGCTGACGGTGCGCTTTCCCCGTTGCTGTCCTCGCGCGATTCGACAGGTTTGCGCGTGCAGGTCTTCGGCCCCTTGGGTGCGGCGCATGTGCGGCCGGACGAGGACGGCGACCTGGCCGTGGTTGTCGGAGGGTCAGGCGCGGCGGTGGCCTTGTCGATACTCGACTGGGCCGTCGCTTCCGGCCACCTGGGGCGGCATCGCCTCGATCTCGTGTGCGGATTGCGGACCTCGCGCTGTCCCGAGGTGCTGGACCGCCTGGCCGCGGCGGCCGCGCGTTTTGCGAATAGCCTGAGGATTATCGTGGCGCTTTCCGACCAGGACAGTGCGGGTGTCGCGCTTGCCGGCGCCGGCGCCAACCTGCAGTTTGAGTCGGGCATGGCGCACGAGGTCGCGGCGCGTTGCCTGGAAGGCGTGTGGAAGGACCGCGCGGTATTCGTCGCCGGGCCGCCGCCCATGGTTCAGGGAACGCTGCGGATGCTGATTACCAAAGCTCGCCTGAATCCGACGAGCATACGCTATGACAGCTTTTCCTGAGACGGTAATGGCCGCATACCCGGATCAATTGAAGAACCACGCTAAGGATACGATGATGCAACAGAATGAAAAATGGGAAGCGGCCTGCGACGCCGCGGAATTCGACGGCGAGGAGATGATGGAATGCCGCGCCGGCGAACGCGATGTTCTCCTGGTCCGCCTCGGCGATCGCATCGTCGCGTGCCCGGCAATTTGTCCTCATCTGGAAGAGCGGCTCGCTTTCGGCTTTGCCGATGGCAATGTGTTGACCTGTTCCAAGCATCTGTGGCAGTGGGACCTCGAAACCGGCGACCCTATGGGCGTTGCGGAGAAGCGTCTCGCGGTGGCACCGGTGCGCATCGAGAACGGCAAGATCTTGGTGGACACTGCGCTGCTCGCGTGCGCTGACCACTAGTCCTTGATCACCATGGCTGAGCCGTCCACTTGTTGCGCAAACCGCGCTGCTGGGATCCGCACTGGAGAGCGATCCATCGACAGCCGCTACAGTTGGTGGGTTGCGGCCATGACGCTGGTGATCGCGTCGCTTAGTTTTGGTGCGGTCACGTCAATTCCCATACTACTGAAGCCCCTTGCCCGCCACTGGGAGACGGGAGCGAGCACCATTGCATTGGTCCACACTTCGGCGATGTTCGGTGCGGCCATTGGCAGCGTGGTACTGGGCCGAATGCTGGACCGCTTCGGCTTCTTTCGCATCGCGATGCTGGCCGCGATCTCCACGGGTCTGGGTCTGCTGCTTGCGGCCTCGGCCCGGAGTCTGCTGACGTTGCATCTGGCCTATGGCGTGCTGATTGGTGGCGTTGGCCAGGGCGCGTTCTTCAGCCCGCTTACGGCCGCTGTAAGCCAATGGTTCGATAAACATCGAGCACTGGCGATCGCCATCGCAGCCAGCGGACAAAGCGTGGGTGGATTGACGATGCCGCCCTTGTTGCGATGGGGTGCGGATACGGTCGGGTGGCGGGTGACGTTGGTGACTTATGGGTTTGGCGCAGGCCTCGCGCTCATGGCATGCGCGTTCGCGTTCCGGCGCTCGCCCCCGCCGCATGTCCTTCCGCCCAGCGTTTCCGGCAAGGGCGAAGCGGATCTGTCCGCCGCACGCGACAGTTTCCTCATGCTCGGCCTATGCATGGCTCTCTCCAACCATGCGAGCTTTATGGTAATCGCGCACCTGACGGCTTTTGGCGAGGAGAAAGGGTTTGCTCCGGCCGCCGCCGCGGCCCTGGTGTCGGCAATGCTCGGCGTGACGCTCGTTTCGCGCCTGTCCGCCGGGCCGCTGTCGCACCGATGGGGGCGCTACCGCGTGCTGCTGGCGATGTCGATGCTGCTCGCGTTCGGCATGACCTGGCTGGCGATGGCGCAGGGAACCGTTGCGATCACGCTCGGCGCCGTGCTAATTGGATTGGGCTTCGGTGGCTACGTGCCAGGCTACGCGATTCTCGTGCGGGAGCTGTTTCCTGCCGCCCAGGCAGGTCGTCGGATTGCCGAGATTTACTTCTTCGCATTCGTCGCGGCAGGCATCGGGAGTTGGACCAGTGGCTGGCTGCGCGACCTGACGGGTGGCTATCCCATCCCGTTTGGGGTTGCAGCCTGCTCGGCGGGCTTGGGTGCGGTCGGGCTGCTGCGGCTGCGTCAGCGTCTGCGGTCTGTGTGAACTCTGGCGATGGCGCCGAAACCATGAATTGATGCCCGTGTGGAAGGTTTCGATCTGCATCGCTGTAATACCAGGTGAAATGGAGGTGGCATGATTAACGAAGACATAAATGCATCATTCGCGAAACTTACGTCTTATAAGATTGAATTATCCGACTGAATAATGATTTTATATTGACGGAACTTAAATGAATGCAATAATTTAAATGCAATGATGAGGAGACTAAAATGAGTGGTGGTGAAAGGATTTGTAAACGAGTAAGAAACACGGTAACAATAGCTGCGGCCGTTGGGTATTTATTTGATGCCTATGCAATCAATATATTTGGAGTCACATTATCTTTGATTGCTGCAGATTTTGGGAGTGATATTAAAGCCTTGGGGGTTGTCGGATCGTTGTTCATCCTGGGTTACGCATTGGGAAGCTTTTTATTCGGCATGATGGCTGATAGGCTTGGGCGAAGATTGTCATTGGGCTTGTCTATTGCCGGGTACGGCGTTGTAACTGCCGTTACTGGATTTTCTCAGAACATTTTTCACTTGGGAATCGGCAGGTTTCTGGCTGGCTTTGGGGGAGGTGGGGAGCTGACAGTAGGTGTCCCGTATGTTATTGAGGTCTGGGAGAAGGGGAAGAGAACATGGGGGATTTCGTTGATGTTCTCTGGCTATGCCGTTGGGCTGATTTTGACGGCACTTGTGGCAAAGCTACTGCTTCCGCTTTACGGCTGGCGGGCTCTGTATTTTTTCTCAATCGTACCGGCGATTTTGATATTCTTTCTTCGAATAAAGCTTGATGAATCTCCAAGGTATGTTGAGGTTAAGGAAGGCATTCAAAGTGGAAAGATAAAAAACATTGGATTTTTTCAATGTTTGTCGAATAAAAAGATTGTCTCAAGAATGATCTTTGGAACATTTGTTTACATCTCTATCACGTCGATTTATTACGCGCAGGCGTTTTATGAAGTCACGATGATGAGAGAGAAATTTCATTTGCCTATGACGGATGCTACAGATGTAATACTGTTGTTTAACGCGGCAATGTTCATTTGTTCCATTCTTGCAGGATATCTGGGTGACCGCATTGGAAGAAGGCTGCTGGGTGCGCTGTCCTTGATTATTCTCGCAGTCGCTGTTTGGGTAGCTTATTCGGCGCAGTCGCTCGCGTTGTATGTCGGTATGGGCATGCTAACGTTCGGAATGATTGGGGCATCCTGGTCGGTTGGCATGGCGCACGTCGGTGAGTTGTTTCCAACACAAATTCGCGGTTCAGCGTACGGGTGGTGTGTTGCCCTTGGCCGGGTACCGTCAATTTTTGCACCCCTGATAATTGCTTACATGTCTACGGTTGTCCCGGGTGGCGTGGCGACAGCCATGCAATGGTCATTCGTGATTCTTGTATTTGCTCTGATTGCATATCTATTTGGTCCAGAAACCCACGGTGAAGAGATTGATGATCTGGTGAACGACACCGATAGAATGGATTGCAACCCTCTCCCACGGACTTGAACATCTCAAAACTAGGGAAAGGCGGAAGCCACACCGCAGGGTAGCGATTGTCAACGCAGTTGTTGGGTCGCGCTTACGCAGCCTGCTTTAGTTCTGCTGGCTCAATCCCCTACGGATTGAGCCAGCCTTCGGCCGTCAGGCTCCAGTTCCGTGTTGGCCTCGCTCGGGTATCCCAATAGTCTTAAGGTGAGTTGGTATCGGCCCCCGCTTGGTTGCCCAACAGTGAAGGTCTATCTGGGAACGGAAATAGAAGCCCGAAACAGCGGCGCGGTAATTTGACGGTGATCGTCCGTGGCGAATGCGTCTCTGCACTATTGGGCGACTAAGGGCGCGGATGCCAGTCAGGTTGCGGTTCATAGCATCCCGTCGCCAGGAATAGGAGCGATCGGCGTCCAAAGGAGACATAAGTGGGACAGAGTATTCGCAGCTTGCAGGAGGCGCGCCGCCACCTGCAAGAAAACGGTGTTTGTCAGCCGGGTGTTCTCGATGCACGTTTGGCACAGTCGTGGCAGCGCAGTCTTTACGCGGGCTTGCAACCACTGGCCAACTGCCACATTCCCGATCCGATTAGCGGTACTCCTCTGGATGAGGTGCTACACCGCAGTGCTGAGTTGCTCGCCCATGCAAAGCCCGTCATGGATTTCCTCTATGGCCAGATTCGAGGCAGCCACTGCATGGTTGTCTTGGCCGATGCACAGTGCGTTGTACTTCATACGCAAGGTGACCGTGCATTCCTGAACAGGGCGCAGCGTGTATCGCTAAGCCCTGGATCCTGCTGGCATGAAGACAGCCGTGGGACCAATGCGGTTGGTACCGCAGTCGCCGATCGGACTCCGATCCGGGTGCGTGGCGGTGAGCATTTCTTAGAGCAAAACAGCTTTCTGCACTGCTCGGCCGCACCGATCTTCTCAGCGCAGGGTGAAGTCGCCGGTGTAATCGACATTTCGGGCAATGTGATTGCTTCGCAGAGCCATACATTGAGCATGGCCAACATGGCGGCTCGCCTGATCGAGAACAGTTGGCTCAAAGCCAGCTACCCCCAGCATGTGCGCATCCACTTGCATACGCGTCCCGAGGGCTTAGACACGCCCGGCGAAGGCATTCTCGTCATGACGGAAGATGGCATTCTGATTGGGGCCAATCAAGAGGCCATGCGCATGCTTCGGATGACGACTTGCGATTTCCAGACATTGCGTCTTGAGGGCTTTCTGCAGGAGCGTTTGCATCACCTTTTGCGTAACCCGAGTTCGGAGGTTCAATCTTTGCGCCTGCCAAACAGGCAGCGCCTATACCTGCGCATCCTCTATCGTGGCACCTTCCAGGCACACTGGGGCTTGCCAACCACGACCATCGAAGAAAGAAATCAGGGGGCGCGCAGTAACGAAGCCGATGCTCTGGCTGCTATCGATTCCGGTGACTCCCGCTGGCACCTGGCAACCCAGAAAGTCAGGCGCATCCTGAATAAGCCCATCCCGTTACTGATTCAAGGCGAGTCCGGCGCCGGAAAGGAAGTCTTCGCCCGGGCCGTCCACGAATGCGGATCGCGCCGAGGCAAGCCCTTCGTGGCCATCAACTGTGCTGCGATCCCCGAATCGCTGATCGAGGCGGAATTGTTTGGGTATGCACCCGGCGCCTATACGGGCGCGCATAAGGAGGGTGGGCCAGGGCGTATCCGAGAAGCCGAAGGAGGGACACTTTTTCTCGATGAAATTGGCGACATGCCTTTCGTGCTGCAGACGCGACTGTTGCGTGTAATTCAAGAGCGCAAAGTCACGCCGCTGGGAGGGAGCCCTGTCGGAGTAGATTTCGCACTGATAAGTGCAACCCATCAACCGCTTGACTTGGCGATGGAAGAGGGCCGCTTCCGAAGTGACTTGTTCTACCGCATCAATGGCTTTAGCGTCCATTTGCCGGCACTGCGCGAGCGGGATGATTTTGACGAACTCGTTGCTCGAATACTGCGAGATTTTGATGCGCCTTCGGGTGTTTCTATAGAGTCAACTTTGCAGGATGCAATGCGCCGCTACCCCTGGCCAGGCAATCTGCGCCAATTGTCCAGTACTCTTCAAACTGCATGTGCGCTGCTGAATGAGGGCGAACTTCGCGTCGGCTGGGGGCATCTCGCTGACGACATGGCGCGAAAGCTGTCAGAATTCAGCTCGGCCAACGAAGCGGCGGACGTGTCTGCAGCGATACCAGCTAAGGTAGCGGCTCGCGCATCGGCTGCCAGCGCCAAAGCTGGCGACCAATCCGCTGGAATCGGCTCCAGTCTCGTCACCGAGACCGCGCGGAGTCCGAGTGAATTGAGAGCGCTTTCGCACGACGCGATCCTCTCATCCTTGCAAGCCAGCGGAGGCAATGTCAGCCGCGCCGCACGCCAACTCTCGATAAGCAGAGAAACCATTTATCGACATTTGCGACGTAGCCGCGGTATTTGAGTCCTGAATGCAAAAACAGGCACGGATCACGAAAGTTGTCGTAATGCTGCGATGATGTTCTCGCCAGGGCTCAGCGGCAGTTCTCTATAAGCCCCGCTCTGTATGGCTCTTGGTCGTGAGGACGACATTCCCATCGCTTGCCACCGAAAGTGACAAAAATCACTCTATGACACCTGCCTCATATTGAGACAGATCGGCAGCTTGGGCGGCATTTTAGTCTATAAAAATCAACGAGTTGCAATCTGACTTTGTGCTGGCACGATTGTTGAATTGCATAGGTGCGCATGGCGGCGAACGCCATCATGCGAGACACCCGATGGTCCCGCGAAGCAGCAGGGACATAAAGCAACCAAGAGACATTTGATGGCCGACCCCTTCGAGCTAAAACGCTTCAACCTTGACCTCGCCCACCCCTTCAACAGCCAGTACGAAAACTATATCGGTGGCAAATGGGTGGCCCCGTCCGCTGGCCGTTATTTCGAGAACATCTCGCCCATTACCGGAAGGCCACTCTGCAAGGTTGCTCAATCCGATGCCGAAGACGTGAATCGAGCTTTGGACGCTGCGCATGCGGCACAGGTGAAGTGGGGAAAGACATCCACCACGGAACGCTCCAATCTTCTCCTGAAGATCGCCGATCGTATTGAGGAAAACCTGAAGTGGCTGGCGGTGGCCGAAACGATCGACAACGGCAAACCGTTGCGCGAAACCATGGCGGCAGATTTGCCTCTGGTAGTAGACCAATTCCGCTACTTTGCAGGTTGCCTGCGTGCGGAAGAGGGGGCAATCTCCGAGATCGACGAAAACACCGTGGCCTACCACTTTCAGGAGCCGATCGGTGTGGTCGGCCAGATCATCCCGTGGAACTTTCCGCTCCTGATGGCTGCATGGAAGCTGGCGCCCGCGCTGGCAGCCGGTTGCTCGGTCGTGATGAAGCCGGCGGAGCAAACGCCTGCCTCGATCATGGTGCTGATGGAGGTCATTGGTGATCTGCTTCCGCCGGGTGTGGTCAACATCGTGAATGGCTTCGGCAAGGAGGCCGGTGAGGCCCTGGCGACCAGCACACGTATCGCCAAGATCGCGTTCACCGGTTCCACACCCGTGGGTCAACGTATTCTGCACGCTGCCGCGGACAACTTGATTCCCTCAACTGTCGAGTTGGGCGGCAAGAGTCCCAACATCTTCTTTGCCGATGTCATGGATAAGGACGACGAGTTCCTCGATAAAGCTCTCGAAGGTCTGGCCATGTTTGCGTTGAACCAGGGCGAGGTGTGCACGTGTCCATCGCGCATCTTGGTCCAGGAATCCATTGCTGAACGTTTTATCGAGAAAGCAACAAGTCGTGTTGCCGCTATCAAGACAGGCCATCCACTGGACCTGAGCACCATGGTCGGTGCTCAGGTATCGAAAGTGCAGATGGACAAGATTCTAGGCTACATCGAAATTGGCAGGCAGGAGGGAGCAAAGGCACTGATCGGTGGAGAACGCAATCTGCTTGGACAAGAGCTGGATGATGGTTACTACATCAAGCCGACCATCTTGCAAGGAACCAACCAGATGCGCATCTTCCAGGAGGAGATCTTCGGCCCCGTGGCGGCGCTGACGACCTTCAAGGACCTTGACGAAGCCATCGCCATCGCCAATGACACGGCATTTGGCTTAGGCGCAGGCGTGTGGAGCCGTAACGGCACCACTGCCTATAAGATGGGCCGCGCTATTGAGGCAGGGCGCGTGTGGACAAACTGCTACCACGCTTATCCGGCCCACGCAACTTTCGGTGGCTATAAGCGGTCAGGCATCGGCCGTGAAACGCACAAGATGGCTTTGGCGAACTATCAGCAAACCAAGTGCCTGTTGGTGAGCTATAGCGCCAACAAGCTGGGTTTCTTTTGAAATTTGACTGGCGATCTTCGAGTTGAAGGAACGGTGGAGTGATTGAGTTGACTCCCGCGCCTGAGCAATCTCATGATGAAGAAAATTCAAGCCGGGGGCTGATCATCCAACCTGGCCGCCATCTGCCCATGCAGGTGGCGGCTTCAATCATTTTGAGACCTATTGACTGTTGTGTTGAGATGGGGTGTTCCAGAACTATCTCGCCGGTAATGGGGGCAGTTTGTAGACGGCGCACAACTCCCCTTGCAGCAGACAAAGTAGGTAACGTCTCTAATCTGTCGTACTCCGCTGCTTCTCATGAGTCCGACTATTCGTGAGTTTGCGCAATGGCTACTCGAGAAAAAAACGTATTTGAAGCAATACACGTCCGCTCCCTTGCAAACCCAGAGGGATTTTGGGATGAAGCGGCACAGGGCATCAGTTGGTACAAGCCTTGGAGCAAGGTGCTCGATAGCAGCAACGCGCCGTTTCACCGCTGGTTCACGGACGGCGAGCTCAACACATGCTACAACGCGGTGGATCGGCACGTGGAGGCGGGCTGCGGCTCCCAGGCGGCGATCATCTACGACAGCCCGGTTACCCAGACGGTACTGACCATTACCTATGCTGAACTGCAGGACCAAGTCGCGCGCTTTGCCGGCGCCCTCCGGTCGCGAGGCGTAGAGAAGGGCGACCGGGTACTGCTGTACATGCCGATGATTCCGCAGTCCCTGGTTGCGATGCTCGCTTGCGCGCGGTTGGGGGCTGTGCATTCCGTTGTATTCGGCGGCTTTGCTCCGAACGAGTTGGCGACTCGAATTGATGACGCCAAGCCCAAGGCCATCGTTTCTGCTTCCTGCGGCATTGAACCGAGCCGTATCGTCAAGTACAAGCCGATGCTGGATGCCGCGATTGAGCAGTCCGCCCACAAGCCGGAGTGCGTCATTGTTTACCAGCGCCCGCAGGAGCGCGCGCTGCTGATTGACGGCCGCGACATCGACTGGGACGAGGCGGTGGCGGTGGCCGAGCCGGCGCAATGCGTACCAGTGAAGGCGACCGATCCACTCTACATCCTCTATACCTCGGGTACCACTGGGCAGCCCAAGGGGGTGGTGCGCGACAACGGCGGCCATGCCGTGGCCCTGCGCTGGACCATGGCCAATATCTATAACGTAGAGCCGGGCGATGTTTATTGGGCAGCGTCGGACGTGGGTTGGGTCGTTGGTCACTCCTACATTGTCTATGGACCGTTGCTTGCTGGCTGTACCACCGTGGTTTTTGAGGGAAAGCCCGTGGGTACGCCTGACGCGGGTACCTTCTGGCGCGTAATTGAACAGCACAAGGTCACTACGCTCTTCACTGCACCAACCGCATTCCGAGCCATCAAGCGCGAGGATCCGGAGGCCAGCCTTCTTAAGAAGTACGATCTGTCGCACTTCCGCGCCTTGTTCCTGGCGGGCGAGCGCTCTGATCCCGACACCCTGCGGTGGGCCGAAGACAGCTTAAAGGTTCCGGTGATCGACCACTGGTGGCAGACCGAAACCGGCTGGGCCGTAGCCGGCAATCCATTGGGTGTGGAACAGTTCCCCATCAAGTATGGTTCGGCAACGCGTCCAATGCCGGGTTGGGATGTACGGGTACTGGACAGCGAGCAGCGCGAGGTGCCACGTGGGCACATTGGAGCACTGAGTGTGAAGTTGCCGTTGCCGCCGGGCGCCCTGCTCACCCTGTGGCATGCGGACGAGCGCTTCAAGAAAGCCTACCTTCTCGCATACCCCGGATACTACGAGACCGGAGACGCTGGCTTCATCGATGAAGACGGCTACGTCCATGTCATGGCACGGACCGATGACATTATCAATGTTGCGGGCCATCGTCTGTCGACGGGAGCGATGGAAGAGGTGCTGGCCAGCCACAAAGACGTTGCCGAATGTGCGGTAATCGGCGTGGCTGATGGGCTGAAGGGCCAAGTGCCATTGGGCTTCTTGTGTCTCAAGGCCGGGGTGACGCGCGCGCACGAAGACATCGTGAGCGAAGTGGTGCAACTGGTACGCGAGCAGATTGGTCCGGTTTCCGACTTCAAGCGCGCGGTGGTGGTAGATCGCCTGCCGAAGACCCGGTCAGGAAAGATTCTGCGCAGCACGATGCAGAAGATTGCTGATGGTCAGGAGTGCAAGGTACCCGCCACTATTGATGACCCGGAAGTCTTGCCGGAGATTGGGGATGCATTGCGCAAGGTCGGTTTTGCTACGTATGCGCCGGGCCACATGTTCCCATCCTCGTACACTTCCGTCACGCGTCGCTGAAGGTCAATGGCACGGGCTTGCTGACCGTGTTTCAGGATCTCGGCCACCCCGGGCAGGCAGGACAAGGCGTCTCGGCCTGGGGTGTCATGGACCGTGCAGCGCTGAAGGCGGCCAACCGCGTGGTGGGCAACCGCAGCGATGGCGCGGCGCTGGAGACGGCGCCGGCTTGCAGCTGCAGAGCCTGGGCGCGTAGACATAGAACAAAGCCACTCTTCCTTTGTTCTACGCGAGCCGCTTGTGGATCGCGGGCGCAAGCTACAAGTTCCAGCCCGTGACGCTGCGTGGCGGCGTCTCCGGCAGCGCGTACCCCGATGCCGCAGGTGCGGGAAACAAGGCGCGGCTGTACAACGTGGGCGTCAACTTTCAGCCGCTCGACCGGCTGCTAGTGTCGCTCGACGCGATCTACCGCGATCTGACCTGCCCCCGGTTTTAGTCCGAGACGCTTTTAGAGTCCGAGGTTAATAACTTCTGTTCTTCATGCACCCGAGCAAACTGCTCGGGCGTCAGGTAGCCGAGAGAGCTGTGAGGCCGCTCTGTGTTGTACTCGATACGCCACGATTCAATCAAGTGCTTGGCGTGACGCAGCGAGACGAACCAGTGTTCGTTCAGACATTCGTCACGGAACCGCCCGTTGAAGCTCTCGATGTAGGCGTTCTCCACAGGTTTGCCGGGACGGATACTCGACGACGAAGAGGCCTCCTACAACCAATACTCCTACGGCAAATATCTCGGCTACACGCCCCTGTCCGACGCCGATGAAGCAAATCTCGCCGAGGGGAGGGAGTCGGTGCTCGACCGCACGAGACGGCTATTTTACGTCTGCTGCTCTTGTGCGGTGAAGGATTTGGCAGTCGTGATGTTCGCCGCTGACGTGGCGGCGGCACGAGCTGCTGTGATCGAGACCCAACTGTTCCCGGACGCTTCGCTTCATGGAGTTGAGCAACTCGGCTAAATCGCCAAAAAATTACTCGATTTACCCGACCTTCAACGGACCGTACCGTTGCACGAGCGGTCGCCCGATCATCCAATGGCGCAACGTCTAGTCCTGCCACGAGCGGACATTTCGCTGCAGGCCATCGAATGACCGACAAGGGACGAACACGGCGCTCGATGACTTGACGTCCAAGCGATCTCAGATCTGATTTGACGCTGACTGGTAGACCAGGTCTCGAATTACACAGCTAACCTTCAATCTCAAGCCTGATGCTCGCTTGTTCTAACATCCAGCTCTCAATTCTCTGGTGCCACATGCGAAGCATGTCCAGGGGGCGTCGCCGATAGTGCTTCTCGGCTAGGGCACTAGGCTTGTGCCCCATGATCTGGGCGGACACGCCAGCGGGCATCTCAATCCACTCGCACAGCGTCCCGAAGGACCGACGCAGGCCGTGCACGCTGATGTGCGGCAGCTTGGCTTGGTTTAGCGCTTTCATATGAGCTTTTCTCGGCTCGACAATTCTTCCATCTTCGGCCGTTGGGCTGCTAAAGACCCACCTGTTGATGCGCGGCAACTGTTCAAGCATCTGAGCGACATATGGCGTCAACGGGATTACTCTGCCTGCCTCTTCGATTTTGTCCGCGAGTGACAGGCTTCCCCATTGAAAATCCACATCGGTCCATTGCAACTGCGCCAACTCTTCGCGTCGAGCGCCCGTAATAAGCAAGGCCTGAAGGTACGCTGAGATGACCGGATTGGGGATCTTCCGTACTTCGGCGAACCAGAGTTTCAACTGCTCGCGCTGTAGGCAGTCCGTCTTCACTTGCGGGCGGGGCACCGAATCTTTCACCGCGCGAGCTGAGCATGCCTTCGCATGCGCGATGCTCGCGAACGCAGGTTGCTCATCGCACCAACTCAGAAACGCTCGCAGTTTTCTATAGGACTGTTCCGCTCCGGTTGGGCGATCCGCTGATTCGGTTGCGAGCCATTTCGAAACTGTATCGGGAGTGAGCTCCGCCAGTCGAAGTTGCATCAGCGGTGCGAGCGGACCAGGTCTGGTTAGGCCTTTCCCGCGAACCTTGGCTTCCCCGCCAAGCTGCGCCAGATTGATGTGGTCTCGCAGATGGCGCTCCCCCCAGTTCGATTTGCTGGCTTCCAGGTACTCGGCCCAGGCCTGAGAGACCGTCGATCGTTCTCTCTTCACCTGTAGCTCGGCAGTTCGTGCCGCTGCCTGCGCTTCGGCTTTTTCCGCTCGAGGATCGCGTCCTTGGTCTGTTAGAAGCCTGAGGCGCGTTGCCTCAGTTTGGGCCTTCGAAATTGTCCACGAACGGGTGTCGCCGATTGTGATTCGAATGGTCTTGCCGTTGAGGCGTCCTTCGAAGATGAAGGACTTGGCTCCATTCGACGTTACGCGGACGCCTAGGCTCGGTGTCTTTGCATCCCAATGAAGCGTTTGCTGCCTCCCGGGTTCTGAACTGAGGTTTGCGACCCGTTCACTGGTGAAGTTGACCTTGTTCATCGCTGATCTGTGTAGGTGCTGTGTAGGCAAATTCTAGCCTTTCTGGTCACCGTTGATCAATGCGGGAAAATCTAAAAATCATAATTTATTCAAATTAATCAGTCATTTTTGTGATATTTGGATGTCGATCAATCTCGGTCAATTCAATGTTGTTCGGCCTTCTAAGCCGACGGTCGGGGGTTCGAATCCCTCTGGGCAGGCCAGTATTCACCAGGACACATTGTCGCGTCGGAAATCAGCGCCGAGCGACGGTGCTGGTTTCACATCGTTACTTTCCCGCCATGTCCAGCGACGCCACCAGCGCAATTCGCTCGGCGCGCAATTGCTCGTCGTCGCGAAACGCGGTTCCCTGGAGCGCCAGGAACCGAAGCGACTTCAGCCCGATGCAGGCGAATGCCGCGCGCAGGTAAGGCGTGAGGAAGTCGGGCTGCTTCGCATGCTCTCCGGTGAAGACCCCGCCGGATGCGATGCCGACATATACCGGCTTGTCCTGCAGCAGCCCGATCTTCTCGCCCGTGGGCGCGGTGCCGATCGTGCGTCTCACGCGCAACACCTGATCGATCCACGCCTTCAGATTGGACGGCACCGTGAAGTTGTTGACGGGCGTGCCGATGACGAGCGCGTCGGCGTCTTCGACCTCGCGGATCAGTTGCTCCGAGAGTTGCGTCGCGGTCAGTGCCTGCTCGGCGTCGAGCGACGCAGGTGACGACAGGGCATTGGCGTAACCGGCGTCCGCATGCGGGACGGGCTCGCGCCCCAGGTCGCGTCGGATGATGCTTGCCCCGGGGGCGAACGCGAGAAGACGCACCACGATGTCCGCCGACATCTTGCGGCTGTGCGATACGTCTCTCGGGCTGCAGTCGATGTGCAGGATCTTCATGAAGTTGGCGCTTGTCGCAAAAGGTTACTGGCGCATGCCGATCGCCAGGCGGTTGAACGCGCTCATCAAGGCAATCGCAAAAGTAAGATCGGAAATCTCCACGTCGCTGAAGCAGGTTTCGAGCGGCGTGTAATCCTCGTCCGGTGCGTGGGTCTGGTCGACGTGCGTGAGCGATTCCGTCCATGCCAGCGCGGCACGCTCGCGATCCGTGAAGTATTCGCTCACGCGCCATCCGGCGAGGCTGGCCAGCTTGCCCTCCGGCATGCCGGCAGAACGCAATGCCTTGGTGTGCATCTCCAGACAATACGCGCAGCCGTTGATTTGCGATATCCGCAACCACACCAGTTCGATCATCTCCTTGCCCAGCGGGCCCTTGAACAAGGCAGTCTTGGTGGCGCCCAGGCCGCGATAGGCGTCGGCGGAAAGCGTGTTGTATGGCAGGCGTTTCGGTGTACTCATGATTGGCTCGGATGTTGCGAGATCTCGGAATTCGAGAGACTCAAGGGAAAAAAGGAAGGTGACAGAGCGGTGCCGGGCTTACAGCGCCTGACGGAAGTGCATGCCCATGGCCAACAGCCCTTGCCGGAAATAGAAGCGTTGCGCGAGCGCATTGCCAAGACCCGTGTCGAGCACGAAGTGCGCACATTCGTGACGGCGCGCCTCGTCGCGCAGCGCGTCCAGTAGCCTGGCACCCAGCCCGTGACTGCGCACGTCGGCAGTGGTGACCAGATCGTCCACGTAAAGGAAGCGTCCGTAGATCGTGTTTTCCTGCAGACGGTAGCCGGCCAGCGCCTTGACCTGATCGTCCTGCCAGGCGGCCAGAATCCGGTATCCCTGCCTGGCCTGCCGATGTACCTGGGCGGTGAACGTCACGGCGTCGGTCAAATGCGGGCGCAGCTCCCGCATCACGCCGAAGCCGGCCTCAATGTCCTGATCGCTGTCGAGATGACGCAATTGAAAGGTTGTCATGGGATGTTCCTTGTCGTCGAGCCATTAATGTAGACTTTCGATGGCCTACTCCATAGGTCCAAGAATTGAAGATATTAGTGGGGCATCGATGATGGACTTTCAGCAACTCAAACCGAGTCGGGATCACAGCGGTCCGGTCTATCTGCAGCTGTACCGGCGCTATCGGGAGGCCATCGCCAGCGGCATGCTGGGGCCGGGCGACCGCGTGCCGTCGGTGCGCAGTCTCGCCAGCGCCCTGAACCTTGCACGCGGTACCGTCGAGACGGCCTACCAGATGCTGGCGAGCGAGGGGTATTTCGTGACGCGCGGCGCGGCGGGGACGGTGGTGTCACCGCGGCTCGCGAACCTGCCCGATCCGGCGATTGCCGGTGCGAGGGTGCCGTCCGGGGCCGATGCCTGGCGGGCGCCGCAGGCGGCATCCGGCGACGTCGCACCGTTTCAACTCGGGTTGCCCGCGTTGGACGCGTTTCCGCGCAAGGTATGGGCGCGTCTGGCCGGGCGAAGCGTGCGTGCGCTGGAGACGGCGGCCATGACCGTTCCCGATTCCGCCGGGTACGCGCCGCTCCGGCATGCGATCGCCGGATACCTCGGCATCTCCCGGGGCATCGTTTGCGCCCCGGAGCAGGTTTTCGTGACGCCAGGGTATCGCGGCGCGCTCGATCTGGTATGCCGCGCACTACTCGAGCCCGGGGATGCCGGGTGGTACGAGGATCCGGGGTACCTGTTCGCGCGTGAGTGTCTGACGCGCGCAGGTATGGCGCTGACGCCGGTGCCTGTGGACGACGAGGGGCTGAACGTAAAGACAGGGCAGCAGCGTGCGCCGAAGGCGCGCTTCGCCGTGGTGACGCCAACGCACCAGAGTCCCACCGGGGTGGCGCTGTCGTTGCCGCGGCGACTGGAACTGCTGGCGTGGGCACAAGACTCGCGGGCGTGGATCATCGAGGACGACTACGACAGCGAGTTCCGCTACCACGGTCGCCCGCTACCGGCGCTCAAGAGTCTGGATCAGAACGATCGCGTGCTTTATACGGGCACCTTCAGCAAGGTGCTGTTCCCGGGCCTGCGCCTGGCCTATCTTGTGGTGCCGCGGTCGCAGATCGCCAGGTTTCGGGATATCGTCGTCCACATGCCGGGCCCCGGCGCGATTCTGCTGCAGGGCATGGTCGCCGATTTCATGGAACAGGGACACTTTGCCCGGCACTTGCGCAAGATGCGCAGCCTGTACGCGCAACGCCGGGGCTATCTCGTCGACGCATTGGCGCAAACCTTTGGCGAGCGCCTGCTCGTGCAACCGCAGGCCGGCGGGATTCATGTGCTGGCGCATCTGGCGCGAGGCGAGAACGACAGCGCACTGGCCGCGGCGGCACGCGCACGCGGGCTGGCGGTGCAGGCGTTGAGCGACTGGCGGGCACGGCGGGGCGGCAAGGGCGGCCTGCTGATGGGTTTCGCCAATTTTGCATCGGACGCCGCGGCGCTTGCCGCAGTCACGCGGCTGGCCGCCGCACTGCCCGGCGACTGAGTCCCGCGCCAAGCAATCGTCCGCGTCTCGGGAGGCGACGCGACATGCCCGGCACCGACGCCCCTTCGCTATGCGCGGTCGCCGAGTACCGTGGCGCGCGTGAAGGCTTCGATGTTGTCCAGCAGGGCGTCCAGCCCTTCGCCCGCCCGTTTGACATCGCCGGCCGCAATCGCTTCGGCGACTTCCGCGTGCAAACGCGCCATGGTCGGCAGGTCTGCCGCTTCCTTGTAGTGGTAGTACCAGAAGCGGCGCGACAGACCATGCATCAGGCGCATGGCGCCTTCGGCGAATTCGTTGCGCGCGGCCACCAGGCAAAGTTCGTTGAACTCGCGATCGGCGCGCACGAACTCCACGTCCTTGCCGCTTCGCGCCGAGCTCCTGAAGGCCTTGGCGAGGCGCGTGAAATGTGCGCGCTGCTCGACGGTCGCCTTCTTCGCCGCGCTTCTCGCGATGAGGCGCTCCACCTCCCGACGCGTCTCGAGCAATCGCAGTTGCTTGGCCACGTCCATCGGCGGCACCAGCAGTCCGCGCTGCGGCAACACCACGATCAAATGCTCTCGCGCCAGCCGCTGGATCGCCTCGCGAATCGGCGTACGGCCGAACCCCGTCATTTCGCTCAACTGCAATTCCGAAAGCGTGGAGCCCGGTGCGAGCCGCAGCGTCACGATGGCCTCTTCGATCCACTCGTACGCCATGTCGACCATTCGGCCACGCGGAATGACATCCGTTCGGGCGCCCGAAGCCGCCATCACTTCCGATTTTTCTGTGCGTTGCGTCGTTTTTCTTGTGGCCATTTGGTCAAAGCCGAGAACAAATATTAATTGTATATCACCTGCTTCCGACGCCGTTTCCGCCTGCGATCGCGCGCGTTCGGCCTTCATTTCGGCCACGCAGGGGGCGGATATTGCGCCGCCTGCGTCTCGTCTTCCCCCTGGAATGCCTTGCATGCCCTCCGGGATTTCCCCGGGGGGAAGGCGACTTGTTCACGTCATCTGATGTGCTATTATTAATCAACTAATATATTACTGGCGTGGGGCACGCAGGCAATGGACATTCGACGTGTAGGGAATCCCGATGGTTTTCCGGTGGTGGCCTTGCACGGCATACAGGGAACGAGCGACGCTTGGACGCCTTTGGCGACCGCGCTCGGCGATACCTTCCTGTTCATCCTGCCCAACATGCCCGGTCGTGGTCGCGCGGGCTATCCCGCATCGCCCGACGAATGCCGCGCGGACGCCTTCGCACGGCGGGCGAGTGAAGTCATCGAGCGTGAAGTCGGAGATCGTCCCTTTGCCCTTGCGGGCTGGAGCATGGGGGTGTCGGTCATTTTCGAGTTGCTCACGCGTCTGGCGGGTGGTGCTGCCCGCCATGCGCCGCCGATGGCCACGGTGCTGATGTCCGGTACGGCGCAACTCGACGAGGTGGCGTGGTTCGGTGCGTCCGACGAGGCCGCCCTTCTCGACGAGATCCGGCAACGCGAGCGGCGATTGGGGCTCACGCAGGCGGCGCACCCCGAGGTCGTTGCGTGGACCTGGCGCGCGTTGCGACCGGTTTCGCATCTCGCGAATCTGGTTCACGTCACCATGCCAACGCTGATCGTGCATGGCAGCGACGATGAGGATTGTCCCGTCGCCCACGCCCGGCGAATGCAGGCCGGCATGCGCCACGCCACGTTGCAGGTGATACCCGGCGCGCGTCATTCGCTGCTGACACAGAACACACAGCAGGTCGGCGCGGCGATGCGGGCATTTCTGAGCGCACACGGCGCTACCCCGCGACCGGCGATTCAACCCGAGGAGAATTCATGAGAATCGAAGACTGCATCCATTTCTGCGCGCCATCGCGGCTCGTCATCGAACTGGGCTATCGCCACAAGCTTCCCCGCTTGCTCCAGACGCTGGGCTACCGGCGCGGCGTGCTCGTCACCGACGCGTTTTTCGCGCACAAGACGCCATGGGTATCCGATTACGTGGCTGCGTGTGCGCGTCTCGGGATTCACGTCGACGTCTACGCCGCGGGGGCGCCTGATCCCACGACCGACCTGTGCGATCGCGCGAGCGCCGAACTTCGCGGCATGCTCGGTACCCAACTGCCTGATCACGTCGTCTCGCTCGGTGGCGGCAGCAACATCGATCTGGCCAAGGCGCTGTGCCTGACACTGGCCTCGGGGCGACCGATACGCGACTACGGCGCCGGCGTGCCCACCGACGCGCCGGTCATCGACCATATCTCGATGCCGACCACCGCGGGGACCGGCTCCGAGCTAACGCCGGGCACGATTCTGTTCGATCCCGAAACCGGCATCAAAACGGCGGTCATGGACAACCGGCTGCGCCCGGTGATTGCCGTCATCGACCCCGAACTGACATTCACCTGTCCGCCGAGGGTCACGGCAGAGTCCGGCCTCGACGCGCTGACTCACGCGCTCGAATCGTTCGTCACGCTCGATTCGAGCCGCTTCGACCGTGCCGGCAGCGTCGACCCCGGTTACAGCGGACGCAATGGCCTGACCATGATCTTCGCGCGCGAGTCCATCCGCCTGGCCGCGAAATATCTCGTGCGCTGCTATGAGAACGGCGGCGATGTCGAGGCGCGGGTGGGCATGTGTTACGCAAGCGTCTACGCCGCGATGTCGTACGGCAGCGCGGGGCTCAACGCCGTACACGGCATTGCCTACGGGGTGGCCGCACTCACACACAAGTCGCACGGTGCCACGAACGCCGTGGTCCTGCCCTATGTGATCGACGCACTCACGCACAGCCGGCGCGCCGAGTTGCTCGAAGTCGCGCGCCTGTTCGGCATCGATACCTCCGACGAGGACCAGGCGGTTCGCGCGCTGCCACGCGCGCTGCGCGATCTCGTCGGCAGGCTCGGCATTCCCACCGACCTCGATGCCTTTGGTGTTGCACAGGCATCTCTGGATCATCTGCTGGCCGACTCGCTTGGCGTGACTCGGCTGGCCAAGGCATTCCCTGTCGGGAATATCGAAGCGAGCTATGCGCAAATTATCGACAACGCATGGCGAGGAGCGCTTCGAGACGAGAAGGCGGAGAGGCTCTCGGCTGCCTGAGCACGCCGGGGCGAGGCCTTGCGCCTGGCGCCGGCGTGGCGGGTCAGCCGCGCAAAGACACCAATCGATACTCGGCCGGACCACCGGTCGCTTTGCGCCTCGAAGTCTAATATGTTAGCTGATCATTAGCAGCCTGCATTGGAGGAGACACAAGCATGGACATGTCAGCAGCCGCATCGCGGCTGGGCGTTGGTGTCGTCGCGCGTCTTGAGCGACTACCGATGACCCGTTATCAACGAACACTTTTCTCGATCATCGCCACGGCGTGGTTCTTCGATTCGATGGACCTTGGTCTGATGACGTTCGTTCTCGGCTCGATCAAGGCGGAGTTCGGGCTGTCCGCGTCACAGGCGGGGCTACTCGCCAGCTCGAGCTTTCTGGGGATGTTCGTGGGGGCGGCCACAGCCGGGCTGCTGGCGGACAAGTTCGGGCGCAAGCCGATCTTCCAGGTGAGCATGATTTTCTGGGGCGTGGGCAGTCTGATGTGCGGCTTCGCCCACAATGTCGAGTCACTGATGCTCTATCGCGTGGTGCTCGGCTTCGGCATGGGCATGGAGTTTCCCATCGGCCTGTCGATGGTCTCGGAAATCGTGCCCGCTCGCAGTCGCGGCAAGTACGTGGCGATTCTCGAGGGGTTCTGGCCGATCGGCTTCATTGCGGCAGGGGCCTTCGCGTACTTCATGCTGCCCGTGATCGGCTGGCGCGGCATATTCATCGCCCTGGCCGTGCCGGCGGCTTTCGTTTTCGTCGTCCGCAGAATGGTTCCGGAGTCGCCTCGTTGGCTCGAAGATACCGGGCGGATGAAAGAGGCGGCCGACGTGATGCGCCACATCGAGGCAAAGGTGGAGCGCGCGTACGGCCGCAAGTTGCCCGAGCCGAGCATGGCCGCCACCGCGCCGCGTCTGTCGTCCGGACGCAAGGCGCTCCTCGCGGAGATCTGGACCGGCGTCTACGCGAAGCGGACCTTCATGCTGTGGACCACGTGGTTCTTCGCGCTGCTCGGCTACTACGGACTCACGACATGGCTGGGCGCGCTGCTCCAGCAAGCGGGATACGAAATCACCAAGTCCGTGCTCTATACGGTCTACATCTCGCTTGCCGGCATTCCCGGATTCCTCTTCTCGGCATGGTTGCTCGAAAAGTGGGGACGAAAACCCACCTGCGCACTGATGCTGCTCGGCAGCGCCGTATCCGCCTATCTGTACGGGCAGGCCGCGGGCACA
Organism: Pandoraea sp. E26; assembly: GCF_000681415.1. Classification (NCBI taxonomy): domain Bacteria; kingdom Pseudomonadati; phylum Pseudomonadota; class Betaproteobacteria; order Burkholderiales; family Burkholderiaceae; genus Pandoraea; species Pandoraea sp. E26. Next base: position 29,447 of record NZ_AYXJ01000047.1, read on the forward strand.
CGCGCACCGATCGAGCAGTTGATCGCGGCGGGGCTGATGATGCAGTTCTTCCTCTTTGGCATGTGGTCCGTTCTCTACGCCTACACACCGGAACTGTACCCGACGCGGACGCGGGCAACCGGGTCGGGGTTCGCCTCGTCCATCGGACGCGTTGGCTCGCTGGCAGGTCCGTTCGCGATCGGCGTGCTGCTCCCGAGCTGGGGGCAAACCGGCGTGTTCACGATGGGGGCCGTGTCCTTCGTGATTGCCGCACTCGCGGTGATCGTGCTTGGCGTCGAAACCAAGGGCCGCGCGCTGGAGGATGTGTCGCACTGAAGTAGCGCAGACGCCCCGACGCGACGCGTACCGCCGACACCCATGTCGGCGCGTGCAGCGACATGGGCGTCGGCGGGGCGCAGGGCTTGCCGTCGCCTGCGGCGCCGTTACCCGCTCGCCATCGAAGCACCGCCGAAACATCGATCGCCCGGACGCGTCGCGCATTCCGAATGCCGCCAGACGCGTCCCCCCTTCCCGAAGACATCCGCGCACGAGTTTGTTGACATTTGTGCTTGGCTAACTAACATATTAGTTGTGTATTTGATGGGATCGCAGCATTCGGACACCGGAGACAAACCATGATTACCGAGCGTCAATTGAAGTTCAGGGAGCAGTACAAGTCGAACATCAGCCCGATGTACAACGGCCTGTTGCACATCGTCGTGATGTATATCGTCGCGATCGGTGCGGTGTGGTACGCCGTGAGCCAGTTGCGCCAGCCGACGTGGGAGTGGTTCCTGATCATCCCCGTGTTCCTCGCCGGCAACTTTGCCGAGTGGTTCATGCACCGTTTCGTGATGCATCGCCGCGTGGATGTCTGGGGCCTTCGCGAGATCTACAACCGGCACACGCGGCAGCACCATCAGTACTTCACCGACCAGTTGTCGACGATCGACACGACGCGCGAATTCCGGATCGTGTTCTTTCCGTGGCGCGTGCTGGCCACGCTTGGCGTGGGGGGCGGCGTGCTCGGGTATGCGACTTCACTCGTCCTGAACGCCAACGCCGGCTGGATGGTGTTCCTCACGATGGTGGGGCAGTACTTGATCTACGAAACCTTTCATTATTGCTGCCACTGCCACGAGAACTGGTTCGTGCGCAACATGCCGTTCATCAACACGATTCGTCGTCATCATACGGCGCATCACAACATGGGCATCATGATGAAGTACAACATGAACCTGACGTTCCCGATCGCCGACTGGTACATGGGAAGCAGCGATCTGCGCCGCGGCCTGCTGGGCCATCTTTTCAACGGCTACAGCGACAAGCACGTCAAGGAAGAGCTCAGGCCGATCATCGCGAAGTTCCGGGACGACCATTCGCGCGTCACGCTCGACGGCCCGATCCTCACGGACGACGAGAAGCGCGCCATGACCGCGATCTGACGGCGCCGAGGCGAGGAGCCCGCGGCGGCGCTACGCGGGCAGGGTGGGGATCTGGCATTCCACATGGTGGGCCACGAAAACGATCCGCACGGCGAGTTGGCGGCATTGCACAGTCCCAAGTGGCGTGGGCAAGCGCAGCAGTTGCACCGTCCGGACTGGACGCCACGGTGGTTGCATTGTCGATGGACTGAGCGAGAGGCGCGGTGCGCCGCACGCGTGCCCCTGGCTTATCATGTGCGTTTTCGATTGTGCCCACCGCCATGCATGTCCTCGTCGATGCCGACGCCTGTCCTGCCGTCATCAAGGAAATTCTCTTTCGCGCCGCCAGGCGCGAGGAAATTCCGGTCACGCTGGTCGCCAACCAGTTTCTGCGCACGCCGCCGTCGCCCTTCATCCGTGCGGTTCAGGTGCCGGCGGGATTCGACGTGGCCGATGCACGCATCGTCGAGATGGCGGTGACGGGCGATCTGGTCGTGACGGCCGATATACCGCTGGCCGCCGCGGTGATCGAGAAGGGCGCCAACGCGCTCGATCCGCGCGGCAACTGGTTCACGCCGGAGAACATCCGGGAGCGCCTGTCGGTGCGCGACATGATGGAGCAATTGCGCAACGCCGGCATCGAGACGGGGGGACCCGCGCCGTTCAGCGCGCGCGACGGCAAGGCGTTCGCCGGGCAACTCGACCGCTTCCTCGTGCGCCTGCGCACGTCGGCGGCCGGCGGACCCCGCGTACCCTGAGCGTCAAATTTCCTGCGAGCTGGCCCGCAACAATTCGGCGAATCGCGCCTCGCACCAGCGCATGACGTCGTTGGGCTCCCGCCCAAAACGCCAGAGCATGCGGACCGGCAATTGCGGCAGTCCCACATCGTCGCAGCGAAGTTCGTGAAGATCCTCGTATTCCGCAATGTCGATGGGCAGGATCGCCCAGCCGAGCTTGTCGACCACCATGCTGGCGATCACGTAGGAGCTGTCCGCCCGCCAGATGGACGGACTCAGCTGCAACGGCGTGAAGTCGTCCATCTGCATCAGAATCTGCCGATATTTGGCGAGATCGCCGCGCGTGACCTGATCGCGAAAGGCCAGCGGATGATCGCCCGCGACGAACACCCCCTGCACGGCCGAGCCCACGTACTTGTGGCCCAACGCCGAGGAAATCGCCCCGCGATCGACGTGAAAGCCGATATCCGCGCGTTGCTTCTCCACATACTCGGCCACTTCGGTCGAGGTGCCATTGAGCAAGGTGAGTTCCAGATACGCGAACTGATAGGCGAGATCGCGCACCAGCTCGCTCACGGCCTGATAGGGCAGCGCCTCGTCGAGCGCGAGCGAGAGCTGCGGCTGTTCGCCAAAGGCCAAGGCATTGGCGCGATGGTTCAGGCCCTCGGCCTGTCGCAACAACTCCTTCGCCTCGAGCAGCATCACCTCGCCCTGATCGGTGAGGCGCGCATTACGGCGGCTGCGGTCGAATAGCTCGAAGCCCAGATCGGCTTCGAGCAACGAAATCGCCGTGCTCACCGCTGACTGTGCCTTGCCCAGCCGTCGCGCGGCAGCCGATATCGATCCTTCCTCCGCCGCCGCCACAAAGTAGCGCAATTGTTCAATTGTCCAGTTCATTTATCCATTTTATAGATGGGTTCCAACTTTTTCTAACATCAATTTCGCGTCAGAATCGCGTTCTCCAGAATAAAACGCCAGATTGAAACGCCAGCATAGGCGAGGCGGCAGACGACCGGATCCCCCGGTCCGGAGGTTCCGGGCATGGACCTTCGTGCATCGCGCAGCTGCTACCCACGGCGCTCAAGGAGCGATGCGGGCCCCCGGTTTCCCTCATCGGTGGCATTCGCCATTCGTCGACGCCGCGCACCGAGCGCGGACTCGACATGCCGACCGGATGTCGTCAATCCAACGCTATTACATGTCATCGAAAATCGACTACCGAAGCCGCTTCGGAATGCGAACTGGCGCGTGCGCCAGCCTGATCGTCAGTGGGCTCGTGCTCGCCGCCTGTTCGGACCGCGGTGGCAAGCACGATGCCGACGTCGCGCAGCAAGCCGTGGTGCGCACCGTGGAGCGGCGCGCCGAGCCGCTCACGACGCTGCAGCCGGGCCGTCTGGAAGCCTATCGCAGTGCCGATGTGCGCGCGCGCGCCGGCGGCGTCGTCATGGAGCGTCGTTACCGGGAAGGGCAGACGGTCGCCAAGGGCGACGTGCTCTTTCGCATCGACCCGCAACCGCTCTCGGCGGCGCTCGACGCCGCGCGTGGCGCGCTCGCCAAGGCGCAGGCCGAGCACGATTCGGCACGCGACAAGGTGGAGCGCTATCGCGGCCTGCTCGAAGCGCGTGCCATCAGCGCACGCGAGGACGCCGAGTCCCGTGCGGCCGAGGCGCGTACGCGCGCCGAAGTGCTCGCCGCGCGTGCCGAGGTGCGCAAGGCGGAGCTCAATCTTGGCTATACGAAGGTCGAGTCGCCCATTGCGGGGCGCGTGCGTCGGGCCGAAGTTACCGAAGGCGCGCTCGTCGGCGTCGATTCGCCCACGCTGCTCACACGTGTGGAGCAGATCGATCCCATCTATGTGAACTTCTCGCAGCCGGCCGCCGAGGTGTACGCCATGACGCGCGATCTGCGCGCCGGCAAGCTGCGGCATGGCAACGACGCCGCCGCGCCGGAGGTGCATGTCACGCTTCCGGACGGGCGCGAGTACGCATTGCCCGGCAAGCTGCGTTTCACGGACCTGGCCGTCGATCCCGGCACGGACACCATCGCCATGCGCGCGCTGTTGCCGAACCCGGACGGCGTGCTGCTGCCTGGCGCGTTCGTGCAGGTACGCATGCAGGGGGCGGTCAACCCGAACGTCGTGCGCGTGCCCCGCGAATCGCTGACTCGCACGGTCGACGGCGCCGTGGTGCGCGTGGTCGATGCACAGGGCAGGGTTCACGACACGAAGGTGCGCGCCGAAGCGATCGACGGGCGCGAGTGGCTGGTGACGGACGGCCTCAAGGGTGGCGAGCAGGTGATCGTGCAGAACGTTGCGCAGTTCTCCGACGGCATGCAGGTCAAGGTAAAGCCCGAGGTCGCCTCGGCCGAGGCCGATAAGTCCGATAAATCGGGTAGGGCTGGCAAAGTCGATACCCCCGGACCGCAGGACAACGCCAAAACGGCGACGCCCGCGCGCGCCGGACCGGCCTCCCATGCGGAGACGCAATAATCATGGCTCGCTTCTTTATCGATCGCCCGGTCTTCGCCTGGGTGATTTCCCTGCTGATCACGCTCGTCGGCATACTCGCGATCCGGGCGCTGCCTGTCGCGCAATATCCAGATATCGCGCCGCCAATGGTCAGCGTGTGGAGCAGCTACCCCGGTGCATCGGCGAAAGTCGTCGAGGATTCCGTCACGGCGATCATCGAGCGCCAGATGAACGGTGCGCCCGGCCTCATGTATACGTCGGCCACCAGCGGCAACGGCGAGTCGTCGGTGAACCTGACCTTCCGCCAGGGCACGAGCCTCGATCTGGCGGCCGTGGAGGTGCAGAACCGGCTCAAGACGGTCGAGTCGCGTCTGCCGGAGGTCGTGCGTCGCTACGGCGTGAAGGTCGAGCGCGCGGCTGACAACATCCACATGATCGTGACGCTGTCGTCGCGCAATCCCGCCATCGGCGAGTTCGACCTGGGCGAGATTGCCGCCTCGCAGGTCATGAACCAGCTCAAGCGCGTGCCGGGCGTGGGGCAGGTGCAGTTCTGGGGCACGGAAAAGGCCATTCGTATCTGGCCCGATCCGGCTCGGCTCGTGGCGCTCGACCTCACGGCCTCCGACATCGTCTCCAAGGTGCGCGCCTACAACGCCCGGGTGACGATCGGCGACATCGGCTCAGGCGCGACGCCGGCGTCGGCGCCGATCAACGCGAACGTCGTCTCCGACAGCACGCTCTCCACGCCGGAAGCGTTCGCGGACATTCCGCTGCGTGTGCGCGCCGACGGCTCGGCCATCCGGCTGGGCGACGTTGCCCGCGTGGAGCTGGGGGCGTCGGACTACAACTACTCGGCGCGCGTGGACGGCCTGCCGGCCACCGCGATGGGGATCAAGCTCGCCGCCGGCTCGAACGCCGTCGAAGTCATGAAGGCGGTTCGCAAGGTGATGGACGAGCAGGCGAGCCTGTTCCCGGCGGGCGTGGCGTACCAGATGCCTTACGAGACGGCCTCGTTCGTGAAGGTGTCGATCCAGAAGGTGCTCAAGACGCTGCTCGAAGCGGTGGTGCTGGTTTTCCTTGTGATGTACCTGTTCATGCAGAACCTGCGCGCCACGCTGATTCCGACACTGGTGGTACCCGTCGCCTTGCTGGGCACCTTCGGCGTCCTGCTCGGGCTCGGCTACTCGATCAATACGCTGACGATGTTCGGCATGGTGCTGGCCATCGGCATTCTGGTCGACGATGCCATCGTCGTGGTCGAGAACACCGAGCGAATCATGGTCGAGGAGGGGCTCTCGCCGTATGCGGCCACCGTCAAGGCGATGTCGCAGATCAGCGGGGCCATCGTCGGGATCACGGTGGTACTCGTCACGGTGTTCGTGCCGATGGCGTTCTTCTCGGGCGCGGTGGGCAACATCTACCGTCAGTTCGCGCTCACGCTCGCGGTGTCGATCGGCTTCTCCGCGTTCCTCGCGCTGTCGCTCACGCCGGCGTTGTGCGCCACGCTGCTGCGCCCGGTCGCGCACGACCACCACGACAAGCGCGGCTTCTTCGGCTGGTTCAACCGCACGTTCGCGTTGGGCACCGAGCGTTACACGCGCACGGTCGGCAACACACTGCGGCGCCCGTGGCGCGCGCTGGTCGTGTACGGGCTCGTGCTGATCGCCGTGCCGCTCGCGTTCCTGCGCCTGCCGTCCGCCTTCATTCCGGAAGAGGACACGGGCAGCTTCATGGTGATGGCCTCGGAGCCGCAGGGCGCCACGCTGCCCGAGGCGATGACCGCGCTCAAGCGCATCGAGCAATACCTGATGCGGCATGAACCGGTCAAGCACGTTTTCCTGCTGGGCGGCTGGAACGAGTTCGGCGCGGGTCCCGGCGGCGGCATGTTGTACGTCACGCTCAAGGACTGGCACGAGCGCACCTCGAAGCACGACGGCGTGAATGCCATCGTCGAGCGCGTCAACGAGAGATTCACCGGCCAGCCGGATCGCATGATGATCGCGATGAACAGTCCGGCGCTGCCGGAGCTGGGGTCGTCCAACGGCTTCAACCTGCGACTGCAGGACCGCGCCGGCGTGGGCAAGGACACGTTTATCGCCGCCCGCGACGATTTGCTGCAAAGGGCCGCGCGCGACCCTGTACTCAGGAACGTGATTTTCGCGGGGCAGGGCGACGTGCCGCAGATCGACGTGGCGATCGATCGCCGCAAGATGGAAGCGCTCAAGGTCGGCATGGACGATGTGAACACCACGCTCGCGACGATGTTCGGTTCGGACTACGTGGGTGACTTCATGCTTGGCGCGGAGAACCGTCGTGTGATCGTGCAGGCCGAAGGGCGCCAGCGTGTGTCTCCCGAGGACGTTGGCAACCTGCGTGTGCGCAACGCCGCTGGTGAAATGGTGCCGCTCTCGTCGTTCGTCTCGCTCAAGTGGAAGCTCGGCTCTCTGCAGCTCAAGCGCTACAACGGCTATCCGTCGTTCACGATTCAGGGTGAGGCGGCGCCCGGCAGGAGCAGCGGCGAGGCGATGGCCCGTATGGAACAACTGATGGCCGACCTGCCCAAGGGGATCGGCTACGAGTGGAGCGGCCAATCGCTCGAGGAGCGGGTCTCCGGCGCGCAGGCGCCGTTGCTGTTCGCCTTGTCGGTACTGGTCGTGTTCCTGGCGCTCGCTGCATTGTACGAGAGCTGGGCGATCCCGGCGGCCGTCATCATGGTGGTGCCGCTCGGGGTGATCGGCGCGCTCGGCGCGGTAAGTCTGCTCGGCATGCCCAACGACATCTACTTCAAGGTGGGGTTGATCGCGACGATCGGTCTGTCGGCGAAGAACGCGATCCTGATCGTGGAGGTCGCCAACGATCTGACCCGGCAGGGCATGACATGGCTCGACGCCGCGGTGGAAGCCGCACGGTTGCGTTTGCGCCCGATCGTGATGACGTCGCTCGCGTTCGGCTTTGGCGTGGTGCCGCTGGCCATCGCCACGGGGCCGGCGTCGGGCGCGCAACGCGCGATCGGTGTGGCGGTGCTCGGCGGGATCGTGACGGCCACGGTGCTCGCGATCTTCCTCGTGCCTTTGTTCTTCCTGTTGGTCGGTCGCTTCGTTCGCCCGCGGCGCCGGCCGCCCATGGACCGTGACGCGCGTCACGACCGTCAGGGGGCGTCGCCTGCCGATGCACCCGTCGTCGAGAGGAAAGTATGACGAAGCTTCGTCCCCGCATGCGCGGTATCGCCTTCGCCGGCGTCGCCCTGTTCGCCTTGCTCGGCGGATGCACGCTGGCGCCGACCCATGAGCGTCCGTCCGCGCCCATGCCGAGCACTTACGGCGCGGCGCTGTCGGGGCAGGAGATGCCCGTGTCGCTGGCCGAGCCGCTGGCGGCCGATGCGGACTGGGCGCAGGTATTTACCGACCCGGGTCTGCGGGCGCTCATTCGCAAGGCGCTCGAACAGAACCGCGACCTGCGTCTCGCATCGCTGCGCGTGCAGGAGGCGCGCGCGCTGTACGGCATCGAGGCGGCCAACCTGCTGCCGAGCGTGCAGGCCGGCGGCGCGTTCTCCCGTCAGCGCTACTCCGGCTCGGCCGGTCTGCCCGAGGGCGGCAGCAGCACGCCGCGAGGGTATGTGGCCAATGACGTGCGCGCGAACGTCGGCGTGAGCGCGTTCGAACTCGATTTCTTCGGCCGCGTGCGCAGTCTGCGCGATGCCGCGTTGCAGGAATACCTGTCGAGCGAGGAGGCGCGGCGGTCGGCGCAGGTGAGTCTGGTCGCAGAAGTGGCCACGGCTTATATCGGACTGGTCGCGAGTAGCGAGCAGATCGCTTATGCGCGCGACGTGCTGGCCGCGCGCGAGGCGGGTATTCGCGTGATTCGCCTGCGTGCGCAGCGCGGTCTGGTCGACGATCTGGAACTGAATACCGAGGCGACTCAGGTTGAGGTCGCGCGTGCGGCAGTGGCCGAGCGCGAGCGTCAGCGCAGCGAGATCGTGCGCGCGTTGCAGGTACTTACGGGCGATGTCGGCACGAAACCGGTGGCCGCCGCGACACTCGACGACGCGTTTGTCGTGCCGGTCGCGGCGGGACTGCCGTCGTCGCTGCTGGCACGTCGTCCGGACATTCGCCGTGCGGAGGCGCAACTGCGTGCCGCCAATGCCAATATCGGCGCGGCGCGCGCGGCGTTCTTTCCGTCGATCCGGTTGACGACGGACATCGGCACGGCCAGCGCGAGTTTCTCCGATCTGTTCGGCGCGGGGACGGGCGTCTGGTCGTTCATGCCGCAGATCACCGTTCCGATCTTCCAGGGCGGGCGCAACGCCCAGGGCTTGGACCTGGCTAACGTACGCAAGGAAATGGCCGTGGTGTCGTACGAGCGTGCCATCCAGACCGCGTTCGCCGAGGTGGACGATGCGCTGGCCGCACGGCAGTGGCTTTCGCGACAGTTCCAGGCGCAAAAGCGTGTGTCGGATGGTGAGCGGGAGCGTCTGCGGCTGGCCGAGCGTCGCTATGCGAACGGAGTGGCCAGCTACCTCGAACTGCTCGACGCGCAGCGCAGCGAGTTTCATGCGGCACAGCAACTCATCGACGTGAAGCAGCGCGTGCTCGTCAACCATGTTGCGTTGTACCGGGCGCTGGGTGGCGGCTGGACGCCGGCGGACGGTGCATCCTGAGATCGTTCGGGCTCCCTGGCGTCGCGGTTGAATCTCGATGCCGGGGTCAGGTTGTGGATCGCGTTCGCGGCGCAGGCGCTGTCGGCGCGAGACGCCGCAGCGCCAGCGCCGCAATCGCGATCAGCAGGCCGATGACGAGCGAGACCCACAGGATGGCGGCGTCGCCCCAATGCTCGCGCGCCACCGAATATCCCCATGGCGCCGCAGCCGATACGGCGAACGCCGGCGTGAGCAGGGTGCCCAGCGCCCGCGCGTAGGCGTCGTGCGAGAAGAGCTCCAGCGGCAGGCTCGCGCGCAGCAGCGTGGCCAGGCCGTTCAGTGCGCCATACAGGAAGATGAACGCGCCCACGGCCGCCACCCACGACAGCCCGGCCAGACCCAGCGCGAAGCACAGCGGCAGGCCGCAGCCGACGACGACGTTGAGTTTGACGGCGCTGGCCTGACGCGGCTGGAGCCACTCCAGCGTGCGGGCGCACACCTGCCCGATGCCCCATAACGCCGCGAGTCCGACCGGCAGGCCTCGCGCGCCCAGCAGCGCCGTCAGATGCGCGGCCAGTCCCGACGACAGAATGGCAACGAGCGCCATGATCGCGCCATAGAGCAGCGCCGGGACCCGGGGCAGCGTCGCGCGCGGACCTTCGGCAGAGTGGACTGCCAATGCGCGCGGCGGGGTGGGCGGCAGGCTGCGCAGCAGCGTCCAGGCGACGAGGCCGATCGCGCCATACACAAGCACGCCGGTGCGCCAACCCCATGTGTCGCCCAGCCAGTTGCCCAGCGGCCAGAACACGGTCGTGGCCAGTCCGCCCATCAGCGTGATCTGCGTCATCGGCCGTCGCGCGGACGCGCCATGGATCGACGCGAGCGTCGCAAACGCCGCGTCGTACAGCGACAGTCGCATGCCCGCGCCCAGCAGGCACCACGCAGCGTAGAACTGCACGAGCGTGTTGCTTGTGGAGAGGATGACGCAGCCCGCCGAGCAGATGAGCGTGCCCGCGCACATCACCCGGCGCCCGCCCAGACGATCGAGCCACCGGCCGGAGAGCGGCGAGACCGCCGCCATGACGAGCATGGCCAGCGACGGACCGGCGAAGACCCATGTCTGGGGCCAGCCGGAGGCGCGCGCGATGCGCCATGCGAACGCGCCGGGCAAGTAGAAGCTCACGCCCCAGTTGATCAGTTGCGCAAGGCCGAGGGTGATGACGGTGGGCATGGGGAAACGGGGGGAGGGGGAGGGA
>NZ_AYXJ01000048.1:0-2103 GCF_000681415.1 Pandoraea sp. E26
CGGGCGCGCTGTCCGTCGACTTCTGCCCGGTGCTGCCGATGTCGCGGCCGCTATGCCAGGGCGAAGGCGTGCATTTCGGACGCGGCGTCACGCACACCGCCGGAGGCGCGCCCATGAGGCTGCTGCCCGCTCCGGTGATGAGCGCGCCGTGGCTGGCGATGGGCGGCCCGGCAGGCGGGCCGTACGCGCGCGCGCCGCGGTGCCCCGACCACGTGGCGCAGGCGTTCGCCGCGCGCACGCCCAATGCGAACTGGCTCGTGGGCGGCCTGGCCGGCAGCCTTGGCGCGATGGACACCTCGGGCACGACGCCGACGCCGGTGCTCGCCGACTGGGTGACGCAATACAAGAACGCCTTTCGCCGGCTGAACGCGCATCACGTGGCCGGCACGGCCCGCCCGCCCGCGGCCGTGGCGGACCTGCCGGTGATCGAAGTGCCTGCCACCGGCAAGCCCGACGCGAACCTGGCCGACACCTTCGCCATTCTCCTGTCGGGCGACGGCGGCTGGGCGGGACTCGATCGCGACGTGGCGGGCGCGCTCTCGGCGCACGGCATTCCGGTGGTGGGCGTCGATTCGCTGCGCTATTTCTGGTCGGCGCGTACCCCCGCATCGGGGGCGCTCGACATCGACCGTCTCATGCGCTTCTATCAAACGCGCTGGAACAAGAAGCGCGTGATCCTCGTGGGGTATTCGCAAGGCGCCGACGTGCTGCCGTTCATGGTCAACCGGTTGCCGCCGGGCGGGCGCGAGCGCGTGGCGCTGCTCGTACTCATGGGGCTCGGGCAGAAAGCCGACTTCGAATTCCGCATGACCAACTGGGTCATGTCGAGCCAGAACGGCCTGCCGATCCGCCCGGAAGTCGAACGCCTGCCCGACGGCATGGCGATGTGCATCTATGGCGCCGACGAGGACGACAGCAACTGCCCCGGACTCGATCCCCGGCGCGTTCAGGTCGTGAAGATGCCGGGCGGACACCATTTCGACGGCAACTACACGGCGCTGGCCGACAAGATTCTCCAGGGCGTCGCGCGCCGCTGACACCGGCGCCGGCGTCGCGGCTTTGTGCCTTGCCTTCCGTGCGGGCGCTCCGTACACTTCGCCCAGTTTTCCGTCACCCCGCAGCGCGGCCGCGCGCGGGGCGGGCGAACCGCACGTACGGCACAGAACGACACGACAATCACAGGAGAGGATCGATATGGCAGAGGGTTACTTCCCGCAGTGGCGGCAACAGGACACGGCGTCGGGACGCGTGATCGCCCCCGACGAGCGTCTGCCCTGGCCCCAGACCATCGCCATGGGCGTTCAGCACGTCGTCGCCATGTTCGGCTCGACAGTGCTCGCCCCGCTGCTCATGGGCTTCGACCCGAACCTCGCGATCTTCATGTCGGGTATCGGCACGTTGCTGTTCTTCGTGCTCGTAGGCGGGCGCGTGCCGAGCTATCTCGGTTCGAGCTTCGCCTTCATCGGCCTGGTCATCTCGGTGACCGGGTACGCCGGCAGCGGCCCGAACATGAATGTTCCGGTGGCGCTCGGCGGCATCATCGCGTGCGGTGTGCTGTACGCGATCATCGGTCTGATCGTGATGGCGGTGGGCACGCGCTGGATCGAGGCGCTCATGCCGCCGGTCGTCACGGGGGCCGTGGTGGCGGTGATCGGCCTGAACCTGGCGCCGGTGGCGGTCAAGGGCGTTTCAGCCACGAACTTCGATACCTGGATGGCGCTCGCGACGGTGTTGTGCGTCGGTCTGGTGGCCGTGTTCGCGCGCGGCATGGTGCAGCGTCTGTTGATTCTGGTGGGGCTGCTGCTCGCGTACGTGCTCTACGCCGTGCTGACCAACGGCATGGGCCTTGGCAAGCCGATCGACTTCTCCGTCGTGGCCAATGCCGCGTGGTTCGGCATGCCCCATTTCGCCGCCCCCGTGTTCAAGCCGGAGGCGATGGTGCTGCTCGCACCCATCGCCATCATTCTGGTGGCCGAGAATCTGGGGCACATCAAGGCCGTGAGCGCGATGACCGGCCAGAACCTCGACCGCTACATGGGGCGCGCCTTCCTCGGCGACGGGCTCGCGACGATCGTCTCGGGCAGCGTGGGCGGCACGGGCGTG
>NZ_AYXJ01000049.1:0-19434 GCF_000681415.1 Pandoraea sp. E26
ACTTGAAGCTAGAGACTAAGATCGGTCTTCGTTAGATCAGCCCCTCGGCTCTGAGCGCGGCCTGCACGGTCGGGCGAGAAGAAATTCGATTCGTATAGCTCTGCAAAGTCGGCCAGCGTCCGATATCTACGCCGACCCACTTGCCCCAAGACAGCACGGTGAACAGATAAGCATCAGCAACCGTGAAGTTATCTCCCATCAGATAGGCCTGACCATCGAGCTTTTTTTCAACATAAGCCAGACGCGCCGCGATCAAATCATTTACGATGGCTTTCCATTCTTCCGGCGTTTTAGGATTGAAAAGCGGCGCAAAAGCCTTGTGAAGCTCGGTCGAAATAAAGTTTAGCCATTCCACCAAACGATAGCGCTCCATCGTCCCGGCTTCAGGCGCCAGCCGCGCTTCGGGAGCCCGATCGGCCAAGTACTGTACGATCGCCGGACCTTCCGTGAGCACCTGCCCATCGTCGAGAGCCAGCAGCGGCACATAACCATTGGGGTTGACGCTGCGAAAGTCAGAACCGCTCTCGGTCTTTTTGCTTTGCAGATCGACTTTTTCGAGCTCGAATGTCAAGCCCATTTCACGCAATACGATGTGCGGTGAAAGCGAACAAGCGCCAGGACTGTAGTAGAGTTTCATCGATTACTCTCCTCTGATTAATAGACTTGCGTCGACATTAATCGCAAGTCGCGTGGACGTCTCATTAAAAGAAACGATCGAAATGAAGCTGTTCGAAAGGAACACAGTAGCCGATCATCAACATCTCCTGAAGAGCCTGAGTCATAGGTGGAGGACCGGCGAAATAAAACTCAAAATTTGACAGCGTATCCCCGAACACGCGCCTAACCACGTCATGAACAAATCCCGTTTCACCGCTCCACTGAGATCCGGAGGCCTCACCCGGCAAAGACACGACCGGGTAAAAATGAATGCGTTCGTCGTAGCCACGTAACATGCGCAGAAACGATTCTCCGCAAATGTCTGACGGCGTTCTCCCACCATAGAAAAAATGGAGATGGCGTGTTTCCAGCATGCCGGACTGCGACGCGCCACGTGCAATGGACACCATCGGTGCAAGACCCGACCCGCCCGCTACGCAAACAATGTCGCGTGGGGCCTCCGTTCTCAAGAAAGCAAGGCCGTAAGGTCCATCGATCTCCAGTTGATCGCCCGCACGAAGGTGATGGAAAAACTGCTCTGTCGCTTTACCTTGCGGCACGCGCCGGATCTGGAAATGCCACTCGCCTCGATCATTGCCGGTGTTAGACATGGAGTAGGCCCGCGGCGCGGTCACACCAGGGACCGAAAGCATCGCATACTGTCCCGCCAAAAAGGTGGCCGGGCCATCCGTCACAAAGCGAAATTCGCGAATATCGTGGGTGACTTCATGCGATTCCACAAACTTGGCCAGCAGTCGTTTCGGCCTCACTTGAGATTGATGGTCCGCCTCGACGCGCACCCTTATCTGTATGTTCCCCTTGGCTCTGCATTGGCACGCTAACAGACGACCTTTACGCCGATCGCGTTCGGTCAGCCCTGGCGCGTCTGGCCAAAGATTCTCGACCTCTCCGTCCAGAAGATCAAACTTGCAGCTGCCACACCCGCCCGAGTTGCACTCATAGGGAAATCCTATTCCGGCGCGCAAAGCTGCCCGCAGGACAGTGTCTTCCCCCGTCTGGACAAAGGCAGTTTTCTCACCCTCTATGAGTATTTGATGTTCAGACATACATGAAATCCCTGTGATTACGCTGTCAAGATCACCAAGAGCGCGTGATCCAGGCGCTCTTGATGGCCCCCTGAGACAGCATCGGCTGGAAGTCTTTCCTTACAGACCCAGGGATCGACGAAACTCTCGAGTCGCCGACTTGGCCGACTCCGAGGCGTCTGGTACATCGGCAAGCGTGCTGCAATAGGCATCGATAGCCGCATCGCCGAGCGATTCCCACTTGGCAATCCAATTCTTGATAACTTCGGCGTTACCTGGCTTTTCGAGCGCCATCTTGACCAACGCCGTGGCCCAACGCCTGTGACGTGCCGCGTCGATGAGTTGGGCGTCCGTCAACAGGCCTAGCAAAGTATCTCCGTTATGGCGTCCGGACTCGCCCAGCTTGCGCAGCACCGATTCCTCCACCGCCGGCTTGGCGACCAGGTTGAGCGCCACAAACGCTTCGGCCCAGTCCCATGTTACGAGAACCTTTTCCATAAGCTCACGGAAGCCTTGCCAGGCGACGTCATCTTCCCAATATTTACGTTCGTCGCTACCAAAGCCCTTGTCCTGGAATGCTAGCGACAACTCTTTCGTACGATAGGCCGTATGGCTCAACCAGCGGAAAGAATCGGCCATCTGAAAATAGTGGCAGTTGGTGATAGTGCTTGCTGGAGCCATCTGGCCGACGTAAGCGGAGGCCATTTGCAGTGTGTGGAACAGGTAGCGGGCCGGGGTATATAGCCGGGCCAGCTTACCAGCCCAGCGGGGATCCAGCGACTTATCATGTTCACGGGAATTGAACTGGTCGAACAACCCGAAGACATACGTCTCCTGGCCGTCCTGCATCAGGTTGTACGTGCGATAGATGACTTCGTCCGGATCGCGGAACGCGTTCCAATCGTCGTGCTTGAGCGGACTATTGAGGGTGTGCTGCTTGAACCAGCGGCTCATCCACATATCCGGATCGAGCTCGTAGGGAGCATTCGGATCCCTCTTGTTGTAGTGCAAATTGGTGGAAACGATCTCGTATTCGCTCGGTTTGCGGCGCCGCGTCGCGAGATGACTCCAGGTCTTGAGCGGCTTGAGAACTTGAACTTCAGACATGCTTGTCTCCTCGAATCTTTACTTGGTGGGGCGGATGTTGTCCGGTACCGCTACTCAGACTTGCTTCTCAAAGTAGAAGCGGACCTGATCGGGCATAGTTTCAATACGCCCGGCAAACGAACTCAATTCAACCTCGAGGTCAGGCATTTTGAACGGCCGACCCAGCGCCCGCTCAATCGTTTCGCGGCGCAGGATTAACTCCCCGTCGGTGTCGATGCGCAAATAGGCGCGCTTGTCGTCCACGCGAATTTCCTTGCCAGGGTTGTCCTCTCGCGCTGCCTCAACTACTGCCGCAGCGAGCTCGCCAGCACGCATGACCGGACCCACCCTGTTGTTAAGGTGGGCCGACGCAATATCGTTTTTAGTCACAGCTTTCTCCTTGCTTTCGAATTGGCGGACCGAATGCTGCTCACGTATGTGCGAACAGCGGCTTCACACCCTCGGTTTTCACAAATACCGCATCGCCTTCGATCTTGATTGGGTACTCGGCCAGCGCACAGTCCGACGGGTTGATACCTTTTCCAGAGCAGGCATCGAACTGCCAAAGATGCGCCCTGCAGATCACCGTCTTGCCGTCGAATTTGCCTTCAATGAGCGGAATGTCCTGGTGTGGGCAAATACCTTGGAACGCCTTCAAGTCGCCGCCCTGCGGCCAAACCATCAGAATTTCCTGCCCATCGACCTCGAACGACTCCATTTCGCCCTCCCAAAGATCGTCCAGAGAGCACACTTTCTTAAATGTCATGAACTTCCTTTCTATTGATGAAGGGGCCCCAGCACATCAACTGCCGAATGCCTGGTTATTGCTGGGCGGGTTCCCAGATGACCTCAACACACTCGGTCGGCTTGAGGCCCGAATCGGCCACTTTCATCGTTCGGGGCAAACATTCCTTGCTACCTTGCCGGCGCACCCGCAGGATATGCCCGGGACGCGCTTTCACACGCCGTCCAACGGAGTGATGCGCAGCAGCGGCCGCCACTTCGTCCATGGTGTTCTCGGTATCGACCGCCACCAGCTGAAGCACGAAGTCGCCTTCGAAATTGGAGCTCAAGGGAAACAAAGCCATTTTGGAGTCCTCTGTTTGGTTGGTGGTTGCGCCGGTGGTCATACCACCGGCTCTTCAGGCAGCAGTGCTCAACTTGCCTTCTTCATGCGCATCTTCTTGTAAATGTCCACCCATGAGTAGCCGTGGGCGTCATCACCGATTTCGCCGGGTGCCAGACCCATGTAAGCCAATGCGCCCCCCAGATCCATCGGCTGCACCAAGCCAGCCAGGAAACGGTCCACCAAAGTCATATGGCCTGCATAACGCTCCGGCTCCTGCTCAAAGCACCACCGATCCGGCTCCGAGCCGAAGTGATACAGCCTGCCGTTGTATTCGAGCGGATAATCCTGCACGGCCCACCCGTTGCCCGGCGTGTAATTGACCGGCAGGTTGCACATGTTGCACACGATCGGCAACGTCTCCGGGTACGTTTGCGCGATGTTCCCGTCGACCAGATTGTCGATGATCACATCCCAGCACTGGCCCCAGGTGTCGTTCCAGCCAGGGTATTTTTCTTCCAGCCAATCCCGTTCTGCGGGCGTGACGCCGGCTGCCGGGTTCCACCAGACGGTAGGACGCCAATACCAGACGCCCAAATGCATGCCATGATGCTGCTGATCGAGCTGCTGCAGGAACGTGTCCCAATACCACGGCTTGTCGAGCCCCAGATCGCTCAGTGCGCGTTCAAACTGCGCAACAATCCATTCCTGCATAAACTCCTTGAACGACTGCTTGCGATGCTCGAGCGGGGTGTAGTAGTCCATCACCGGCCCAGTCAGCACCGAAAACAGCCTCCACGCGCGCCAAAAAGCGATGTCAACCTTTTTCTGGGCCTCGGCTTTCTTGCCGTTCTCGATCAGAATCTGGAGCGTTGGACCGCCGATCTGTGCATGGCGCGACTCGTCGGTCTGCACACTCGAGATCAGACTGGAGAATGTGTGATCCCCGGCCTCCGCAGCGTCTGCCGCCAGCCCAAGAAACTGCATGTTGGTGAAGCCGGTTTCAAAGCTGAAGGTCAGCATGATGGCGACGCTGATCGCGTCGCGCGTCATCATGATGTCATCGAAGAAATGACGTGCGGCAATCGCTGCCCATTCGTTGGTATGGAAGGCCTTGGCAGCCCAGTCGAACTGACGGTCTTTCGAGACGTGCTCATGAGGAAAGTAGAGCTGGATCTGACCGTGACGAATTTCGTCCATACTTCCCAGGGTCGCCATATTGCGCATGCCCGGTGCCTTGGAGAAGCGCATCATCCGTGCTTCGGCGCTCGAGGCGGAATATTCGGCGAGGGCAATGGCACCATAATGCTGCTTCATCACCGTAAGCCAACCCGGATCAGATCTTTCATAGATCTGGCTGCGCTCGAGCGCGGCCTTCACGGAGTACGCGCCAGCGTCCTTCTCGCGTTGGACTTTGACATACTCCGGGTAAGTCTGCTTGTATGGTTCGTCGTAGGTCTCCCACTTTTCCATGGGAATGCCGTGATCTCCACTGAGCTCGGGCGGAAAAAGCTCGCTCTCCGTGACGTACTTCGGCGACCAGTTAGTCGTCCTGGCAAGGTCGTACCAGTCCATCCGATTTAACAAAGCCATTTTCAGTCTCCATAATTTCTAAGGCCAACTGGCCCTCAACACACCACACACAACGTCCTAACGCCCTCGCTTCCTGGCGCTTTGACCCGCGATTCCAAAGTGTTCTTTCGGCATTTCGGTAATGAGCACACGGATGGACTCCACCGGCGCATCAATCGCGCGATGGATCGCCTCGGTGACCTCGGCGATCAGCCGCTCCTTCTTTTCCGCATCGCGGCCTTCGATGATGTACAGCTGCGCAATCGGCATGGCTATCTCCTTTAAACGAAGCGCAAACCGGTGCTGCCCATCCCCTGCACCCGCAGGGCGATGGCATCCCCCGCTCGCACGGCAATGGCCTCCGTGATCCCCCCCGACAGAATCAAACTGCCCGCCGGAATCTCCTCGCCACGCGCGCCCAGATGATTGGCCAGCATCGCAATCGCCGCGGCCGGGTGGCCCAGCACCGCGGCGCCCGCCCCGAACGCAACCGGCTCACCGTTTTTCTCCAGCACGATGCCTACGGTGCGCAGATCCACCTCAGACACCGGCAGTGCGCGCCCCCCCACCACAAAGCGTGCGGCCGACGTGTTGTCCGCTACCACACTTTTGAGATCGAACTTGAAATCGCGGTAGCGCGAGTCAATGACTTCGATGCCCGGCATCACGAAGTCAGTCGCCGCCAGCACCGCTCCGATATGACAGCCCGGGCCTTTCAACGGCGCTTTGGTAACAAAGGCGATTTCCGGCTCGACCTTGGGATGGATCAGCGCCTCGGTCTTGCACGTGCCGCCATCAGGGATCGCGTAATAGTCGGCCATGAAGCCGAAGACAGGACTCTCAACTCCCATCTGCTTCATTTTGGCGTGCGAGGTCAATCCCGCTTTGAGCCCAACGATCTTCTCGCCGCGGGCCAGCTTGCGGCGGCGAATTTCGTCTTGGATCGCGTAAGCGTCATCCCAATCCATCTCGGGATGCTCATCGGTGATCTTGAGCGTGTCTTGCGCATGGAGCTCGCAGTTTTCGAGATGCTCTGCAAGGCGAGCAATGGTGGCGCGATCCAGTTTCATGCCGCCACCTTCTGCGCCTTTGACGCACGCGCTTTGGCCAGCGTGATGGCCGTGTCTTCAATCATGTCTTCCTGGCCACCGACCATGCCCCGGCGCCCAAGCTCGACCAGGATCTCGCGCGCCGGCACGCCATACTTTTGCTCGGCGCGCTTGGCAAACAGCAGGAACGACCCGTAGACCCCGGCGTAACCGAGGGTGAGCGAGTCGCGGTCGATCCGGATGGGGAAGTCCATGATCGGCAGGACTAGGTCTTCGGCCACGTCCTGAATGGCCCACACATCCACTCCGGTCTGAATCCCCATTCGGTCGCATACGGCGACCAGCACCTCCATCGGTGTGTTGCCCGCACCCGCACCGAGACCAGCCGAGGCGGCGTCGATGCGGGTGGCGCCACACTCAACGGCCGCAATGGAGTTGGCGATCCCCATCGCCAGATTGTGGTGGCCGTGAAAGCCCAGTTCCGTCTCCGGCTTGAGCGCCTCGCGCACCGCGCCAAGGCTGGCCCTGACATCATCGGGCAGCATGTAGCCAGCCGAATCGGTAATGTAGACACAGTTGGCGCCGTATGACTCCATCAGCTTTGCCTGTCTGACCAGCCCTTCAGGACTGTTCATATGCGCCATCATCAGGAAGCCCACCGTGTCCATCTCAAGCTTGCGCGCCAGGGCGATGTGCTGCTCCGACACGTCAGCCTCGGTGCAGTGCGTGGCCACCCGGATGGTGTGCACGCCAAGCTCCTTGGCCATCTTCAGATGATCGACGGTGCCGATGCCCGGCAACAGTAAAGCCGAGACCTTGGCCTGCTTCATGAGCGGGATCACGGCCCCCAGATATTCTTCATCGCTGTGGGCCGGAAAGCCATAGTTGACCGACGAGCCGCCCAGGCCATCGCCGTGCGTGACTTCAATCAGGGGGATCCCCGCCGCGTCCAGGCCGCAGGCAATGCTTTTCATCTGCTCCAGCGTCATCAAGTGGCGCTTCGGATGCATGCCGTCACGCAACGTCATGTCGTGGACGGTGATTTTTTTTCCTTGCAGGTTCATCTCTGTTCTCCTTGACGGCTCAAGCGACAGTCGGTTCGAGCGTGAGATTGCCGGCAATCATCTCTTCGGCAAACATCTCGGCGGTCCGGGCCGCGGCAGCGGTCATAATGTCCAGGTTGCCGGCGTACGTGGGCAGATAGTCCCCCAAGCCCGCCACCTCCATGAAGACCGTCACACGCTTGCCGTCAAACACCGGGCCGTTGACCAGCCGGTAACCGGGCACGTACTTCTGGACCTCTTCGATCATGGCGTGGATGGACTCGGTAATCCTTTGCTGATCCGGCTCGGTGTCAGTCAGGCAATGAATCGTGTCGCGCATCATCAGCGGCGGCTCCGCCGGGTTGATGATGATGATGGCTTTGCCCTTCCTCGCGCGCCCCACCTTTTCCACCGCGCCGGCCGTGGTCCGCGTGAATTCGTCAATGTTTTTGCGCGTGCCGGGCCCCACCGAGCGGCTCGATACGGTCGCGACGATTTCTGCGTATGCCACCGGCTGCACGCGCGAGACCGCAGCGACCATCGGAATGGTGGCCTGCCCGCCACAGGTCACCATGTTCACGTTCATCTCGCGTTTGCCCAGGTGCTCTTTCAAATTGACCGGCGGTACGCAGTACGGGCCGATTGCCGCCGGCGTCAGATCGATCATCATCACGCCCAGCGCGTTAAGCTTGCGCGCGTTTTCCGCGTGAACATATGCACTGGTGGCATCAAACGCGATCTGCACACCATCGGCCAGCACATGCGGCAGCAGCCCCTCGACACCTTCCGCCGTGGTTTTGATGCCGAGCTCACGGGCTCGTTTCAGCCCCTCCGATTCCGGGTCGATGCCCACCATCCACACCGGCTCCAGCACCGAGCTGCGCTTGAGCTTGGCCAGCAGATCGGTGCCGATATTGCCTGGTCCGATCAGAGCACATTTGATCTTTTTCATGACGTTGTCCTTCCTATAAAAATGACTTTTACGCACGGCATCCGACAACGGCCAGGCGTGGTGCCTGGCCAGGCGCGTTCAGTGAAACCGGACCGAACAACCGCCCAGACCGCCAATGCTGACGCGGAAACTGTCGCCCGCCTTGGCCGGGAACATCGCCGCCAGCGCGCCGGACAAGATCACCTCGCCCGCCTTGAGTGCAATGCCCAGACGCCCCAGCGTGTTGGCCAGCCAGGCCACCGCGTTGACCGGTGAGCCCAGTGCCGCCGCGCCGCAACCCGTGGCGATAATCTCGCCATTACGCTCCATCACCATGCCGCACAGCGTCAGGTCGAGCTTGCGTGGGTCGACCGCGTGATCACCCAGCACGAATACGCCACAGGAGGCGTTGTCCGCCACGGTGTCCTGAATCTTGATCTTCCAGTCGCGGATGCGAGAATCGACAATTTCAAAGCACGGCATCACGCATTCGGTCGCCGCCAGCACGTCCGCGTTGGTCACCCCCGGCCCCATCAGGTCTTTCTTGAGGATGAACGCGATCTCGCCTTCGGCCTTGGGCTGAATCAGCGTGCCGATCTCGATCGACTGCCCTTCGTTGTAGATCATGCCGTCGAGCATGTAGCCGAAATCCGGCTGATACACGCCAAGCATGTTCATCACGGCCGCCGACGTCACGCCGATCTTCTTGCCGATGATGGTTTCACCGGCCTGCACACGACGCTCGATCATGCGCTGCTGAATGTGATAGGCGTCCTCGACCGTCATATCGGGGTGGCGCTCGGTCAGCGGATCAAGCACGGTTCGCGTGGTCAGTGCCTGATACAGGGCGTCGCCAAGCTGGGTGATTTGAGTTTTGTCCATGATCACAGTTTGATGCAAACGTTTTTGAGTTCCGTGTAGAACTCCAGCGAGTGGACTCCGCCCTCGCGCCCGATACCCGACTGCTTGGCCCCGCCGAATGGCGTGCGCAAATCGCGCAGGAACCAGGAGTTCACCCACGCAATGCCGACCTCGATGGCCCCCGCCACGCGGTGCGCACGCGACAGATTGGTGGTCCAGATCGCCGTGGCCAGGCCGTAGTCGTTATCGTTGGCACGGCGGATCACCTCTTCTTCGCTGTCGAATGGCATGACCAGCGCGCAAGGGCCGAAAATCTCCTCCCGGGCAATCACCGAGTCGTCGCCCAAGCCCGTCCAGATGGTGGGCTGCACCCACGCGCCGCCTTTGAGCGCCTCCGGCATATCGGGTACACCGCCGCCCGCCACCACCGTCGCGCCCGCTTCAACCGCCTTCTTGTAATACGACAGCACCTTGTCACGATGCTCTTGCGAAATCAGCGGGCCCATGCCGGTGGCCGGATCTTCCGGGCGGCCGAGCTGCATGCCTTCAGCGCCTTTTTTGAGCGCGGAGACAAAACGATCGAAGATGGGGCGCTCGACATATACCCGCTCGGTACCCAGGCAGACCTGGCCACAGTTGGCGAAGCACGAGCGCAGCGTGCCTTCAATGGCGGCGTCGAAGTCGCAGTCGGCAAACACGATGGCAGCGTTCTTGCCGCCCATCTCCAGACTCACGGGGCGCGCACCGTCAGCCGCGGCCTTCATGATGGCCGCACCCGTGCGGGTTTCACCGGTGAAGGTGATGGCGTTGATGCCGCGGTGGGTGGTGAGGAATTCGCCGGTGGAGTTGGGGCCGAAGCCGTGCACGACGTTGTAGACCCCTGGCGGCACGCCCGCCGCGTTCATCACCTCGCCCAGCAATGCAGCGGTCTGCGGCGTCTCTTCGGAGGGCTTGACCACAACGGTGTTGCCACAGGCCAGCGCTGGGCCGACTTTCCAGGTCATCAGCAGCAGTGGCAGGTTCCATGGACAGATCACCCCGACCACCCCGACCGGTCGACGCATGGCGTAGTTGATCGCCCCGACACCATCCGGTGTAGGCATTTCAAAAAACTCAGTGGGCACGTTCTTCACCACGTCGGCGAAGATCTTGAAATTGGCCGCCCCACGCGGAATGTCCACATGCCGCGCCAGGCTCATAGGCTTGCCCGTGTCCTCTACCTCAGCGGCAAGGAAGTCGTCAAAACGACGGTTGATGCCGTCGGCCACCGCGTACAGCACTTCCACGCGCTGGGCCAAGCTCATGCGCCCCCACGTTCCCTTGAGCGCGGCCTGCGCCGCAGCCACCGCCGCGTCGACTTCGGCACGGCCGGCTTCGGCCACCTTGGCAATGACCGCGTTGTTCAACGGCGAGCGCTTCTCGAACCAACGCTGACCCGGCACATATTCGCCGTTGATGAAGTTGTGGATTTCTTTAGCACGAGCGCCGGATTGGTTTCCAGTGCTCGCGGTCGCTTGGGGATCGGTAATCAGCATGATGTTTCAGTAAACTTCCTTGTTAGGCAAATGTGGTCGCGGCGGCAGTCGACTTTCCGGAAAGATTCAGGTTTGAGTTAGACCTAGCAGGGTCAATCCGGCTTGCGCACAGTGCTCGTCCTGCTCTTCGGTACCGCCAGACACGCCAATACCCCCGATGCGATGGCCACTTTCAACAATCGGCAAACCACCGCCGAAGGCGATGAAGCGGGGCCTTCGCACGATGCCTTGGCGGACCGCTTCGGAATGACTCAGCAAGGCCTCACTCCACCGACTGGTCGGTAAGCCGAAACTGGCTGCCGTGTATGCCTTGTCGATGGCGATCTCGATGGAGTGCAACGGCGCTCCAGGCATGCGCAGAAACGCGGCAAGATTCCCCGCCACATCGACCACCGCGATGTTCACGCATACGCCGAGGCGCTGCGCGTGCAGCGCAGCTGCCTCGACGACGCGGTTAGCCGCAGGCCAGTTGATCAGCCGCGCCTCGACGCTATGAAGTGAGTCAGCCTGAATCATGTGCTATCTCCTGCGTGGCAGTCAGGTGTAAACCTCGGTGAATGACTGGACCAACTCACCGGTGTGATAGAAGATGCCGCTGCCGAGATGCTCTTCCGTCCAGGTCGTCACAGGCCGATCAGGTTGAGCGAGGTAGCCCAGGCCGGCAAAGGTCTCGTTGCGATTCCCACTTGGATCGAAGAAATAGATCGTCTCCCCGCGGGTAATCCCATGGCGAGTCGGCGCCACGTCGATCTTGACCTTGTTCTTGGCCATGACGTCAGCCGATTTCAGTACGTCATGCCACGAGTCGAGGAAGAAGGCAATGTGGTGCAAGCCATTGCGAGGCCCACCTACGAAGGCGATGTCGTGCGGCGTGGACGTGCGGAACATCCACGTTGCAGCCTGAATGCTACTATCCGGACCTACCATAACTTGCTCAGCCAGATAAAAGTCCAGGCATTCCTTCATGAACCGGGTATTTTCCGCCACCCGATTCACGCCCGTCTCCGGATTGAGTTCACACATCAATAGGCAGTGATCCAGCCAATGGGCGCCTGCCCCCTTGACGTCATCGGGCCACGGGTCAGGATTGGTCGTTCCGACTCCGGTGCCCACATATTCCTTCGTCGCAAACAGACGCATCTCATGTCCGCTCGGCAGGTTGAACTGCAGCATACGACCGGTCGAAGGAAGGGTACCTTCGGGGAGCATTTGTGTCTTGAAGCCATAGGCTTCGATACGCTTTTGCAGCGCGTCCAGGTCGGCATCGTGCTCAACCTTGTAGGCGACATGGTTGAGCCCTGCTAGATCGGACGGCGTCAGAATAACGGAGTACTTGTCCCATTCGTCCCAGCACTTGAGGTACACGTTTCCATGTTCGTCCTCCATCGTCCTTTTCATTCCCAGGACGTTTTCGTAGTGCTTGATTGCCAACGCCATGTCCATCACTTTCAGACTGGCATGGCCGATTCGCATCACACCCATGGTCTATCTCCTTCGGCTTATTTCGTTGAATCTTGGGCTACCTGAAAGCTCAACCCTTTGAAAAAGGGCTTTTGCATCTTGCCGACCACCTCCAGTTCTACATCATCGGTGGGCGCCACCCGGCACGCCAGCACCACACCTTGCGCTTCTTCCGCCTCGGAAATGTGCGCACGGCTCATTGCTCCAGTTTTGCGCACGCTGCCTCTGCACACTGCGACCTTACACACCCCGCACCCGCCGCTAAGGCAACCAACTGGTATGCCGCGACGCCCAAGGCGTGCCATGCCGGCAAGCAGAGACTCACCGAGAGCGCAGCTGAAACGCTCGCCGGTCTGCTTGACGGTCACGTAGACCTTCCCGTCCTGAGTAGTCACGATCACACCCTCTTGAAAAGCGGACTGCGTACTTGTTGGGCATCGGCTGCGGAAATGAACTTCTCAAAATAGATGTCGCGTTCGAACAACCGGCCCTGGATCAGGGTCGTGACGCAGGCGTCGATCATCGCCGGCGGCCCGCACAAATAGGCTTTGTGGCCGGAAAAGTTGTTCTGGAAATGAGCCTTGGCGACCTCGTGAACGAAACCCTGCGCCAAGGGATGCGTCGCACCTTCTGCTTTTTCCGATAGCGCCGGCACGTAGCTGAAGTTCGAATACCGCTGGCTGAGCTCGCGGAACTCCTCGTCGTAATACAGTTCTGCCTCATTGCGCTGGCCATAGACCAGAGTGATAGGCTTGCTCCATCCGCTTTGCAACAAGTCGAGAACCATCGACCGAGGGCTCGACAGGCCTGAACCACCTGCCATGAAAACCATGGGCTGGTCGGCTGACCTGCGCACGAAAAACCGGCCATAGGGACCCGTCACGTGCAGAATGTTCCCCACCGCCAGTTGTTCATGGATGTAACCCGTGCCCTGTCCTCCCGGAACCCGGCGAATATTGAGCTCGATCTCTCCCGTTGCTGCGACGTCCGCAGGTGAATTGGCGATGGAAAACGCCCGTGTCTGGCGCAACTCGGGAATTTCAAGTTGCACGTACTGACCCGCCTGAAAATGAATCGGTTGATCGAGTCTCAGGAAGACGGCTTTGATCGTCGGTGTGAGTTGCTCGATGCGTGTCACCTCGGCATTGAAATCCTCGACCGGGATGACTTCGGCGTCCGGGTCTTCCTCGATGTCGGCCTCGATGGTCGTGTCATCGAGCAAGGTGGCACAGCAGGCCAACGCCTTGCGCTCCTCGCGCTCGAAGTCCATCAGCGCGAAGGGATTCGCATCGCCGAGATCGACTTCTCCGTCACACACCTGCACCTTGCAGGTTCCACATAGCCCGTGACCACACGCGTGCGGGATGTAAATGCCTTGGCGCAAGGCCGCGTCGAGTATAGTTTGCCCTTCCTCCACCTCAATGGTGGCACCCAGGGGCTGAATGTTGAGTTGATAGGTCATTGTTCAAATCGCCGGAGGCCAATCACACCACGGCCTGTAACTTCGGCCGCGGTGTGATTGCGCTGCCATGACGCAATCTCAATTGCAGGAACCGCTCAGACCGTTCAAGCCAGGCGTGCGAAAGCGGATCACGTCTTTGTGCGTCAGACCGTTTTCAGCCAGCGACTTCGCTGGTTCGGGATGCCACGGCTGGCCGGACCTAAACCACTGCACCTGGCTCCAGTCGATTTTTGAGAAATCGGGGTGATAGCCATAAGTGCCGGGCAACACCTGGGTGCACAGCGCACCGAACAACGTGTCCGACGGCAGGGGCAAGGCAACAGGTGCCGCAAACAACAGATGGTCTTCCCAGCCGATAAACAGCAACGGCGCCGGAAAGTTTTCGCGCGCGTCTCGTGCCGGGAACTTGTAGGGTTTGAGGGCAACAACGCTCATTTGACTTCTCCTTGCAAGACCTCTCCACGCCAGGCAGCAAAGTTCTTTTGGTCTTCCGACCCCTCGAAATCGAAGTTGTCCCGGCCTACATTCAGGTTGTAGTAGTCGAGCAAGGCCATCAAGGGATCGAAACCTTCCTTGGTCGGATCGGCATCCGGCTTGAAACAGTTTCCTTGATAAACTTGCTGCGGCGGAAGCCATGACTGCACGAACTTCTCGGGTTCGTTGTCAAAAATCTCCTTGCAGTGGTCGCTGCAGAAGTGATACTTGTCGCCGAGGTAGTCCGACTCGCGATAGCAGATCTTGGTTGCGTCGCCAGGCTCGGTGAATATCATCGGAATCTGGCAGGTAGTGCAGAGCATCGGCAGCGTCTTGTTGTAGAAACGGTTGCCCTTGGCGGCCTGCTCGCGCCAGTAGTCCCAACGCGGACGGTAATACTTGTCGAACGTCTCGGGGTACTTCTCCGACAGCCACCCCATTTCTTCTTCTGTGGGAACCCAGGTGTGGATGGGGGCCGCGGCGTTATAGTTATAGAACACGGCGAAGGTCTGATGGCTGATGTGGTCCTTGCCTTCGCAAGCCTGGTCCCAGCCCTTGGGCTTGCGGATGCCGTAACGCGCCAGATCCTTGAACAGCGCGCCGCCGTTCTGCTCGACGTACATCTCCCAGCTCTCGCGCCAGCTCATCACCCGGTTGGGCAGCATGTAGTCCTGCATCATGGCCACGATGCTCAACAGCCGATAGCCGCGCCAGAACCACTTGTCGATCCAGCGCTGCACGATGGGCACGTTGTCCGGATCCTGTTCCAGCATGAACTTGATGCATTCGATGCCGAGTGTCATGTGGCGCGATTCGTCACTTTGCGCCGAAAAACCGAAGGTGACCGTCGACATGTCCCCGTTGTAAGCAGCACCCGACATGAAGGGGACAAACAGCAGGTTGGTCAACACATATTCGAACGAAAAGCTCACCGCGGTAAGAAACTCGAACGGTCCACCGGTGGCCGCGTCTTCAAAAAATGACTTGGGCACCGACAAATACCAAACCCGGTCGTACCAATGGATGGAGTTGTGCAGACCGTTAAAATACTTGTTGTAGTGCGAGAGAGCATGCATTTCGGTCTGGAAGTGACGCAGCTCGTCGATGGACTGCATCTGGCAAGCAACACGTGCCCCTTCACCCGTAAAATGCCGACCAACGTGGGCAAAACCTCGGTGTGCCATATACTCCAACGGTGTCACACCCTGGATAAACACCTTGAGTGCGTTGACATATCGCGCGTCGGAAATGCTCAACTGCCCGTTGTTCTGCGCGAAAGCGTCGATGACGGCGTAAAGCTTTTTTTCCTTCTCGCCCTGATATTTCCAGTAGGCGTCCATGGTCAGGCGGAAGGGGTCTTCCCATTTATCCCAATCGTGGATCTTGATGCCTTCGTACT
Organism: Pandoraea sp. E26; assembly: GCF_000681415.1. Classification (NCBI taxonomy): domain Bacteria; kingdom Pseudomonadati; phylum Pseudomonadota; class Betaproteobacteria; order Burkholderiales; family Burkholderiaceae; genus Pandoraea; species Pandoraea sp. E26. The sequence continues at coordinate 15,643 of NZ_AYXJ01000049.1, forward strand.
TGTCGTACGGAAACACTTTCTCCATCGGCTGGTAGCTGGTCTGCCAGCCAAGACCGCGGGTCATCGCTGCGTAGCGATCCTTTAAACCGAGTTTCTTCTTCTGCACAGAAGTGTCCATTTCAATTTCCTCTTTGCCGTGTTCAGTGTTTCCAGCTCAGCGTGAACTGTTCGTCATCCTCGTCGATATATCCGGACAAGGTGATCAGGTTGATGTGGATTTGCTGGAGATCGAACTTCATGCCGATCCGGTCTTCGATGCTTTGACGATTTATTGTGAGATGCCCGGGCGCATCGATCTTCACCATGCCAGGCGATTCTGTGGCGACCGCCTTAGGGTTATCAGCGAGAATCGCCTCCACCACCGGTCGAGACTCCTCGTTAGCCTGAAACGCGATAAATACGTTAGACATGAACATTCCTCTATGACGGTCAGGAATATAAATTAGGGGTTACAGAACAATCCCGGCCTTCGCAACGCGGGCACGAAGTTGCTGCCTTACTTCTTCCAAGGCGTCGTGGCCGTTTTCCGCCAAAGCCATTTCAGCGACAGGCAACAACGCTGACGCCGCCTGATCTTCCCAGGTACGCAACCAGTGAATGAGCAGCGCTTTGTTATCCACCGATTCCGTCGCCATGGTCTTTACTACCGCATCGACCCAGCGACTGGATTCGTCATGCCACTCGGGCATGAAAGTGGTTAGCATTGCCACTGCGCTACCACCGTTGAGTGCGATGTAATCGTCGACGAAAGCGCCGTAGATCATGGGATAAAGAAGACCGTCGAGCGCCAGATTTTGGGCGATGAACAGTTCCACCGGATCTTGCAGCACCAGAGTGTTTTCCACATAACGACGCAACGATTGCCAATCGGGACTTGTCAGCCAGGCTTGCTTGGCTTCGTCAAGAAGATCGGGTCCGGACATTACTAGTGCCAGTCGCGTGAGATACTGCGCTACACCCAGATTGTCCATTGCGTGGAACATAGCCGGCGCAGTGAAGGTCGTGCCATAACCCAGGGCACAGATCTGGGAGTTGTTCATGTTCGCGCCCCAGGCCGCGTGGCGCAAAGGCACGAGAACGGAAAGCGCCTGTTGTCGAACCTCATCGGAAACGAGATCGATCATGCCGCGCGACTCGACAAACTCGAAGTTGGATTCCATCGCGTCTTGCTGCCGCGCTCGGGTCATCGTCCACGACGCGTAGTAGAACTGACGCGGGTCTTTCAGCGCATACCAGTCCTTCATTTGGATCGCGGTGCGCGACGTGTCGAACAGTTCATGCTCGGGATCCCACGTGGGCCGGTAATGAAAATTCGCTGCCGGTTGAGCACCTACAGTGCCTTCCTGATAGCGCGAAGCGGCTTTATTGGCTCCGATGTATTGAGCCACGTGCGTGTAGGTGTGACGCAGTGGTTTGATTTCCCGCGTCTTCAAATCGATGGTCATTAACTGCTCCTGTGGTTGTGAACCGGGATGGGATGCGATCAGACTAGGCGCGCTTCATCAGGCTGCTCGGCGCTGCTCACAAGAAAATCAATGCCGCACAATCTCGCCGAAGGCATCCAATCGCCTCACCTTCTGCGCGAGGCAAAATTCTTCGAACGCAGCAATAGGCAGCATGAGCTCGACACAGAGCTCGGGGGTGCCGACTGAAAATTCGAACTGGACGAATCCCTGTGTGTTGATGGCGGTAACGCTGACAAACCTGAGGTTCGGATCGAACCTGGGTTCCGCCTCAAGGGCTGCTTGCTTGTGCATCGCCTGTGTCTCCGATTCTGTGTTTTCACGATTCTGTGTTTTCATATCTCAATGCAAGCCCCATGCCATCGGCAGCAATGAGCCATTATTGCTGCTTTGCAGCAATGCATTTACAGGTGAGCTGCTGCGGGATCGTCATCTGTCGCAATTCGTTCCAAGCATCCTGCGTTAAACGGCCAGATGCTTCCTGCGTTTGGGCGCCGCCTTCTGCCAGGCACAAACCGAAGGACGCACAACCGTCACACAGAATCGATACAACACAGGGTATCTACGGAGGTGCCAGCGAATGAGGTCAAGCTCATTGTGCAATCGCACATCGCAAAATCTCTGGGGTGCTGTCATAAAATTCGCGAACTAGGAAAGGGCGCAGGTCGCTCAGATCAGAAATTTCTGAAATGCACACCCCAGCAAGGCTCTGTCGGTTCTGTTAAATACGTTTCGTCTTCTGAAGAACGAGCCGACTGGCGGCAGCGCAGTCCCTTCATCCTCGATTCCCTCGCAGAGCAGTTTGCCATGAGGTTTCCCGCGCCCAAAACGCAGACGTTGGCAGAGTCTTTAGTCTGGCTTAATCTAATTCTGGCAGCGTGTGGGGAGCCCTTTCTTCCTATCCTGGGAAGGTTGCGTTCGGTAGGAACAATTCATCCGAACGCAAAGCGTCGCGAGGGTTTGTGGTCATTTGCTATGTGACTGCTTAGTTTTCGGAGGCGAAACACCGTGCAGATCGAACCCTTCTTTGACGAGGACAGCAGCACCTTCAGCTACATCGTGCTGGACACGAAGAGCGGCCAGTGCGCCATCATCGACAGCGTGCTCGGCTACGACCCCAAGTCCGGCCGCACCTCGCGCGCCGGTGCGGACCGCATTGCCGAGCGCGTGCGCGAGCTGGGCGCGAGCGTGCAGTGGCTTCTGGAGACGCACGTGCACGCCGATCACCTGAGCGCCGCACCGTACCTCCAGTCGCTGCTCGGTGGCAGAACTGGCATCGGTGAGAACATCCGCACCGTGCAGAAGGCGTTCGGACAGCTCTTCAACGCGGAGCCGGAATTCGCGCGCGATGGCCGGCAGTTCGACCACCTGTTCGACGACGGCGAGACCTTCACGGTCGGCACGCTGCAGGTGCAGGCCATGCACACCCCCAGCCACACGCCCGCGTGCATGACCTATGTGATCGAGGACAGTGTTGCCCCCGATGCGCCCGCCGCGGCGTTCGTGGGCGACACGCTGTTCATGCCCGACTACGGCACGGCACGGTGCGACTTCCCCGGCGGTCGCAGGTTGGACGTCGGCTGGTTGTTGAGCCCAGGCAAGAACCAACGCCTGATTAATGTAGGGAGCATTGTGCCGCTCCATGAAGGCGGCGAAGTCGAGCAATGCTCGGCCCGGTTCATTCAACTTGAATCCCAGGCTGCGCCTGAGGTTCAAATAGTCGTGGACGGCCTGCCGGAGCGTGTTCATTGCGCACCTCCCGGCCACGGTACAGCCAGCGTCCGCAGTGCCTCGATGTCGATCTTTGTATAGATCATAGTCGTCTGTGGATCACGATGCCCTAAGATCTCCCCAATCTCGCTCAGCGATGCGCCATGGCGCAGCATGTCGGCAGCCAGTCCGTGGCGAAACTGATGTGCTCCCGTAGTTGGGGCGTCGATGCCACTGACGCAACCCGCATGAATGCGTTTCTCGAACAGGAAATCGAACGATTGCCCGACCAGTATTACTGGGTAGATCGCCTTTTCAAGAATCTCCCGGCTGATGTGGCTGCGGTGTACTGATGCCCACTGCGTCGCGCTCGCAACCATCGCGGCATCGCTGACAGTTCCCGCGACGTCAGGGACGATGAATGGCAGCGAGGTTGGCATTCCGTTATCGCTTTGTTCGAGACATCGATAAATCATTTATCGATTATCCCGGGCAGCCCTGCCTGCGGACAGACTTCACGATCACATGCTTGGAGCCATTCCCAGCAAGGCCGGCATGCCCATGCCTCGCCATCCAACGGCTGTATGGCGCGATATTTGCTTAAGAGACCGTTTCAAAA
>NZ_AYXJ01000050.1:0-88794 GCF_000681415.1 Pandoraea sp. E26
GCCGCTGATGCCCGCCACGCCGACGGGGCAGATCATCTGTTCGAGCCGCTCGGCCGACACACCGCGCTCTCGCAGACGATGCTCGAACTGACGACGCTTGGTCATCGAGCCGATCAGGCCGAAGTAGGCAAAGTCGTCACGCCTGAAGATCGCCTCGCACAGGCGCTGATCGAGCGCGTGGTTGTGCGTCATCACGAGGAAATAGGCGCCTGGCGGTGCTTCGGTCACCAGGGCCTCGGGGGTGTCGGTGGATTCGACCACGGTGTTGGCCGGCACCGTTTCGGGGAACGTTTCGGTACGCTCGTCGGCCCACGTCACGCGGCACGGCAACGTGGCGAGCACCTGGACGATGGCCTGTCCGACGTGTCCCGCACCGAACAGCACGATATGAAAGTCGCTCGGCGCGAGTCGCTCGCTCAGCCACAGCCAGCCGTCGCTGCCCTGCCAGAAGGAGCAGGCGGCGTCGTCGGCGTCGCGGGTGAGCGTGTGCGGATGGGCGAGTGGTTCGTCGGGATCGAGCCCGGTCAACATGACCGGACCGCCTTGCTGCTGACTGGCAGCGGCATTGGCACCGGGCGCGCCGAACGCCACGCTGCGCAGGCTCGCCTCGCCAGCCGCCAGGCGCTTGTGCAACGCGCTCACCCACGCCAGGTCGGTCAGCGTGAGCACCTCGAACGCGAGTGTGACGGCCCCGCCGCAGCATTGCCCGAGGCTGGGACCGAGGGCGAAACGCTCGACGTGACGTGCGCCTTGCTGCCCGTATTGGCGCAACAGCGTGCGCGCCACCTCCATCGCCTTCCATTCGAGATGACCGCCGCCGATGGTCTCCCAGACGTGCTCGCGCGTGACGAGCAGGTGCGTGCCCGCTTCGCGCGGCGCGGAGCCTTCCACGCGTGCGATCGTCACCAGTACCGCGGCTTCGCCGCGGGCCAGCAGCTTGTGGGCGGCGTCGACCCAGCGATGCATCAGGCGGCGCTCCGGGTGCGCAACTCGGTGATGGCCATGAGCAGTGCCTCGGAAGTGGCGGGCGCATTGAGCAACGGTTCGTCGCGATAGTCGTTCACGCTGGCCACGGCGTCGCGCAGGGCGTTGAAGACCGAGAACGGCAGCAGCAGCGGCGGCTCGCCCACGGCCTTGGATCGATGGATCGAGTCCGAGACGTTGGTGTTCTCGAACAGCGCCACGCGAAAGTCCGTCGGGCAATCGCTGATGCCGGGGATCTTGTACGTGGAAGGTGCGTGCGTCATCAGCTTGCCGTCCTGGTTCCACCAGAGTTCTTCCGTCGTGAGCCAGCCCATGCCCTGGATGAACGCGCCTTCTACCTGTCCGATGTCGAGCGCCGGGTTGATGGACTTGCCGGCGTCGTGCAGCACGTCGGCGCGCAGCAGGCGCCATTCACCGGTCAGCGTGTCGAGAACGACTTCCGAGACCGCCGCGCCGTAGGCGAAGTAGAAGAATGGGTTGCCGTTCATGGTCCTGGCGTCCCACGACAGGCCCGGTGTGGCATAGAAGCCGTCGGACCACAACTGCACGCGCGCCCAGTAGGCCGCTTCGACCAGATCGGGGAAGGGGACGTCGGTGCCGTTGACGCTGACCACGTCGTTGGCGAAGTGCACGTCGTCGGCCGAGCCGCCGTACTTCTGCGCGGCGAAGTCGGCCAGACGCCGGCGAATCTGCCAGGCGGCGTTCTGTGCCGCCTTGCCGTTCAGGTCGGCTCCCGTCGAGGCGGCCGTGGCGGAGGTGTTGGCCACCTTGCTGGTGTCGGTCGCCGTCACGCGCACGTGCGAGAGATCGACGCCAAGCTCGTGAGCGACCACCTGTGCGACCTTCGTGTTCAGGCCCTGGCCCATCTCGGTGCCGCCGTGATTGACGAGCATCGAGCCGTCGCGATAGACGTGCACGAGGGCGCCCGCCTGGTTGAAGGCCTGCACGTTGAACGAAATGCCGAACTTCAGCGGCGTGAGTGCGAGCCCCTTGCGCAGCACCGGACTCGTGCGGTTGAACGCGCGCACGGCTTCGCGTCGGGCCCGGTAATCGCTGGTCTGTTCCAGTTGCGCCACCAGCTCGTGAATGACGTTGTCCTTCACGAGCTGGCCGTAGGGCGTGGTGTTGCGCTCGGTCTTGCCATAGAAGTTCGCGCGGCGCACATCGAGCGCATCCTTGCCCAGGCGGCGCGCGATCGCGTCCTGCAGGACTTCCATGATAAGTGCGCCCTGCGGGCCACCGAAGCCGCGAAACGCCGTGTTCGATTGCGTATTGGTCTTGCCGCACAGGGCGCGCAGATCGGCGGCCGGCACGAAGTAGGCGTTGTCGAAATGGCAGATGGCGCGCGTGGCGACAGGGCCAGACAGGTCCGCCGAGAAGCCCGCGCGCAGCGTCATGTCGACCTTCGCGCCGACGATGCGGCCGTCGTCGTCATACCCGACGTCGTATTCGAAGTAGAAGCCATGACGCTTGCCGGTCATCATGAAGTCGTCGTCGCGATCCAGACGCAGCTTCACCGGACGTTTCAGTCGCGAGGCGCACAGCGACGCCACACACGCGAACAGGCCCGATTGCGATTCCTTGCCGCCGAAGCCGCCGCCCATGCGGCGGCACTCCACCTGCACCTGATGGCTATGCCAGCCGAGTGCGTGCGACACGAGCGCCTGCATTTCGGTGGGGTGCTGCGTCGAGCAATACAGGTGGATACCGTCGTTTTCCTTCGGAATCGCGTACGAGATCTGCCCTTCGAGGTAGAACTGCTCCTGACCGTTGCACTCGAACGTGCCGCTCAGTCGATGCGGCGCGGTTTGCAGTGCGGCATCGGCATCGCCGCGGCGCAACTGCATCGGCGGCAGCACGCCCGCACCGGCGGCCTTGGCGGCCTGCGGCGTGAGAATGGCGGGCAGGTCTTCGTACTCGCCCCTGGCCAGGCGCGCCGCGCGGCGCGCCGCGTCGTGCGATTCGGCCACCACGGCGAACATCGGCTGGCCGATGTACTGCACCACGCCGTCGGCGAGGATCGGGTCGTCGTGAACGACCGGACCGCAATCGTTCACGCCCGGGATGTCGGCGGCGGTGAAAACCGCGACCACGCCCGGTGCGCGTCGCACCGCGTCGAGATCGAGCGAGAGAATGCGGGCGTGCGCCCTGGGCGACGCGCCCAGCGCGCAGTGCAGCGTGCCTTGCACTTCGGGAATGTCGTCCGTGTAGGTGGCTTCGCCGGCCACATGGAGGACGGCCGATTCGTGCGGACGCGAGCGGCCCACCTGCGCGGTGGCCGCGGCCGGGGCGGCCTGTGCAGTCTGCGGGGTCTGCGGGGTCTGCGTCATGAAGCCTTCGACTTGCGTGTTCATGGGCAACTCCGATTAGACGTTCGCGAACGCGTTGACTTCATGGGCCGCAAGCGGCGCATCGGTGCGCGTTTCCAGGAAAAAACGATACAACAGATTCTGCGCGCCGGCGAGGCGGTAGGCGCTCGTGGCGCGCATGTCCGACAGCGGCTGGTAATCGGTGGGCAGCGCGGCCATGGCGGCGCGCACGGTGGCCTCCGTCCACGGCCGACCCGTCAGTGCGGCCTCGATGGCGCTACCTCGCCTGGGCGTGGCGGCCATGCCGCCGAACGCGACACGGGCCGAGCGCACGGTCTCGCCGTCGAGTTCGATGGCGAACGCGGCGCACACGGCCGAGATGTCCTGGTCGAAGCGCTTGGCCAGCTTGTACGTGCGAAAGCGCTGTACGGCCACCGGCAGCGGCACGCGAATGCCTTGCACGAATTCGCCTGCTTCCAGCGCGTTTTTTTGATAAGCGAGATAGAAATCCTCGAGCGGCATTTCGCGCACGACGCCTTCGCGATGCAGCACGATGCGCGTACCCAGCGCGATCAGCGCGGGCATCGAGTCGCCAATGGGCGAGCCGTTGGCCACGTTGCCGCCGAGGGTGCCGGCGTTGCGAATCGGGAACGAGGCGAAGCGCTGGCGCAATTCGGCCAGCTCCGGATAGTGAGCCACGAGTGCGTCGAACGCGTCGTTGAGCAGTGCACCGGCGCCGATGTAAAGGCCGTCGGGGCCCTCGGAAATCTCGCGGAGTTCGGCGACCTGACCGAGGTAGATCAGGTGAGGGAGCTCGCGAAACTGTTTGGTCACCCACAGGCCGACGTCGGTGCTGCCGGCGAGCAGGCGGGCCTGCGGGTGCGCCGCGCGCAGGCGCGCCAGCTCGGCCAGCGTGCGGGGTGCGTGGAAGACCTGGCCGTCGTGTTCGTACGAGAGCGTTTCGCCGCGCTGCAGGGCCCGGAGCTGTTGGGCCAGTGCGCCGCGGTCGAACGCCTGACGCGGCAGATCGAACATTTTCTGGGCGGCGTCGACGATGGGGCGATAGCCCGTGCAGCGGCACAGGTTGCCGGAGAGCACGTCGTCGATTTCGCGCCGGCTCGGGCAGCCGGCGTCGGCCGGACGGTTCTGGTACATGGCCCACAGCGACATCACGAAGCCCGGCGTGCAGAAGCCGCACTGCGACGCATGGCAATCCACCAGTGCCTGCTGCACCGGGTGCAGCGTGCCATCGGCGCCGCGCAGGTCTTCCACCGTGAAGAGGGCGCGGCCGTCGAGCGTCGGCAGGAACTGGATGCAAGCGTTGACCGCACGCAGCGCCACGTTGCCGTCGTCGGCCAACTCGCCGATCACGACCGTGCAGGCCCCGCAGTCGCCTTCGGCACACCCTTCCTTGGTGCCGGTGCAATGCAGGTCTTCGCGCGTGTACTGAAGCACGGTGCGGGTCGTGGCCTCGCCAGTGACCTCGTGCACCTTGCCGCGGTAAAAAAAGCGGATGGCTTGTGTCTCCATGGTTCTCAGTGTAGTGCAGTGCATTGTGGACGCGCCGGATATCGTTGTCTCCGCCGGCGTTGGGGGATGGGCCGAAGATAGCACCGCGGGCCGGGGGAAATATTTCGTCGGCATGATGATGCCTATTCGGGCGCCCCGATGAGGTGGCATTGTCATAAACTATGGCTCAACCCGCCGTCATCCGGCGTTCAACACGCCATCAGTGCGCCCCAGCTCATGCAAAGACCCCGCGAACAGATCGACGCCTACCTGCTGCGGGTACTCCATACGTTGCTGACCGAACAGAGCGTGTCGCGCGCCGCTCTCAAGCTCGGACAGTCGCAGCCGGCCGTCAGCAATTCGCTGCGCCGTCTGCGAGAGATCACCGGCGACGCCATTCTGGTGCGCGGCAAGAGCGGGATGGTCGCCACCGAACGCGGACAGGAGCTGCTGGGCTACGCGACCGACGCGCTCGCGGCCATCGACCGGATCACGCATCCGAGCACGGAGTTCGCGCCGCAGACCACGACCCGGGCCTTCCGACTGGGCGCGCCCGATTATCTCGACGCTGTCTTCCTCCCCAATATCGCCGAGGTGTTGCGTCGCGACGCGCCATCGGCGCGCCTGCACGTCCAGCCGATCAACGCGGGCTTCGATTACGCGGGCGCCCTGGAGAACGGCTCGCTCGACGTGGTGATCGGCAACTGGCTCGAGCCGCCGCCCCAATTGCACATGTCGCGCCTGTTCGACGACGAGGTGGTGTGCATGCTCGGTGCGCAGCATCCGCTTGCAAGCAAGGGCATTTCGCTTAAGCATTATCTGGAATTACCGCATCTGGCGCCCACGCCTTACGTGGCCGAGCGACAGAGCTTCATCGACGGATGGCTGGCCGACCAGGGCCTGCGCCGCAACATCCAGATGACGATGCCGTACTTCGGCCTCGTGCCGTACGTGCTGATGCGCACCGACCTGGTATTCACGACCGGCCGCCAGTTCGCGCAGCACTACGCGCGGTATCTGCCGATCCGGGTGCTGCCATCGCCCTTTGCCTTCCCGCCGATGCGCTTTTATCAGTTGTGGCACGAACGCACACACGCGGCGCCCGAGGTGACCTGGCTGCGACGACGCATTGCGGAAGTGGCGACGGAGCTCGACGTCGCGAACGGGAGCGGGGCGCAAGTGCCGGTGGCGCCGCGGCCCTGAGATTTGGGGCGCGCGTGCCAGGCCAGGATTCGGGGCGGGCCAGGGGGCGCGTGAGGGCCGCCGTCCGGAGGCAGGAGGCACGAGGGCTGCCCGGTATCAGCGCGAGGCGCGAGCGGTCTAGGCGGTTGAGGGGGAAGGGTCTGGAGACGCGCGCGAGGCGGGAGGTGGCGACCCGAGGGAACCCCGGCCGTTGCCTGAAGGCGAACGGCCGGCAAAACGAACAACGCTCAGCGCAGCGAGACAGCGCGAGGCGGGCGGTGCAGCGCCAGCGACAGGAAAATCACGACGAACGCGGCGAGCGACCACATCGGCAGCGTCAGACCCAGAATCGGCGGGTACATTGTCTGGCACATGCCTTGTACCTGGAAGACCTGCGGCAGCAGGCGCGAGGTCGGCAGGGCGTCGACGAACGCCTCGACCACGTCGTACCCGCAGCTCACGAGCGGATTGGCCTGCACGTAGATCAGATAGCCCGACGCCGCCATGCCGCCGATGGCCGACAGCGCTGCCAGCACGCGGGCAACCTGAATGCCTGTCCGATGGCGCGAGATCGCACCGACCAGACCGAAGATTGCGATCAGCACGAGGGCATAGCGTGTCAGGATGCACAGCGGACACGGATCTTCGTGACGCACGTACTGGAAGTACAGCGCGCCGCCCAGCAGGGCGAGGCAGACCACGGTAAGCAGGAGATACAGCAGACGTTCGCGGCGCAGGGCCGGGTCGAGTTGGGCGTTCATGTCACTTCGGGCGGTGGGCCATCACAATTCCCGCAACACCCCGAATGACGCCGGGCGACGGGCACTTGGGCAGGGATTGTAACCCCACCCCGAGGTCAATGTGCGTCTCGCATGGCGCGAAAATGAAGCGAAAAGCCGGGAACTTTTCGCCCTGATTTGACACGCCCGACCCCTTCCCGCCGCAAGGCATCCCGCCGGCGGCACATCGGCGCGCCGACACGTGAGCGAGGCTGCCGTCCACGCGGCGCCTGGCGTGCCGCGGCGCGAGCGCGATCAGGCGCCGAGGCCCGCCGAGCGCAGCGCGTGCTCGATGGCGCGCGCCACCGGGAACAGGCGGGCATCGTCGCCCGCCGCGCTGCTGGCCATGAGGCCGATTGGGGCTTCTCCCTTGCCGTGGCAAGGCAGGGAGAAGGCGCAACCGTCGATCATGTTGATGGCGGTCGGGTTGCGCAGCACCAGCGCGTTGGTGGCCGTGAAGGTCTCGTCGCTCGCTTCGAGCGGTGCGATGGCCGGCGGGGTGAGCGGCACGGTCGGGCAAAGCACCGCGTCGAAGCTTTGCCAGACGGGGTTCGCCGCGGCAATGAGTGCCGCGCGTGCGTTCAGCAGGTCGATGTAGTCGGCGGCGCCCGCGGGTTCGCCCTTGCGAATGCGTACGAGCACGCGCGGATCATAGTCCTGCGCACGCTCGGCGAGCCACTTGCGATGCCATGCGTAGGCTTCGATCGGCGAGAACCCGAAACGGTTGATGGCAGGCAGGTCGTCGAACGGCGTGAACTTGAATTCCACCAGTGTGGCGCCTGCCCCGGCGAGCGCGGCCAGGGCGCGTTCGTAGATGGCGATGGCCTCCGGTTCGGCGCCGTCGAGCACGAAGTTCGTCAAGACACCGAAGCGCATGCCGCGCATCTCGCGCGGTGCGGCCGGGGCTTCGTCCACGGCCTGTCCCGCGAGGATGGCGTCGACCCGGGCACAGCAGTCGACCGAGCGGCCGATGGGGCCGACGGAGTCTAGCGACGTCGACAGCGGCAGGGCGCCCTCGCGCGGTGTGCGCGCGGCGGTCGGCTTGAAGCCCGTGAGGCCGCAGAAGGCCGACGGAATGCGAATGGACCCCCCGGTGTCGGTGCCGAGGCCGATGGCCGCCATGCCATCCGCGACCGAGGCGGCGGCGCCGGACGACGAGCCGCCGGCGATGTGGCCCGCGTCGCGCTGCCACGGCGAGCGCGGCGTGCCGTAGTGCGGATTCAGTCCGAGGCCGGAAAAGGCGAATTCCGTCATGTTGGTGCGACCGACGATCACGGCGCCCGCCTGCCGCAGCCTGGCCACGGCGAGCGCGTCGTGCTTGGCCGGGGGCGCGTTGTCGAGCACCCTGGAGCCGGCGCGCGTGACTTGTCCGGCGACGTCGAACAGATCCTTCACCGACACGGGGATGCCCATGAGCGGCGAAAGCCGCACCCCGGCACGGCGCAATGCGTCGAGCCCGTCGGCGGCGTCGCGGGCGGCTTGCGCGTCGACGTGCGTGAAGACGACGTGGCCTTGGCCGGCGGGGTCGGCAATGCGCGCGAGCGCCTGTTCGGTGAGGGCACGGCTGGTGGTGCGGCCGGCGTCGAGCGCGGCGGCGAGGTCGGACAGGGGGCGTTGCAGATCGATGGCGTCGGTGCTCATGTTCAGATCGCTTTCAGGATATGGGTGCGGAATTCGTCAATGTGACGGGCGATGGCCCGGCGGGCGCGCTCGGCGTCATGCGCGGCGAGCGCGTCATACAGTTCGAGATGCTCCTCGTAGACGCCCTCGAGATGGCTCGGCGTCGACAGCGCAAGGAACCAGAAGCGCAGCGAGCGCTCGTGCAGGCCGCGCAGCAGATCGGCGAGTGTCTGGTTGCGCGAGGCGCGCGAGATCGCGAGATGGAAGTCACGGTCGATGCGCATCATGGCGGCCACGTCGCGCGCGGCGATGGCGTCGCGAGAGCGCAGCAGCACCGCCTCGATGGCCGCGAGGTCGTCGGGCGTGGCCGCGCGCGCGGCCAGCTCGACGCAATAGGTCTCGTTGATCATGCGCACGTCGATGATCTCGAGCGCGTCGTTCAGCGAGACGGGCGCGACCATGGCGCCCTTGCGCGGCAGGATGACCACCAGCCCTTCGAGCGCGAGGCGATGCATGGCCTGATGCACCGGCGTGCGCCCAAGCCCCGTCGACTGCATCAGTTGCGCTTCGTTCAGGGGCTCACCCGGACGCAGACGCAGCGTGATGATGTCGTGCTTGATGGCTTCGTAGGCGCGCTCGGTAAGGCTGCGGCCCTCGGGGCTCGCGCTCGAACCGGGCGGGTTCGTCGCGGCGGTCGCGTCGGGCATGCGGCGCACGGGAGCGTTGGGGGGAGGGGCGGTCGTCTCGTTGGGCATCGGGTCTGAGGAGGTCAGTCGGCGATGGCCAGCGCCTGCGTGACGTAGCCGTGCCGGATCGTGCGGCCGAGCACGGGGTCGTGCAGCTCGATCTCGAACCGCTCGCCGCCGGCCACGCCGCCAATGGCAGCGAGTGTGCCACAGAACATCGCGGCACCCGAGCGCAGTCCGCCGACACTCGCCGTATCGCCGGCACTACCGATACCATCGGCCCCGGCACCCGCTTCGAGCCTCGCCATCAATTCCTGCGGCGCGAGCAGCCCCGCCACCGTGCCCTCCTGATACAGGCGGCGCTCTCCGTCGCACGTGACCCACGAGCGCAGTTCCAGCCGATCCCAGTGCGCCGCCACATCGGCAAGGTGCCACGCGCCGCGCGCTACCGGCTTGGCGCAGATCTGCTTCGAGACCGTCACCCCATATGCCTCGACTTCCCGGTCGGTGTGGTCCGAACCGACGCTCACGAGCATGGCGTCGCCGTGGCGCACGAGCACGCATTCGGCCTCTCCGCTGCTCGTCTGGCCGACGACGTCGATGGTTTCATCCTGCGACAGCAACGCCGGCGCCAGTCGATAGAAGCAGGGCGTGCTCGACGGACGGCGCACGCCGAGCGCGGCCAGCTCTGCAATGTGATGCTCGACGGCGTCGCGATCGCGGCCGGCCCAGCCCGCAATGATCAGGGTGTCGATCGGCACGTCGACGCGCGTGGCGACGCCGCTGCCGCCGACAGCGGACACCGAAAAGGACAGACGGGAACCCATACGTTGCAAACTCCTGAAAGTGCGACTGGTGAAATTGATTTGATATTGTTGTGATATTTCACTGGCGGAGGCGACAAAAAGCAAGCGAAAAAATTTCGTCGCATCTTGCGGAAAACGGGAATCTTTTATGAAAAGCCCCGTCAATCTTGGGTTGCGCGCCGGTTCGCCCGTCGCGTATATTGATTCCGCACCCGTTTTCGGCCTGTGGTTTGTCGGGTTTCGGCATTCCGGCGAGCGCGTCGGAGCCCTCCCCGGGGGGGAGGGGGTGCGGACCCGCGACCCGGTGGCCGTCCGGTCGGCGGGACCGGGCAAGCGAGCGCAACGTCTATCAAGCCGGCGGCACATGGCCGGCTTCCCACCTTTATCAAGCATCACGTCTTGTGTTGCCGCTGCGGCCCGCGAGGGGCGCGACGCGTGGCCGGCGTGGAGTCAAGAACAGCAAAATCGGCGCAACGCGCCGCGGGGAGAACGTATCGGATGCATCACGCCATCGACTTCATTCAGGACCTGGCCGTCATCATGCTGCTGGCCGGCATCGTGACGGTCATCTTCAACCGGTTCCGGCAGCCGGTCGTGCTCGGCTACATCGTGGCGGGGGTGATCATCGGCCCGTACACGCCGCCGTTTGCCCTGATACACGACGAGAAGACCATCGGCATTCTGGCCGAGCTGGGCGTGGTGTTCCTGATGTTCTCGCTGGGGCTGGAGTTCAGCCTGCGCAAACTCGCACGCGTGGGGGTGACCGCCTTCGTGGCGGCGCTCACCGAGATCGTGCTCATGCTGTGGATCGGCTACGAGATCGGCCGCTTCTTCGGCTGGGGCACCATGGATTCGATCTTCCTCGGCGCCATGCTCGCGGTGTCGTCGACGACCATCATCGTGAAGGCGCTCGACGAGCTGGGCATGAAACGCGAACGTTTCGCGCAACTGATCTTCGGTGTGCTGATCGTCGAGGACGTGTTGGCCATCGGCATGATCGCGCTGCTCTCGGGCATTGCCATCAGCGGCTCGGTCGACGCCGGGGAGGCTACCTTCACCCTCGGCAAGCTGCTGTTGTTCATGGTGGTGTCGCTGGTCGTGGGTATCCTGCTGGTGCCGCGCATTCTCGCGTACGTGGCCAAGTTCAAGAGCGACGAGATGCTGCTGGTCGTGGTGCTCGGCCTGTGCTTCGGCTTCTGCCTGCTCGTCATCCAGATGGGTTACAGCGTGGCGCTCGGTGCGTTCCTGATCGGTGCCATCATGGCCGAGGCCCGCGAGCTGCATACGATCGAGCGACTCGTCGCGCCGCTGCGCGACATGTTCAGCGCGGTGTTCTTCGTCACCATCGGCTTGCTGCTCGATCCGCACGTGCTCGCCACGTACATCTGGCCGATCCTGGTGATCACGGTGGCGGTGGTGCTCGGCAAGATCGTGTCCTGCGGGCTGGGGGCCTATCTCTCAGGGCAGGACGGCCGCACATCGATGCGCGTGGGCATGGGGCTGTCGCAGATCGGCGAGTTCTCGTTCATCATCGCGTCGCTGGGCCTGTCGCTCAAGGTGACCAGCGACTTCCTCTATCCGATCGCCGTGGCGGTGTCGGTCATCACGACGCTGCTCACCCCCTATCTCATCAAGAGCGCCGATCCGGTAACGGGGTGGCTCGGACGCGCGATGCCGGGCCGTCTGTCGTACGTGCTCGGACAATACACGCAGTGGTTGCAGAGCATTCATCTGACGGGCGACAGCGCGGCGATCGTCACCATCGTGCGGCGCATCGTGGTGAGCGTTGCGATCAATCTGGCGCTGGTGGTGACGATCTTCCTCGGTGGCGCATTCTTCTACCGGCGCCTTGCCGAACTGATGTCGCCGTGGGTGAGCGATCCGAGTCTGCAAAGTGCGGTGGTTTGGGGCGCGGCGCTGGTGTTGTCGCTGCCGTTCCTGATTGCGGTGTACCGCAAGCTCAAGTCGCTCTCCTTGCTGCTCGTGGAGCTTTCCGTGCCGCCGAGTCTGACGGGGCGCTACACATTCCAGGTGCGACGTGTGGTGGCGGAGATCCTGCCGATCGCGGCGATGGTCGGCGTGATCCTGCTCGTGGCGGCGCTCTCGGCGAGCATTCTGCCGTCGACGGAGATGATCGTCCTGATCGTGGCGGGCACCGTGGTGCTGGCCGTCGCCATGCGCAGCTGGTTCGTGCGCATGCACGCAAAGCTCCAGATCGCGCTCAAGGAGACGCTCGAGCATCAACCGGACAGCGGCGAGCAGGGCGGCGGCGGGGCGTCGCACTGAGCGGCACTGAGCGGCACCAAGCGGCACCAAGCGGCTTCGGATGCTTCCGGCGCTTCAGCTTTTGCGCGGCGGGAAATCAAAGATCAGGCACGTGGTCGTGGCGTGCGCGTACAGCGTGCCGTCCGGCCCGACGATGCGCCCCTCCGCGATGCCGACCTGACGCCCCGCCTGAATGACTTTCCCTTCGGCGCGCACGCACGGGACATCCCGGGTGAGGGGGCGCACCATGTTGGTCTTGAGTTCCAGCGTGGTGTAACTGCGACCGGCGGGGAGCGTCGAATGAATGGCGCAGGCCACGGCCGAATCGAGCAAGGCGGCGAACCAGCCGCCATGGACCGAGCCCAGCGGGTTGTAATACGGCAGGGCCGGTCGTCCCTGAAAGACCGCGCGGCCCTCTGCCACTTCGATGGCGATGAAGCCGAGTGTCTCGCTGATCGGCGGCATCGGCAGCGCCCCATCGAACATCGCTTCGAAAATCTCCCGACCCGACAGCCCGACGACGTCGGCGGGGTTGGCGACGCCATAGCGTGCCGGCCCGCGACGTTCGATGCGTTCGCGCACGGCCGCTTCGTCGGCATTCCACTGTGCCAGCACCGCGGTGGCATCCGGCTTGTTGTTCATGACGTCTTCCTCGTAACTTTTATAATGCTAGGGATGTGGCCCGATTATAGAAGTCACGATGCATGCCCAGGGGCATTTGCGTTAGAGGGAAGTGTCGATGTTCGGCGGCGAGCCACGGGCAGACGGGAGGACGGGGGGCCAGACTCGCTGTCCCCACTGTCTCCGCTGGCCGTGGCCGTTCAGGCCGCCTGCGCCTGGCTGCGACGGTAGTTCGCCAGCTCGTCGATCGTGAGGATCGGCAGGCCGTGCAGCTCGGCGAAGCGCTCGATGTCAGCGCCTCGCGTCATCGTGCCGTCCGGGTTCATCAGCTCGCACAGCACGGCGGCCGGCTTCAGACCGGCGAGAATCGCCAGATCCACCGACCCCTCGGTGTGGCCGCGGCGCGTGAGCACGCCGCCCGGCTGCGCACGCAGCGGGAAGACGTGACCGGGGCGTGACAAATCGGAGGGCTTGGCATCGTCGGCGATGGCGGTGCGGATCGTGGTGACGCGATCGGCCGCCGATACGCCGGTGCTCACGCCCTGACGCGCCTCGATCGTCACCGTGAATGCGGTGCCGTAACGGCTCTGGTTCTGCTCGACCATCGGGGGCAGATCGAGACGGCGCAGCGTCTCGTCGGGCAGGCACAGACAGACGATGCCGCTGCATTCGCGGATCAGCATGGCCATCGTGGTCGGAGTGATTTTCTCTGCGGCCACGATCAGATCGGCTTCGTTCTCGCGGTCGAGATCGTCCATGAGGATGACCGGACGGCCTTCGCGCATGGCGTCGAGTGACGCCGCCAGACGAACTTCGACGGGCGGCAGGTTGGCGAACGCCGGATAGGCGTGCAGATCGTCGGCGTTGTTGGCGGCCGGTGTATCGGCTTGCGGTGCGACTTGGGCAGTGCTGTTGAATGCGGACATGAAACGCTCCTCGCGTAAGTCAATCGGGCGAAAAACGTTTTCGGGGCATGCGAACGGACGTCACCATGGGACGGCATCCCATGGTGCGCGGGTATCGACGCATCTTCTCTCATCCGGACTATGACCGTCGGCTCTGGCTTCGCACCAGATCTGCTGACCCTGCCGGTGTCGCGAAAGCAACGATGGCAGGCGCTCGCGGGCTCGTGACGCACGCAGCTCGCGCTGCGTGAGGTGTCACATACCGCCGGTGGGGACTTTCACCCCGCCCTGAAGACGTGTGTGTCGAACGCATCGCATCTCGCGGATACTCATTGCGCGGCGTCATTGCGTATTCGACACGCCGGAGCGTAGCACAAGGTGCCGAGGGTTCGCAGCGAAGACTGCGCGACATATGGGGGCATTCGGGATGCGCGGGGCGCGAATCCGGAGGCTGTCGCGGCGCGCCAGTGGCGCCGCGACCCGGCAACGACGCCGCCGAAAACGTCAGGCGCTCGTGCCCTTGACGGTGTACCCGGCGTCCGTGATGGCGGCGCTGACTTCCGCCGGCGAGAGCCGGCTTTCGACGTCGACGCGGCCGGCGCCGAGATCCACGTTGACCTTGGCTGTGGCGTCGCGCTCGGTGATCGCTCGCGTGACAGCCTTTACGCAATGACCGCAGCTCATTCCTTCGACTTGCACTTGCATGTTGCTCTCCTTGAAGTAGGTATCGGTTACGGATACGTCAAACCGATCATAGACCTTCCTATGGCGGGAAGCTCAAGCACTTTTTCGGATGATTCGCGTCGACGCTCAGACACGCCCCAAACGCATGCGGCGCTGACAGCGCTATTGTGGATAGGTGAAGGGTTCTGGCGCGGCGTTGCCTGCGACACGTTGACGCGGTGGGCCCCAAAGGCATGGAAGCGCGCGGCGAGACACTTGACCTTCCTGCCATGGCAAGCTTTAAGCTGCGAAGCATGATGACAGTCCTCCCGGAGGCCGCTATATGACTCAGAACTGGTCGGTGGGTATCGAAGGCATGACCTGCGCGTCGTGCGTGACGCGGGTCGAGAAGGCGTTGCGACGCGCGCCGGGCGTCGCGAACGCCAATGTGAACCTCGCTACCGAGACGGCGGCGGTGGAAGCGCTCGCCGGAGTTGCGCCGGCCGCCCTGCTGGGGGCGGTCGAAGCCGCCGTGAGCGACGCCGGCTATCAGGTCGCCGAGCAGCCGTTCGAGCTGGCGATCGGCGGCATGACATGCGCATCGTGCGCGGGGCGCGTGGAAAAGGCGCTTCGCGGCGTGCCGGGCGTGGTGGAAGCGAACGTCAACCTGGCAACCGAGCGTGCCGCTGTACGCGGGGTGCGAGGGGTGGTCGACATGAGTGCGCTGACAGCGGCGGTGGCGAAGGCGGGGTACGAGGCGTCGCCCGTCACCGATCCGGCGCAGGCGGCATCGTCCGGCGAGGGGCCGACGTGGTGGCCCGTGGCGGTGGCGGCACTGTTGTCGTTGCCGCTGTTGTTGCCGATGTTGCTCGAACCGCTGGGTGTCCATTTGATGCCGCCGCCATGGGTGCAGTGGTTGCTCGCCACACCCGTGCAGTTCTGGCTCGGCGCCCGGTTCTACCGGGCGGGGTACAAAGCCGTGCGTGCCGGTAGCGGCAACATGGATGTGCTGGTGGCGTTGGGCACGTCTGCCGCGTACGGCTTGAGTCTTTACGAGTGGTGGCGCGCACCGACCGGCAGCATGCCGCATCTGTATTTCGAAGCGGCGGCCGTCGTGATTACGCTCGTCTTGCTCGGCAAATGGCTGGAAGCGCGTGCGAAACGACGCACGGTCGAGGCGATACGTGCGCTGGCGGCATTGCGGCCCGAAACGGCGCGTGTGCTGCGCGATCCGCAGGGTCTGGCCAGTGAAGTGACGGTGCCGCTCGGGCAGGTAAAGGTTGGCGATTGGGTGGTCGTGCGCGCCGGCGAACGCGTGCCGGTCGATGGCGTGATTCGCGATGGCGCCAGCCAACTCGACGAGTCGCTGCTCACGGGCGAGCCGCTGCCGATCGACAAGGCGGCGGGGGACACGGTCGTGGGCGGCTCGATCAATGGAGCGGGCACGCTGCGCGTGGAGACGAGCGCCATCGGTGCGGACACCGCGCTCGCCCGCATCATTCGGATGGTCGAAGATGCACAGGCCGGCAAGGCGCCGATTCAGCGCGCCGTCGACCGCGTGGCGGCGATATTCGTGCCGGTGGTCGTGCTGATCGCCATCGTCACGGTGGTCGCCGGACTCATGCTGGGGATCGGCCTGGAAGCGGCGCTGCTCAATGCGGTGGCGGTGCTCGTCATTGCCTGTCCGTGTGCGCTCGGATTGGCCACGCCCGCCGCGATCATGGTCGGCACGGGCGCCGCGGCGCGGCAGGGCATTCTCATCAAGGATGCCGAGGCGTTGGAGCTGGCGCATCGCATCCGTGTGGTGGCGTTCGACAAGACCGGTACGCTGACCGAAGGGAAGCCGCGCCTGGTGGCGCATCTGCCTGCCGGAGGCACGTCTGCCGAGACGTTGCTGCGCTGGGCCGCGGCAGTCCAGTCAGGCAGTTCGCACCCGCTCGCGAAGGCCGTGATGGTCGCCGCGGATGAGGCGGGGCTGACGTCGTCCCTGCCGGTGGCGTCCGACGTGACGGCGTTGCCCGGTCGTGGCATGCGGGCGCACATCTCGGAAGCGGGCGACGCGAGCGGTGCGCACACCCTGCAGTTGGGCAACACACGGCTGCTCGAGGAACTCGGGGTGTCTGCGGGTGCGCTCGCGAGCGAGGCGACGCGCCTTGCCGCCGAGGGGCGCACGGTATCCTGGCTGGTCGAGACGCCTGGGGCGAGTGCCGCGCAATTGCTCGGCTTGCTGGCATTCGGGGATACGCTCAAGGCAAGCGCCAGGCCGGCGATCGAGCGGCTCCATGCGCTTGGTGTGCGATGCGTGATGGTCACGGGCGACAACGCCGGGAGCGCCGGGGCGGTGGCGGCGGCGCTGGGCCTCGACGAGGTTCATGCGGATGTGTTGCCGGAGCACAAGGCGCAAGTCATCGCGCAACTCAAGCGCGATGGTGCTGTCGTAGCGATGGTCGGCGACGGCATCAATGACGCGCCGGCACTGGCTGCCGCCGATGTGGGCATCGCCATGGGCTCGGGCACGGACGTTGCGATGCAGACGGCAGGCATCACACTCATGCGCGGCGATCCGCTGCGTGTGGCCGATGCCATCGATGTGTCGCGTCGCACGTGGTCGAAGATTCGTCAGAACCTGTTCTGGGCATTTGCCTACAACGTTGTCGGCATCCCGCTCGCGGCCTTTGGCCTGCTGAGTCCGGTGATCGCCGGGGCAGCGATGGCGCTGAGCAGCGTCAGCGTGGTGAGCAATGCCTTGTTGTTGCGCCGCTGGCGTCCGGCGGTGCTGGCGGCCAACGTTGGGGCGTCCGACGTCCCCCACTTGCCGCGCGACGCGCGAGCGTGACATGCCCCGGTGCCCCCCGACAGGTCGATCGTGCACCGGGCAGGGGCGTTCGGCTTGCCCGGGCGTCAGGCGAACGGCGCATAATGGGCTCATCGGGACGGATGTCGCGGCGACGGACAGGCCAACCGGCCGGGCCGCGTCGCCTGAATTTTTTTGACTTGAAAATCGCCGAAAGCGACCTCATCTAGGTGATATCGTCTGTCTTCCGGCACGAGGTCCATGCTGCCGAATATGAATAGTCTGCATATCGCGAGTTACAACATTCACAAGGGATTTTCCGCGTTCAACCGCTTGCGCGTTCACGAACTACGCGCCGGGTTGGAGGGGCTCGCGCCGGATCTCGTTTTCCTGCAGGAAGTGCAGGGCATGCATCAGAGACACGCCCTGCGCCATACCGATTGGCCGCTGCAACCGCAGCACGAGTTTCTGGCCGGGGCGATGTGGCGCGATCACGCGTATGGTCGCAACGTCGTTTATGAGCACGGGCATCACGGCAATGCGATTCTCAGTCGCTATCCGATCGTGAAATCGGACAATCACGACATCACGACCTATAGTTTTGAGAAGCGGGGCATGCTTCATTGCGAGATCGCCGTGCCGGGATTGGCACAGCCCCTGCATTGTCTGTGTGTGCACCTGTCGCTGGCTGGGCCTGGCCGTCGGCGCCAGTTCGAGATGCTTACCGAGCGCGTTGCCGATGCCATTCCGGCGGATGCACCGCTGATCATTGCGGGCGATTTCAACGACTGGAGCAATCAGGCCGATCGGTTGCTGGCCGAGAAACTGGCGCTGACCGAGGTTTTCCAGAACAGTGCGGGGCGTCCTGCCCGGAGTTTTCCGAGCGGAATGCCGCTTTTGCGACTTGACCGCATTTACGCACGCGGCTTTCATATTGAAGGGGCGCAGGTTTTACACGGTCGCCCCTGGTCACGGATCTCCGATCACGCGCCGATCAGCGCCCGACTCGTGCCGTCGGGTGGCGACGAGGCGGTGAACGGCTCCAATACCCCGTCGTTCAACCCTCGTTCCCCCCAGTGAGGCAGCCATGAACATCGGACAAGCGGCACAGGCCAGCGGCGTGACCGCCAAGATGATCCGGTACTACGAGAGTATCGGCCTGATGCCCCCGAGCCCGCGCTCCGAGGCAGGTTACCGGCGCTATGGCGAGCAGGATCTGCACCTTCTGCGTTTCATCCGTCAGGCCCGACGATTGGGCTTCGGCATCGATCAGATTCGCCAATTGCTCGCCCTTTGGCAGGATCGCGACCGGTCCAGCGCCCAGGTCAAGGCGTTGGCGCAATCCCACGTCGACGAGCTGAATCAGCGCATCGGGGAATTGGTGGCGATGCGCGATACGCTCTCGCATCTCGCGAAGCACTGCCACGGCGACGATCGTCCCGACTGCCCGATTCTCGAAGGTATTGCCGCGGCCGGGTTGTCGTCGGCACCGAATCGCAAGGCGGACGGCTCCTCGGAAGGCGCGTCACCTTGTGCTCATGAGCCAGCGGCGCTCGCGCAGGGCGCAGCTACCGGCGTAACCGCCACGGCCGGCACCGCTGGCTCGGCAGATACTACGGGAACCGCTGGCACCAAGGCGCCCGCCAATGCGGCCGGAGGCGATGGGGATGGCAAGGCGTTGCACAGCCTGCAGAAGTAATTGGATCACCCGGACATCGGCCGCGAACCGCCCTCGGGTCCAAAATTCGGGCCGCATACCGTCCGTTGCAACATGACGCGCCGCAATAGCGGCGCTTTTTTTTGTCTGCGTAATTTTGATCGATCGCTGCGACACCGTGCCGCAAGCCAGTCGTCGGGACTGTGGAATTTTTTTATCTAATTGATTTTTATAATATTTATATGGAATAAATTGGATTCGAAGCGTGCCTCTAGCAGATTTTGTGGGATTTTTGCACATAGGGGCTAACCCTTACCGGGAAAACCCTATATAATGCGAAGCACTGCTGCGATGCAGCACACTAAATGAACTGGAGAAACGTCATGTTTGCCGCCCTGTTTGAAGTCGTGAACACTTGGTTTGAAACTGCTGAGCGTCGTCGTCGTGAAGCGTTCCTGGCTGAGTCGAAGGACATCATTGAGCTGGAACAACGTATCCGCGCGATCGAAACCGCCGGTTACTAAGCAAGTCTGCAAGAAGTCCTTTCGGACGAACGGTCGTCGCTGGCGCAATCAGATCAGTCGATCGGCCAACGGGCGATTCGCGTCATCGGTTGCGATGACGTGCGACGGCGCCCCGCCGTGAGTCCGGATGCCAAATCTCGCTGTTCCGGGAATTGGTTCGCGAAAGCCCGCCACCTTGGCGGGCTTTGTCGTTTACCTCGCGGTGTCGCCTTGTCGCTGTGTCGCCGTGTCGCCGTGTCGCCGTGTCGCCGCGTCGTCGCTGGCAGCTTCGTTGCCTCCACCGCCCCCCGCCATTGCCGCAGCTCAGGTCCCCGCCGTCGGCAGGCGTATCGGCAATGTGCTGGGGGGGGGGTGTCGATGCCCGCCCAATGCGGGTGAGGTGCCCGGGAGCAGGGGGCTCCCGGGATACGCTTCAGGTACGGCGTCAGTCGGTGCCGTACTTCGGCGAGCGCGGCCCGTACAGCAGGCCGTTGGGGTGTCCGGCGGACAGCAGACGCGCGTTCGCCGTGCCCGCCACCGTGTAACCGGCGTTCGACACGCTGTTGACGATCTGCTTGACCGCTGCCGTGATCAGCATGCCGATCAGGCCGCCGCCGCTGTTGTTGCCTCCCTCGTTGTTCGATGCACTTGCGGCACCGCTCCAGAGCTTGGCACCGTTGCGCAGGTCGATGAGATCGGCTGACACCGTGACGACGGTCGCGCTGTCGAGCACCATGTACTTCGTGCCGTATTGCTTGATCTTGATATAGAGGGCGGCGTCGGCGCCGAAGATCTCACGCAGCTTGACCGGGCTTACCTGGTGGATGTCGCCGGCTACCGTCAAGCCATTCTGACGGAACGACTCGTCGACCAGCGCGACGGGCATCACGTAATAGCCGGCTTCGCCCAGCGGCACCGTCACCTGCGACAGCACGCTGTAGGTGGCATCGATGTCGGGTGATTCGTTGAGCGGCGGCAGCACCAGAATCGACTTCGGCTTGCTTTCCTTGAACGCGGTGTAGTCGTAGGGCTTGGCCTGATGCACGGCGCACCCGGTCATCGCGGCGGCGAGCGCCGCAACGGCCATCCATTTGCAAAGTCGGACGATCATTGTTTGGCCTCCGAGGTCTTGTTCTTGAGGAGGAAGTCGATGTAGCCGGCCGATTCGGGGAACAACTGCTTTTCGGTCTGGAATTCCTCGACCATTTTGTCGGGCTTGCCGACCGATGCGTAGAGCAGTCCAAGGTGCGCGTGATAGCCCGGGGGCGCGGCGTGGTTGCCGGCCTTGATCTTTTCGAGATCGCGCTCGAGCACGATGATCTGCGCTTCCTTCGATTCTCCCTTGAAGTATTCGTAGACCTGTGGCTGATAGCTTTCCCAGTCGTACAGCGGCTTGGGCGGCGTGGCACAGCCGGTCACCAACGTGACGACGGCGCCACCCACGGCGGCCGCGAGCGCGGCACGGCCGAACGAGAACTTGCGATTCATGGCGTAGTAATCCTGTCAGGCATGGCGCGGCGTGGTCGTGCATCGCGCTCGCGCACACGAGAAGTGCGCGCGATCACGCGATTACGTGAGTACGCGGGCGCGCGGCGTGCGCGTCACGACCGACGCGCCGCGACATGCGGCATCAATAGAGGCTTGGGGCGTGAGTGGGCTTACTTGCCGGGCTTCCAGGCACCGCTTTCGATGCCGGCGACCAGGTTGTTGACCGCTTCGCGCATGGCCAGATCAAGGACCTTGCCATTGAGCGTGGAGTCGTAGCCGGCGGTGCCGCCGAAGCCGATCACCTCGCGATTCGACAGCGCGAACTCGCCCGCGCCACCGCTCGAGAAGACGACTTCCGACGTGGCGATGTCGACCACGTTCAGATTGACCTTGGCGTAGGCGATCTGCTCGCGGCCTCGGCCGAGAATGCCGAAGAGCTGTTTGTCGCCCACTTCCTTGCGGCCGAACTCGACGACATCGCCGGTGATGACGTAGTCGGCACCCTTGAGCGTCTGCCGCGTCTTCTTGATGTCGGCTTCCTGGCGAATCTCGGCCATGTTGTCGCGGTCGAGCACGTTGAAGCGGTTGGTTTGCTGCAGATGCGTGATCAGGATCGTCTTGGCCTGACTGCCGAGGCGGTCGACGTTATCGGAAAACACCCCTCGCATGTATGCCGAACGATTGTCGAACTTGCCGACGGCGATCGGCGTGCGCACGCCGACGAATGGACGGCTGGCACTCTCGACCTTGGCGACTTCCACGGTACGCGAGCTTTCGGTGGCGCAACCGCCGAGCACGCCGACGGCGAGCACGGCGGCGCTGAACAGCGCGACGCTGGACTTCCTGTTTTGCACGGTGAACCCCTTGTAGTGTTGTCGCCCGGCGGTCGACGTCTCGTGGCGTCGACCTGCTGCGGGCATCTGATCGCCTTACCGGAATTGCGGACTTCTCGTTCTGATATTTGGTAAGGGGTGCTGATGTTAGCACGCGTGCGAGCCGGTGAGGGCGTTGCCGAATGTCAAAAAATGCTCGCGTTCGGTCGCCTCAGTCGAGACCGAAGACGAGCAGGAGGTTGGTGGCGGTGATGAGGGCGAACAGGCTCCACGCCGCCACTTGCGTGGGGCGTCCGATGGCGTTGCCGCGCATCACGCGGCGATCGCTCACCGAGCGGATGAGCGGCCACATGGCGAACGGGAGTTGCAGGCTGAGCAGCACCTGACTCCAGACGAGCAGCTTGCCCACGGCGCCGTCGCCGAGCCACAGCACGCCGACGAGCGCGGGCACGAGCGCCAGCCCACGCGTGATCAGGCGTCGCTGATAGCACGGGATCTTCAGGTGCAGGAAGCCGTCCATGATGACCTGACCGGCGATGGTGCCGGTGAGCGTCGAGCTTTGCCCCGAGGCGAGCAGGGCGATACCGAAGAGGAAGGCGGCCGCACTGCCGGCAATCGGCGTGATGAGTTGATACGCCTGCTCGATATCGGTGACGTTGGTCTGGCCGCTGGCGTGAAACACCGAACCCGCAAGCATCAGGATCGCCGCATTCACCCCCATGGCGATCACGAGCGAAACCCACGTATCGATGCGCACCAGCGCGAGCGTGTCGTGCACGTCGCCGCGCTTGCCGCCGACCACGCGCCGGGTCTGCACGACCGACGAATGCAGGTACAGGTTGTGCGGCATGATCGTCGCGCCGACAATGCCGAGCGCGAGCACGATGGCATCGCGCCGGTCGTGGCTCGGGGCGCCGGGCACGAGTCCGGCGGCAACCGCATGCCAGTCGGGCGGCACCATCGCGACCTGCGCGACGAAGCAGAATGCCATGGTGCCGATCAGCCCGAAGACAATGGCCTCGATCTGCCGGAAGCCTTTGCCTTGCAGGCCCAGCACGATCATGGTGTCGAGCGCGGTGAGCACGATGCCCCACGCGATCGGCACGCCGAGCAGCAGTTTGAAGGCCAGCGCGCAGCCGAGCACTTCGGCGATATCGCACGCGATGATCGAAATCTCGGCGGTGATCCATTGCACGAAACGTCCCGCGCGGCCGTACCGTTCATAGCTGGCCTGTGCGAGATCGCGTCCGGCAACGAGTCCCAGCCGCGCCGCGAGCATCTGGAGAAAGATGGCGGCGAGACTCGACATTGCCACGACCCAGAGCAGGGAGTAACCGAATTGCGAGCCGGCCTGAATGTCCGTGGCCCAGTTGCCGGGATCCATGTAGCCGATGGCGATGAGCAGCCCGGGACCGGCGAAGCGCTTGAGCTTGCGCCAGCGGGAGTCGCGTGCGTCGATGACGATGCTGCCTTTGACTTCGGAGGGACAGAACGGTGCGGTGGCGGTGGTCGGCAGGGGCATGAAGGCGCAAAGGCGGGAAGCGGGAAATGAGAACGGTTGGCAACGGGTTTCGTCCGATCCCGCAACGTTAGCCGGGTGTGCGCAGGCTCGCAAGCGGGATCGCGGCGGGAGGGGGGCGGTGAGCGGCGAGGAACCGGGGGACAAGGGTAAGCGGTGAGGGGCGCCGCCGGAAATGCGATCACGAATCTCTGGTCAATGACGGGTGAACTGTTATACTGTACATTCATACAGTATTTCGACGCGTGATGACCCTGTCGCTTTCCTCCCTGCCTGCCGGGCTGTGGCGTGCCAGTGAACTGGCGCATTGCCACCGTGCGGGGCACGCCTCCGGCTTTGCCGCGCTCGACGCCGAGTTGCCCGGCGCCGGATGGCCATATGGCGCGGTGACGGAGTTGCTGAGCGATCGTCCCGGGATCGGTGAATGGCGGCTGCTCGCCCCGGCGTTGCGCGATCTCACGCAGGCGGGCAAGCCGGTGATGGTGATTGCGCCGCCGATGCTGCCGTATGCGCCAGCGCTGGCCGGCTGGGGAATCGATTTGCGCTGGCTCAGTGTCGTGCTGCGTCCCGTGCATGACACGGCAGGCGCGGGGGCGCGCCGGCGTGGTGTGCGTGGCGTGCGTGGGGCGGGGGCCGCCGGCGCGCAGGACCGGGACATGCTCTGGTGCGCCGAGCAGGCGCTCAAGAGCGCGTGTTGCGGCGCGGTGCTGACCTGGCTCCCGGCGGCCACACCCGAACAGATTCGGCGGTTGCAGGTCGCGGCGGGGGGCGCGCAAACGCTGGCCTGGGTGATGCGTCCTTGCGCCGCGGCGGCCACGGCTTCGGCGGCGCCGTTGCGACTGGGGCTGAGCGTCGGCGAGGGGAGCCGTCTCGGCGTGCGGTTTCACAAGCGTCGAGGTCCGCCACGGCTCGAACCTCTCTGGCTGAGCCTGCCCGCCCCGTACGCTGGTGTTGCTCAGGGGGGCACGGGAGCCGCCGATGTCGCCGACGACGGGATGGCGGTGTCCGCGGCGCCCGATCCCGCGCCTTCGCCCGCACCGTCCACGGTGCCTTTCGTTTCTGCTTCCGGAGTCTCGCATGGCTTGCTGGATCGCCCTGCATCTGCCGTATCTGGCGCTCGAGATCGCCGCGTCGTTCACGCCGGCTGACGCGCAGACGACGGTCGTGCTCGCGCAGTCGCGCGTCTGGCAGGCCGGCGAGGCGGCACGGGCGGCGGGCGTGCAAAACGGCATGCGTCGCGGCGGGGTGTTGGCGCTGTTGCCGCAGGCGCGATTCCATGATCGCGACGAAGCGGCCGAGCGAGTTGCACTCGAGGCGCTGGCGCTCGCGTTGCTGCGTTTCGGCCCCGACGTTGCCATTGCCTCGCCACAGTGCGTGCTGATCGACGTGGCCCCGAGCCTGCGCTTGTTCGGCGGGCTGGCCTCGCTTGCCGCGCAGGTATTCGAGAGCGCCGAGGCGCTCGGGCACCGGGCGTCGCTCGGCATTGCCGCGACGGCCGGTGCGGCGGCGTTGCTCGCGCGTGCCGGCGAGGCGCGTGCCGGCGAGGC
This sequence comes from Pandoraea sp. E26, assembly GCF_000681415.1. Classification (NCBI taxonomy): domain Bacteria; kingdom Pseudomonadati; phylum Pseudomonadota; class Betaproteobacteria; order Burkholderiales; family Burkholderiaceae; genus Pandoraea; species Pandoraea sp. E26. The sequence continues at coordinate 24,671 of NZ_AYXJ01000050.1, forward strand.
GGTGCCGCTGCCTGTCGACTCGCAGGCGGACTCGCAGGCGCCGACACCGCGGCAGATGCAGGCCGCCATGCAGACGCGAGCGTCGCGCCGCTCGATCGCGCCCGGGGAAGCCCGGCAGGCGGTAGCCACGAGAACTTCTGCGGAGACGGCGATGCCGCTGGCATCCGCATGGCGCGGCGAGCCATTGTTGCCGCCAGACGAGCGGGCGCTGCCGCAACAGCTCGACTCGCTGTCGGTGGCATGGGTGCCCGAGGCGCAGCCGTGGCTCGACTGGCTCGCACAGATCGGGTGTGCGACGTTGGGCGAATTGCGGGCATTGCCTGCGCCCGGCGTGCGACGGCGCTGCGGCGCCGAACTGCTGGCGGCGCTTTCCCGCGCGTATGGCGAGACACCGGAGGCACCGGCCTGGTACCGTGCGCCGCCCCATTTCGAGGCCGTGCTGCCGCTGCCGTCACTCACACATGACGTCGAGGTGCTGCTCTTCGGCCTGCGCCGTCTGCTGGCCCAGCTCACCGGGTGGCTTGCGTCCGGGCAACTGGCCACGCGCGCGCTCACGCTGGTGCTGGAGCACGAGCCGCTTGGCCGGCAGACTCTGGCGCCGACACGTTTCGATATTCGCCTGGCCGAGCCGAGCGCCGCGCCCGCGCACCTGCTGTCGCTGTGCAAGGAACGACTGGCCCGTGCGCCGCTGGTCGCGCCGGTGTTGACCTTGCGGCTCGACGTCACGCAAACGGCCCGGCATGAACCGCAAAGCGGATCGTTGCTGCCCGAGCCGGGACGCGCCCGGCAGGACTTCGTGCAACTGATGGAACGCGTGACGGCGCGGCTGGGCGATGAACACGTGAGGCGTTTGCACGTGCGCGGCGATCACCGCCCGGAGGCGGCCTGCGTCAGTGAGCCCTACGGCTCGCCCGCGGCATCCGGTCAGGCATCCGTCGGCAAACGCGCGACGCCCGATGCGAGTCGCCATCTGCCGACGCGGGAGGTGCCGGTCCCGCCGCGTCCGGTGTGGCTGCTCGATACGCCTCAGCGGTTGCGCGTGCACGAGGAGCGTCCGTGGCGGCAGGGCGTGTTGCAACTGGTGAGCGGCCCGGAGCGCATCGAGGCCGGCTGGTGGGCGCCGGGAACGGTCACGCGCGACTACTTCATCGCCGCGGACACCACAGGGGCGCTGCTGTGGGTGTTTCGCGAGCGTCCCGTGAAGGGGGCGGACGCCGCGTGGTATTTGCATGGCTTGTTCGGTTGAATTCGACGAGACCGTTCTGCTATGAATGTCGACGATTTTCTGCCATGGCAAGGGCCTACCGAGGGGCTGGCCGCCAATGACGACGGTGCCGATGACAGTGCCGCTGCGTCCGCTGCGGCCGCTTCGCGCGAGACGGACGACGGCGGTCTGCCCGCCTATGCCGAACTGCATTGCCTGTCGAACTTCTCGTTTCAGCGCGGTGCGTCGCATCCGGAGGAGTTGATCGCGCGCGCTGCACATCTGGGCTACACCGCGCTGGCGATCACCGACGAGTGCTCGCTGGCCGGCGTGGTGCGCGCGTTGGCCGAGGTGGTGAAACATCCGTCGATGTCGCTGATCGTGGGCAGCGAGTTTCGCCTGACGCCTCAGGCACCGCAAGCGGCCGAGCCGGTGCCGGCCCGCGCGCCGCTGGCGCCCGCCGGCATCGACACCTCGGGACAGGATCCGGATCGCCTGGGAACTCTTCATCTCGTGGCACTTGCGCAGCATCGCGACGGTTACGGCAACCTTTCCGAGATGATCACGCTGGGGCGCATGCGCGGGCCGAACCGCAGTTATCGCCTGCACCCGCGAGACTTCAGTGCGCCGCACGCCGGGCAGGCCCATTTGCGGGGGCTGCCGGGCTGCCTGATCATTCTCGTGCCCGACCCCGACGCGAGTGTCGAGTGCACGCTGGCCCAGACGCGTTGGGCAAGGCAGACGTTTGGCGAGGGGCGTGTCTGGCTCGCGCTCGAGCGGCGGCACCGCGCCGACGATGACGCGCATCTGGCACGGCTGCGCACGATCGGCGCCGAATGCGGCGTGCCGCTCGTTGCCACCGGCCACGTTCTCATGCATGTGCGCTCGCGCAAGCCGTTGCAGGACACGCTCACGGCCATCGGACTGGGCAAGCCGGTGCAGGCCTGCGGGCTGGCACTGGCGGCCAACGCCGAGCAGCATCTGCGCACACGGTTGCGGCTCGCATGGCGCTATCCGGCCGAGGCCCTGGCCGAGACGATTGCCATCGCTTCCCGGTGCCATTTCGATCTGCGCAGCCTGCGTTACGAGTATCCCGAGGAGCTGGTGCCCGCCGGTCATACCCCGCAGACCTACCTGCGTCAGGAAGTCGAGGCGGGCGCGAAGCGGCGCTATCCGCATGGCGTGCCGCAAAAGGTTCGCGACCTGATAGAGAGCGAACTGGCGCTCATTCGGGATCTCGAGTACGAGCCGTACTTTCTGACGGTGTACGACATCGTGCGCTTTGCCCGCAGTCAGAACATCCTGTGCCAGGGGCGTGGGTCGGCGGCCAACTCGGCGGTGTGCTATTGCCTGCACATCACGGCCGTCAATCCCGACGAAGTGCAGTTGCTCTTCGGTCGCTTTCTGTCGAAGGAGCGCAACGAGCCTCCCGATATCGATGTCGACTTCGAGCATCAGAAGCGCGAGATCGTCATCCAGTACATCTACAACAAGTACGGCAACGACCGGGCGGCGCTGGCCGCGACGGTGATTTCCTATCGCATGCGCAGCGCGGTTCGCGATGTCGGGCGGGCGCTCGGCATCGATCTGTCGATCGTCGAGCAGGTGGCGCAGAGCCAGCAGTGGTGGGACGGGCGCGAGAATCTGCTCGCGCGCATGGCGACACAGGGGTTGTCGCCCGATGCGCCGACCACGCGGCTGTGGGCCGATCTGGTGGCGCGGCTGATCGGCTTTCCGCGGCATCTGTCACAGCACGTCGGTGGTTTCGTGATCTCGCGCGACAGACTCTCGCGGCTCGTGCCGATCGCACCGGCGGCGATGGAGAATCGTTACGTCATCCAATGGGACAAGGACGACATCGAGACGCTCAAGCTGCTCAAGGTCGACGTGCTGGCGCTTGGCATGCTGAGCGCGTTGCGCCGTACGCTCGACCTGCTGGGCGAATGGCGGGGCAAGCCGATGGAGCTGGCCGATATTCCGCGCGACGACCCGGCAACGTACGGGATGATTCGCCGGGCCGATACCGTGGGCGTTTTCCAGATCGAGTCGCGGGCGCAGATGAGCATGCTGCCGAGGCTCAAGCCGGACAAGTTCTACGATCTCGTGATCGAAGTGGCGATCGTGCGGCCGGGGCCGATTCAGGGCGGCATGGTGCATCCGTATCTGCGCCGCAAGCAGGGCAAGGAGGAGGTGATCTATCCGCGCGAGGAGATCAAGGCGGCGCTCGAGCGCACGTTGGGCGTGCCGATCTTTCAGGAGCAGGTCATGCAGATCGCGATGATCGCCGCCGACTTCTCGCCCGGCGATGCCGATCAGTTACGCCGCTCGATGGCCGCATGGAAGCGCAAGGGCGGGCTCGAGAAATTCCAGACACGCATCATCGGCGGGATGCAGAAAAACGGCTATCCGCTCGAATTCGCCGAAGCCATCTGCCGACAGATCGAGGGCTTCGGCGAATACGGGTTCCCCGAAAGCCATGCGGCGAGTTTCGCGTTGCTCGCGTATGCCAGTGCGTGGCTCAAGTGCCATGCGCCGGAGATGTTCCTGTGCGGGTTGCTCAACAGTTTGCCGATGGGGTTCTATTCGGCGTCGCAACTGGTGCAGGATGCGCGCCGGCATCGTGTCGAGGTGCGGGCGGTCGATGTCTGTGTGAGCGATGTCGATTCGCGTCCCGAGGCGAGGGTCGGGCGATACGGCAATGCCCGGCGCCCGGCGGTGCGGCTTGGGCTGTCGTTGGTCAAGGGCCTGTCGGAGGCGGGCGCGAAAGCGATCGAGCAGGCGCGGCGGCAGCGCCCGTTTACCGACATCGACGATCTGACCGCTCGCGCGGCGTTGTCGCGACGCGATCTCGATGCGCTGGCGGCGGCCGATGCATTGTCGGCCTTGTTGGGCGGGCGCCGTCAGGCGCGCTGGGCGGTGGCGGCGTGGCAGCCGCCCACGCCGCTGCTGGGCGCAACGGTCCTGCGCGACGCGCTGCCGGGCAGTGCCGACGAGCAGGTGGCGTTGCCGGCGATGCCCGAGGGGCAGGACATCGTGGCCGATTATGCGAGCACGGGGTTGACACTGCGGCGTCACCCGTTGCTGTTGCTACGCGAGAAACTCGCGAGAATGCGCGTGCGAACGGCAAGGGAGTTGCAGGCCGAGGGCGTCAACGGCCGACGCGTGCGAACGGCAGGCATCGTGACGGGGCGCCAGCGTCCCGGCACGGCCAATGGCACGGTGTTCGTCTCGCTGGAAGACGAGACTGGCGTGATCAATGTGATTGTCTGGCCGGACCTGGTCGAATCGCAGCGCAAGGAACTGCTGGCGTCGTCCTTGCTGGGGGTGGAAGGCGTGTGGCAGCGCGAGGAGCGTGTGACCCATCTGGTGGCGCATCGCCTGGTCGATCTCTCGTCGATGCTCGGCGAGCTCACGATCTCGAGTCGGAACTTTCACTGACACGATTTCGCCAGTTCACCGAGGCGTGATGCACGCCTCCGGCACGTCGGTTCAATGGGCGGCGTCGGCTTGCTTGCCCGCCTCCTGAGCGAGTGCACTGGCCTCTTCCTCGCTGCGCAGGCCGTTGAAGTGAGCGTTGAGCAGCACGGCGCTGATCGAGGCGAGCAAAATGCCGCTGTGAAAGAACGGCGCGAACGCGTGCGGCAGCTTCATGAAGAACTTGTCCGACGCCACGGGAATCATCCCCACGCCGATGCTGATGGCGATGATGTAGAGGTTGTAGCGATTCTTCGAAAGATCCACCTTCGAGAGGATCTTGATGCCTGTGGCCGTGACCATGCCGAACATCACGATGCCCGCACCGCCCAGCACGAATTGCGGCACCGATGCCACCACGTGCGCCACCTTCGGAAACAGTCCGAGCACGATCAGGATCAGCCCGCCCGTCGCGCACACCCAGCGGCTTTTCACTCCCGTCACGCCAACGAGCCCGACGTTCTGCGAGAACGACGTGTACGGAAACGTATTGAAGATCCCGCCGATGACCGTGCCCAGTCCGTCGACGCGCAGCCCGCGCACCAGCGTCTTCTGATCGACCGGGCGACCGACGATGTCGCCTACCGCGAGAAACATGCCGGTCGATTCGATGAACGTCACGAGCATGACCAGCGTCATCGTGGCGATGGCGATCGGATCGAAACGCGGCATGCCGAAGTGAAAGGGCATGACGAAGCCGAACCACGGCGCCTCGGACACCCCGGCGAACGACACCTTGCCGAGCACGACCGCCACGATCGTGCCGAACAGAATGCCGAGCAACACGGCAATGTTGGCGAAGAAGCCGCGAACATATTTGGTGATGAACAGGATGCACAGCAGCACCGCGAACGACACGCCGAGGTAAAGCGGATTGCCATAGTCGGGGTTGCCGAAGCCGCCCGCCGCCCAGTTGATGCCCACACCCATGAGCGAGATGCCGATCACCGTAATGACCGTGCCCGTGACAACCGGCGGGAAGAGCCGCAGCAGTTTGCCGATGAAGGGGGCAATGAAGATGCCGATCACGCCTGCCGCGATGGTCGCGCCGTAAATGTCGAGCAGTCCGAGCTCGGGGTTGGTGCCGATCGCGATCATGGGGGTGACGGCCGTAAACGTCACGCCCATCATGATCGGCAGGCGAAGGCCGAAGATCCAGAGGCCGAGCGTCTGTATCAGCGTGGCGATACCGCACGCGAAGAGATCGGCATTGATCAGGAACGCAATCTGATCGACCGACATCTTCAGCGCTCCGCCAATGATCAGCGGCACGGCGACCGCGCCCGCATACATCACCAGCACGTGTTGCAATCCCAGCGTGAACAACTTGGGCAGCGGCAGGCGCTCATCGACCGGGTGCACCGGCACAGCAGCGGATTGCGTCATGTCTTCTCCTGATCCGACGGTATGCGTAGATTTACAAGGCGAAGCCGAGCGTAAATTTTTTACCGGGGGGCAGCGAGTGCAGTCAAAAAAAGGCTGCGCGTGGCGATCATCCCTTCAAGGCCCGCAATCGACGTGCAGGCATGGCGAAAAACTGCGGTATGTCGCCATGGTACGCCTGCCGGCGAGGCAATGGCGCGTCGGGCGCAACGCCTTGCCGGGCGTGGCATGGGGCGTCATGCCTGCGTGCGGATGACACAATCGCGCACGCGACCGACGGCGTTGGAATGGTCCATTCGACAGCGTCCGGGCGCACTGTCGAGTGACTCAATATATCGATTTTGAAATACCAAAGATTGCGTCTGGCGTATGAGGCGGCGCGACACGAACGGCGGGTTCGCCGACGTCCCAAGCGCCTGGGCGCTCGGACGCGCAGACCCCGCGCCAGCAGTCCTAGCGCGTGCCGGTCGTACCGGAGGGCTTGCGCACGAGCGCGTCGCCGGTGTGGCTTCCCGTAGTGGCATTGCGTTGGGCGACGCTGTCGAGCTTGCTGGAGATTTCGTCACCCATGTGGTGCAGAAACTCCATTTCCTTCGCACCGATGCCGCCCGCGCAAAGCGCACCGCCCCAGTCGCCGTAGAGCAGGGCCACGGTCTGGTTACGCTGGCGAATCGGCAACAGGAAGAAAGACTTCACATTGGCGAAGTGCTGCCGGTGCCAGAGCGGGATACGCGCCACGATGCGAGGCTCGCGCGCATTGTCGATCAGGATGGCGCGTCCGTTGGTCAGCGCAAGGTGGAAGACGTCGGGCTCGAACGCTTCGGGGAACGCCAGCCCGAGCAGCGGCTGCACGTCGCGTCCGATGCCGAATCGCATCTCGAAGACCTTGTTGGCCGGCGAACGCACGAAAGCGGCGCAATTCACGAAGCCCAGCGACTGCAGGATCGCCTCGAGCGTCAGGTTGAGCAGGCCCACGGCATCCGTCTCGCCGGTGGCGGCACGCACTTCGGAGAGGCCGTCGGCCAGGCGGCGTGCCGCGTCCAGCGGCTTGCCGGCCGGCGGCTGGCGCGAGTTCGACGCACCGGTGCTGATCGCGATGAATTCCTGATGGCTCGTGTCGCGCGCCATCTCTTCGCCCACCGAGACGACTTCGCCGACGTCCAGCGCCAGACGGTCCGCGTAACGCTCCGCCAGCTCGGCCAGACGCGCCGGGTCGGCGCCGCGCGTGAGCTCGGTCACCATTTCGTTGGACATGTTGGCCACCGCGCACAGCCAGTCGGCGTGCGAGAGCGGCGCATCGCCTTCCAGGTCGATCGGCCGCATGCTGGTCGCGATCGACTCGGGCAACCCCCACTTGCGGGCCGCCGCTTCGGACAGTTCCGGGAACGAGATGGCCAGCACCTGTTCGCAGGCATCGCTGTCGCTGATGCCTTGCTGCTCGGCGAGCCTCTGGATCTCCACCCATTCGTCGGGAAAGCAGTACGTCACCAGCAATCGCGCCACGTGATGCAGCAACGTGCACACGACCGCCTCTTCGCCGTCGCGAATGCCGTTCTTGGACGTGATGTCGCGCGCGAACGCGCCCGCGAGCGTGGCGCGCGCGAGTTCGCGAGCCATGTCGTCGCGGCCCGCCGCGACTTCGCCGAAGCCTTCGAGCAGCTTGAGACTCAGGGCGAGGTGGCCGATCGTATCGACGCCGAGAATCATGATCGCGCGCGAGACCGTCGTCACGTTGCAGCCGAACGGCGCATACATGGCGGAGTTGGCCAGGCGGATCACTTTCTGCGTGAGCGCGAAATCGGAGAGCACCGACGACGCCAGATCGGCGGTACTCGTGTTCTCGCTTTGCATGGCGGACACAATGCCCGTGACCGAGCGCTGCAGCGACGGGAAGTCGCCGCGCTCGGCCATGCGCTGCCATAACAGTTCGAGCGTTTTTTCTTTGGTCAGACTCATGGTGGCGGGGTTGTCCGGTCAGTGGCCGGCATCCACATGGAGGCGCCCGCTCGCAAAGGCCGCCTCGAGTTCTCCCGCGGGCAGGGCTTTCGACACCAGCCAGCCCTGGATGGAATGGCAGCCGCGATCAATCAGCATCTGCCGTTGTTCTTCCGTCTCGACGCCCTCGGCGATCGCCGACAGTCCGAGCTCGCGTGCCAGTCCGAGGACCGCGGTCACGATCGTACGGTCGTTCGGTGACGTGGGCATGTCTTTCACGAAGCTGCGATCGATCTTGAGCGACGAGAGCGGGAAGCGCTTGAGGTATCCCAGACTCGAATAGCCCGCGCCGAAATCGTCGACGGCAAAGCGCACGCCAAGCGTCTGCAACTCGCGCAGCACCAGATTGGCCTGCTCCGGATCGCGCATGAGCACGCTCTCGGTAATTTCGAGGACCAGCCGGTGGCCTTCCACGCCCGAATCGGCAATCGCCTGCCAGACCAGGCTCGGGAACGAGGGATGGTGAAACTGCTGCGCCGAGACGTTGACCGACATGTAAATCCCGTCGAGCCGGGTGCGATCCCAGCGCGCGAGTTGCATGCAGGCCGCGCGCAAGGCCCAGCCGCCGAGCAAATTGATCAGACCGTTGGCTTCGGCCAGCGGAATGAATTCCGCCGGCGAGACCGGGCCCAGCGCCGGATGCCAGCGCATGAGTGCCTCGACCCCTTTCACGTTCAACGTGATGGGGTCGCAGATCGGTTGGTAATGCAGGCTGAACTCGCCGTTGTGAATCGCCTCGAACATGGCCGATTCCAGCGAGAACGCCTTGCGATGCAGGTCGCCCAGATCGTCCGTGTAGATAAACAACCCGTTGCGGCCGCGATCCTTGGCGCAGTACATGGCGGCGTCGGCGTGCTTGATGAGCAGGCCGGCCGAGTCGCCGTGCTGCGGATAAAACGATACGCCGATGCTCGTGGTCAGGTGCAACAACTGGTCGCCGACCTGGAACGGCTGTTGCACCGCCGAGAGCAACCGCTTCATGATCCCGCCGAGCGCCTGTTCATTGTCGCAGCCCGGCAGCACCAGCACGAACTCGTCGCCGCCCATGCGCGCGGCCATGTCCGTGTCGCGGATCTGCGCGATCAGGCGCTGCCCGGCGTCGCGCAGCAATTGATCGCCCACGTCGTGGCCGAGCGAATCGTTGACCTTCTTGAAACCGTCCAGGTCGAGCAGGGCGACCGCGAAGTTCGGACCGCCCTCGCGCGCATGCTGAATCGCGTCGACGATGCACTGCTGGATGTACTGACGATTGCCCAGACCGGTCACCGCGTCGCGCACGGCCAGATCGGAAAGACGCGCCTCGTTTTCCTTGAAGGCGGTGATGTCTTCGCCATGGACGAGGAACGTCGCGCCCGCGCCGGCAATGCGCGGGGTGTACTGGGCGATGCGCAGGCGCATCCAGACCCGGTCGGTCAGGCCGCGCAGCAGACGAACCGTGCACTGCTGGGGACCAAGCGTCTGGGCGGCGGAGAAGGCGTCTTGCAGCAGCGGCACGTCTTCGATGCCGGTGAGCTCGAAAAGCGTGGCGTGGTCGATATACTCGCGCGAGTATTCGAGCAGGCGCAGGGAAGTCTCGGCAATGAAAAGAAAACGGCCGTCGGCAGCGACATGCGCCGAGAGTCCGCCGGTCAGCTCGACCAGCGCCCGGGACAGCGCCGGGGCCGGCACCGAGACCTGGGTCTCGGCGATGGCCGGCGTCAGGGTCGAAGGTTCGACCAGGGGCACGCCGGCTGGGAGTCGATCTGAACTCATTGTTGTTGTCTGTGCATGCATCACGTCGAGCGCGCTGCTGCTCATGTGCTTCCCCGTTAAGGCAAACGCGCTCATGGCCGGACGTCGGTCCGGCAGGTGTCCGATGGATTGTGGGCCATTATAGCCAAAGACGCCAGCGATTTTGGTGGCCGCAACCCTCGTTTCATGCCGCTTTCCACAGGTTTGGGCTTGTGGGTTTTTTTCTGACAAGGCAAGCCGGTTTTTTCCTGCATGGACATGGGGCGTCAGACCGATGCCGTGCCGTGGGCCTGGCCGCAAACGCACGTCGGACGGCGCCTTGGGCGCACGCGATTGCCGACGCGCGCCGATGAGCACCGTTCGCGAGCGCCAAGTCGACTCGGGCGCGAGGTGTTTGCGGGCCCGGCAATCTCGTGAATTTCGTGCCAGCGGCGCAACATCGCCGCTGGCGGGCGAGCCGATGATGCCCGCAATGCACGACGTCGGCAACGCCGCCGACGGAGCGCGGCAGCGCGGTGGCCTGGTGGCGGTGGGGTTCCCGCGGGTGAATGCCCCTACGCTGCTACTGGGTTTTCGTGCGCGAGCGACCACGCGATGCACGCGCGGGCGAGGGCGGCCGAGGCATCGAGGCCGAAGCGGCCGAGGGGAGTCTCGCAGGTCGCGAGCGCCACCGGAATCTCGGTGCAGCCGAGAATGACACGCTGCGCCCCGGCGGCGAGCAGTTGCTCCATCGCCATGGCAAGCGCTTCGCCGCCGCGACGCACGTCACCGGCCTTGGTGAGGCGGATGCCTTCGTTCACGAGCGCCTGATGGGCGAGCGGTTCGGCCGCCGAGGCAAACCGGTAACCGAGTGCTTCGAGCCGAGGGCGGTAGACATTGGCGTGGTGCGTGCCTTCCGTGGCCATCAGCCCGATGGGCGACCCGGGCGCGACGCAGGAGGACAATTCGCCCGCGACGGCCTCGACCACGTCGAGCACGGGCAGGCGGGTGCGATGTCGCAGGGCGTCGAGCCACGCATGCGCGGTATTGCAGGCAATGGCGATGCAGCCGGCGCCGGATTGCTCGAGCGCGTGCACGCCGTCGAGCATGCCGTCGAGCGGGGAGGCGCCGTCGTGCAGCAGGGCTTCGGTGCGGTCGGGGATCTGCGGCACCGAGTAGAGGATGAACGGGATGTGATCCTGATCCCGGCTGGCCGGATGTTGATCGACGATCTTGCGGCAGAGGTCGATACCGGCGGCGGGGCCCATGCCGCCCAGGATACCGAGCGTGGCGTGCGAATTCATGGTGATGACAATCAGGAGGGGAAGGCTGCGGTCAGACGGGATCGGGCGCCGGGCAGGGCGGCACAGGGGCGCAGGCCCCTGCACGACGCGCCGTCCTTCAGGATCAGTCGTAAGCCTTGGTGATCGGATCCTTGAACATGGCCTTCATTTCCGCGGTCATCGGATAGTTCATGTTCTGACCCTTCGGCGGCACCGGCTGGGTGAACCACTTGTCGTAGAGCTTGGTCATCTCGCCCGACTTTTCCATGCTGGCGATGGTCGTGTCCACGACCTTGGTGAACGCCGGATCGTCCTTGCGCAACATGCAGGCGTAGTTCTCGAACTGGAGGTTCGGGCCGACGATCTCATAGTTCTTGCCTTCGTCCGCGGACAGCGAGGCACGCTGACCGTAGAGCAGCGGCTCGTCCATCACGAACGCCACGGCGCGCCCCTGCTTGACCGTCAGGAAGCCGTCGGAGTGTTCCTTCGTCTGAATCAGGTTGAAGCCGATCTCGCCCTTCTTGCCCGACAGAATGCGGTCGGCGGTCGTGCCGGCGGTCGTGGAGATGGTTTTGCCCTTCAGGCTGTTCAGGTCAGTGATACCCGAACCCTTCTTGGCGATCATCTTGATCGAATACAGGAAGATGTTGTGCGAGAAGCCGACCTGCTTGGCGCGCTCGAACGTGTGCGTGGTCGAGCCGCATTCCAGATCGATGGTGCCGTTCTGCATCAGGGCGATACGGTTCTGCGAGGTGATCGGCGTCTCCGTCACCTTCAGGTTCGGCATGTTGAGCTCTTTCTTGACCGCGTCGACGATCTTGAGCGCGATTTCCTGGGAGTACCCGATGGTCTTGCCGTTGTTGTCCGTATACGAGAACGGAATCGACGACTCGCGCACCCCGAGGGCGATCACGCCGGTGTCCTTGATCTTCTTGAGGGTTCCCGTGAGTTCCTGCGCGCTCGCGGTTTGCGCGAACAGGGCGGCAGCAGCGCTGACGAGCAGCAGGGGAGCAAACAGCTTCTTCATGGTCTCTGTCCTATCGGAAGTGAATGGCACGGTGGTCCGCGCCGTTGGAATGTCAAACCCAAACACACTGATACAACTCGACACGTCTTCCCGCGTTTTCCCCGTGGGAGAGAGGTACCTGACGTCTCACACCCGGCGCTGCCTGCATCGCCGGCCGGGCGGCCTGCTATGGTCGTCGACCAAAAATCACCCGGCCAGCCGGGCAAACCCTGCCAGATCGACAGCGGGGCGCTTGCCGTCGATCGCGTCGGCGATCACGCGCGCGGCGCCCATCGACAACGTGAAACCCAGGCCACCGTGGCCGACGTTCAGCCACAGATTGCCCAGCGTATGCGCGCGCCCCAGAATCGGGCGGCCATGCGGCGTTGCCGGACGCATGCCGGTCCACTCGAGCGGCGCGTCCGCACCGCGCAGCGCGGGGAACAATCCCGCCGACAACGTGCGCAGCGCGTCGATGCGGTGCGCGGCAATGCGATAGTCGTAGCCGACCAGATCGGCAATGCCCGCCACGCGCAGGTGCTCGCCGAGACTGGCATAGACGACCTTGTTGTCCGCATCGGTCACCGACACTTGCGGGCGGGCTTGCGGCGGTGCGCCGCGATACGTCAGGCTGTAGCCCTTGAGCGGATACAGCGACACCGACTCGCCCACGGTGCGCAGCAGCGGCATGGCTGCCAGCCCATTGGCGACCACGCACGCGTCGACCGTCACATCGCCCGAACGGGTGCGGATCGCCCGCACGGTGTTGCCGCGCGCGTCGAAACCGGTGACCTCGCGCTCGTACAGCAGTGCGCCGCGCGAATGTTCGCCGACGAGCCGTGCCAACGCCTGACACAGCAACTGACAATCGCCGGTCCCCTCGCCCGGCGTATGAATGCCGCCGGCCAGCTCGCCCGCGATCTTGGCGAGCGCGGGTTCGAGCTCGGCGCAGGTCGCGGCGTCCACGCGTCGTTGCGCATAGCCCAGCCCGTTGGCCAGTTCGAGCGAGCGCTCCGCGGCAGCGAGCTTGTCCGCGTCGCGATACACCACGAGCTTGCCGCTCAGCCGGTAATCGAACGACACCGATTCGCTCGCCAGGAACTCCAGCATCACCTCGCGGCTGTGCAGCCCGAGCGAGAGCAGGCGCAGCGTGGAGCTGGCGTTGGCCTGGGCATTGCAATGTTTGACGAACTCGATCGACCACCGCCAGAAGTCCGGATCGAACGAGGGTTTGATCCGCAACGGCCCCGTGCGCGAGAACAGCAGCGAGGGCAGTTGCGAGAGCACGCCGGGGGCGGCGAGGGGCGACACGTAGCCGTAGCTCAACTGGCCGCCGTTGGCGAAGCTGGTCCCGAGACCCGGACCGCGTGCGGCGTCGATGACCGTGACCTCGTGGCCTGCGCGAAGCAACTGATACGCGCTGGCGAGGCCGACGACGCCCGCCCCGATGACTCCAATATGCATGACGATGAATGACAACCAAAAACGCAGGGGAATGCAAGGCGGAAAAATATGCTCCGCCGGGGACGGGGGCGCCTCGCGGCGGGCCTTCCGCACCACCTTTGCTACGCAGTGTAGAGCGAGAAAATTCGGTAACCTATGCGGATTTGAGGCAGCATATGTCTTTTGGGTATAGGGTCGGCGGCCTCGCCGATTCGCGCTTGGGGACAGGGGGACGACGTCAGGCATGAAATTGCGGCATATCGAGACGTTTCGCACGGTGGTACTGACGGGTTCCGCCAGCGGCGCGGCGCAATTGCTCAACGTATCGCAACCGGTCGTCTCGCGCGTATTGCAGCACGCCGAACAGCAACTCGGCTTCAAGCTGTTCGATCGCGTCAAGGGGCGCCTCGTGCCGACAGCGGAGGCGCGCCGCTTGTACCCCGACGTCGAGCGTATCTTCAGCGACCTCGAGCGCCTTCGCACCACGTCGCGCAATCTGCGTCAGCACGGCATAGGGCATTTGCGCATTGCCGCCACGCCGAGTCTGGCGCACAGCCTTCTGCCGGCGGCCATCGAGCGCATGCGGCGCGCACACCCCGATGTCGTCTTCGAACTCATCACCCACCACACGACCGAAATGATCACCGCGATCCTCACGTCGTCGGTCGACGTGGGCATCGTGTCCGCGCCGCCGATGGCGGCCGGCATCGTGAGCCGTCCGGTGGCGCAGGGACACATCGTGCTGGCGGTACCGGCCGTGTGGCCGAAGCTCGCGCGGCGCGGCCCGGCGAGCGCCGATGCGCTGGTCGGGCGCGACCTCATCAAGCTGCACGACGACACGCCGCTCGGTGCGCTGATCAACGAGCGTCTGGAGCAGACCGAACTGCTACAGGATGCGGAGGTCATGGTGCAGACGTACTCGCTCGCGGCGGCGCTCGTCGAGCATGGCCTGGGGTATGCGCTGCTCGACCAGTTCACGGCGGCGAGCGCGAACGGGCAGGCGCAGCGCCTGTATCGCGTGGCGCCCGCCATCGTGTTCCCCGTGGAGATGCTGCGCCCGTCGCACGAACCCGAGTCGGTGCTCGCCGATACGCTGCGGCGTCATCTCGCGGATGTGGCCACGGAGCTCAGCGAGCGGGCCGACGCCCTGTGCGAAGGTCGCGAGATCGTGCTGGCGCCGAACGGCGTCGCCGAGGAAGGCTGAGCCCCTCGGCCGCCGTCGACGTGCATCGCTCTTCAGCGGGTGGCGAAGCGCGCGGCCTCAGCGGCAACTCGGTTCGCTCCTCACTTCCAGGTAGGTAAACGGCTGCGGCTGGAGCTTGTCGGCCAGCGACGGGTAATTGGCTTGCACGAAGCGGCGCGCGCCGGCCATGTCGAACGCCGTGCGCAACCAGAGTTTGCCGTCGTGACTGTCGAGCATGAGCGTGCCCGCGTAGATCACGTCGCCGCGGCGCACATTGACGGTCGGCACCTTGCGTCCCTTGCAGTAGCGGAAGCGGTAACTGTTGTCGGCGGGGGTGAATTCCATCGGCCCGAAACGCTCGTTGCGCATGAGCGGCGAGACGCGCATGGCGATGAACCCGCGCGTGGGCGGATTGGCGTTGAGCGTGCGGATAAGCTTTGCGCCGACGATGCCGTTGACCGTTTGCGAGTCATCGGAATAACTCCACGGTCCCCAGGTGCTGCGCAGCGGCGTGTCGAGCCCGACGATCACGAGCGCGTATTCGTCGAGCGTGTCTTCGGTGAGGGCGGGGTTGGGCGGCACGCCCTTGGTGCTGCAGGCGGCGAGCCAGACGGCGCTCAGCGACGCCAGCGCGGCGAGCGCTGCACGCCGCGCGAGAGGCGAAAACAACAGGGTGCGAAACGACCTCATTGCAGCCTCCTTGTCGCGCCTGGCGCTCGGGGACGATTCCAACGGTACGAATGGTACGAATGGTACGAATGGTACGAGTGCTACGAATGGTACGAGTGCTACGAACGGTACGAACGGATTGACCGGATCGACTGAAGCGGCAAGACATCCGGCGGGCACCGTGCGACGGGCCGGTCCGTGCCGGGCAAGACGCGCACGCCCGAAAACGCCGCCAGGCGCCCGAATCTCAGTCCTGCAGGAATCTTACCTTGACCTTGCGGCCCTTCACACGCCCGTCGCTCAGCTTTCGCAACGCCACCGGTGCGATGTCGCGTTCCACAGCAATATACGTGAAGTTGTCGAGCACGTTGATCTTGCCGATCTGCGACGCGGCGAAGCCGGCTTCTCCGGTCAGCGCACCGAGCACGTCGCCGGGACGGATCTTGTCCTTCTTGCCGCCCAGCATCTGAATCGTCACCATCGGTGGCAGCAGATGGCCGCTGCCCGACGGCGTGAGCTCGTCGAGCTTGTGCCACGGCACTTCATGGCCCAGCGCGGCTTCGATATTGCCCACACGGCCCATCTCGTTCATCGTGACGAGGCTGAAGGCCCAGCCGTCTTCGTCGGCGCGGCCGGTGCGGCCGATGCGGTGCACGTACACCTCGGGGTCGGGCGTCACATCCACGTTGATCACTGCCTCGAGCTGGGCAATATCCAGCCCACGTGCGGCCACGTCGGTCGCCACGAGCACGGAGCAGCTACGGTTGGCGAACTGGATCAATACCTGATCGCGCTCGCGCTGCTCCAGCTCGCCATGCAGCATGAGCGCATGGAAGCCTTCGGCGCGCAGCACGTCGGTGAGATCGCGGCACTGCGCGCGCGTGTTGCAGAACGCAATGGTGCTCACCGGGCGGAAGTGATCGAGCAGGCGACCCACGACGTGCAGGCGCTCGTTATCGTCCACTTCGTAGAAGCGT
This sequence comes from Pandoraea sp. E26, assembly GCF_000681415.1. Classification (NCBI taxonomy): domain Bacteria; kingdom Pseudomonadati; phylum Pseudomonadota; class Betaproteobacteria; order Burkholderiales; family Burkholderiaceae; genus Pandoraea; species Pandoraea sp. E26. The sequence continues at coordinate 40,998 of NZ_AYXJ01000050.1, forward strand.
TGGCGGATCTTGCTCGCGTCATGCTTCTCTTCAAGGCGCACTTCGCGCGGCGCGCGCAGCAGGCGCTGCGCGAGCTTGCCGATGCCTTCCGGATACGTCGCCGAGAAGAGCAGTGTCTGGCGCGAGGCGGGGGTTTGGCGTGCGACCGTGGCGATATCGTCGAAAAAGCCCATGTCGAGCATGCGGTCGGCTTCGTCGAGTACCAGGGTCTTGACGCCGGCGAGCGAGAGCGTGCCGCGTTCCAGGTGGTCCATGATGCGTCCGGGCGTGCCGACGATCACGTGCGCGCCATGCGCGAGACTCTCCGCCTGCGGCCGAATCGGCGTGCCGCCACACAGGGTGAGCACCTTGACGTTGTCTTCCGCCCGCGCGATGCGGCGCACCTCCTGGGCGACCTGCTCGGCGAGCTCGCGGGTCGGGCAGAGCACGGCGGCCTGCACGGCGAAATCGCGGGCGTCGACGCGCTGAAGCAGGCCGAGCGCGAACGCGGCAGTCTTGCCGCTGCCGGTCTTGGCCTGCGCGATGAGGTCGTGGCCGGCGAGCATGTCGGGCAGCGACGCCTGCTGGATGGGCGTCATCGAGACGTAACCGAGCCGTGCGAGGTTCTCCTGCATGGCAGGCGAGAGCGGCAGGCTCGAGAAGGGGGCGCTGTCGTTGCGCGAGTCGGTGGCTTTTGAGTTCATGCGCAATTATACCGGGCAGGGGAACGGGCCGACGCGGGTCCGTCCTGGGGCTCGGGGTTTGCGCCGTTGCCAGTCCGGGGCCGCCGGGCGTAGCATGGCCGTGCCTGGTCGATATCGTCGCATGTCCCGAAGTCTCGTCCATTCCCGCAGAGGTTGCCCATGCCCGCGAATCCGGAAGAGAAGGTCCGCCAGCACATGGCGGAAGTCGTCGCAATGGCGCGCGAGCGCGCGCCCGACGTGGCCGCCCTGTTCGAACCGTTCGTGCGGCATTACTACGGACTGGCCGACGCCGACGACGTCGTCTCGCGCAGTGTCGCCGATCTATACGGCGCGGCGATGGCCCATTGGCAGCTCGGCCAGAAGTTCGTCAGTGGCGAGCCACGCATCCGCATCTACAATCCCACGCTCGACCAGCACGGTTGGCATTGCGGCCACACGGTCGTGGAGATCGTCAACGACGACATGCCGTTCCTGGTCGATTCGGTGACGATGGAGATCAACCGTCAGGGGCTCGCCCTGCATTCGGCGTTTCACCCCGTTTATCGGCTTCGGCGCGACGCGTCTGGCAAGCGCCTGGCCGTGGCGCCGGGCGCGGGGCCGGGGCGGGCGGCTTCGGCGGGCGAGAGCACGACGGCCGGCGCGGACAACGAGGGTGCGTCGGTCACAGCTGGTGGCGCCGGTGCGTTGCTGACACCGGGCGCGGGCGGCGCGGCGTCCGGCAATGGCGCAGGGGCGCATGACGGCAACGGTGCCCCGGCGGACGGCAGCCGTTTCGAATCGTATATCCACATCGAAGTCGATCGGTTCTCCGAGCCCGAGCGTATCCAGGCGCTGGCCGAGGGCCTGCAACGCGCGCTTGGCGACGTGCGCGCCGCCGTGGAAGACTGGCGCGCCATGCAGGCCGCGGCGCAAGCCGCCATCGAATCGCTCGCGCAACGGGCGCAGCACGCGGCTGTGAGCGCGCAGGAGCGTTCCGAGATCGACGAAGCGCAGGCGTTTCTCGACTGGATGCTCGCACGGCATTTCACTTTCCTGGGTTATCGCGATTACCAACTGGTCGTGCGCGACGGCGATCCCTGTTTGCAGGGCGTGGCGGGCACGGGCCTGGGCGTGCTGCGCGAGTCGCGGCGAGATGCCGCCACGCCGGACGTGACCCGTCTGTCGCCCGGCGCCATCGGCATCGTGCAGGCCACCACGCCGATTTTCCTGACCAAGGCGAACTCGCGTGCGAGCGTACATCGCCCGGGCTATCTCGACTACGTCGGTGTAAAGCGTTACGACGCTCATGGAAACGTGTGCGGCGAGCGGCGGTTTCTCGGCCTGTACACCTCCACGGTCTACATGGTGCCGGTCGACGAGATTCCGCTCGTGCGGCGCAAGGTCGCGGAAGTGATCGCGCGCACCGGCTTCTTGCCGAACGGTCATCTGGCCAAGACGCTGGTGACGATCCTCGAGCAGTACCCGCGCGATGAACTGTTCCAGATCGACGTCGATGCACTCACCGACATCGCCTTGGGCATTTTGCGGTTGCAGGAGCGCCAGCGCACGCGGCTGTTCGTGCGGCGCGACCGCTTCGACCGCTACGTGTCGTGCCTCGTGTTCGTGCCACGCGAGAAGTTCAATACCGATCTGCGGGTGCGCGTGCAGAACTTGCTGCTCGCGGCATACCACGGCACGAGCGTGGAGTTCACTCCCCAGCTCTCCGAGTCGATGCTCGCGCGCATTCACATCACGGTGCGCACGCAGCCGGGCAAGGTGCCGGACGTCGACGTGAACGAGTTGGAGGCGCGCATCGTCGAGGCCACGCGCCGCTGGCAGGACGATCTTGCCGACGCCCTGCGCGAGCAACTGGGCGAGGAGCGTGGCACGCGCGCGCTGCGGCGCTACGCGCAGGCCTTTCCCGCGGGATATCGCGAGGACTATGCCGCGCGCGTCGCGGTGCGCGACGTCGAACTGATCGAACCGCTGCTCGTGGCGGCATCGCCCTCGCCCTCGCCCTCTCCCTCGCCCGCCGCGGCGTCGGGCGCCAGGCCGCTGGCCATGCAGCTCTACCGCCCGCTCGAAGCCCCGGCGGGCACGCTGCGCTTCAAGATTTATCAGGCGGGCGAGCCTATCGCGCTCTCGCGCAGCCTGCCCATGCTCGAACACCTCGGCGTGCGGGTGAACGACGAGCGTCCCTATCGCATCGAGCCCGCAGGCGAAGGCGTCGTCTGGATGCACGACTTCGGCATGACGAGCCTCGATGGCGCCGACGTCGACCTGGAACACGCCCGGGCGCGATTCGAAGACGCCTTCGCGCGCATCTGGGCGGGCGACGTGGAGAATGACGATCTGAATCGTCTCGTGCTGCAAGCCGGGCTGACGTGGCGCGAGGTGCGTATCCTGCGTGCGTATGCGAAGTACATCCGGCAAGTCGGCTCGACGTTCAGCAATGCCTACATCGAGAGCGCGCTGACCGGGAATCCGGCGATCGCGGGCATGCTGGTGCGCCTGTTCCTGGCGCGTTTCGATCCGACGCGGGGCGACGACGCGCGTGCATCGCAAGCGCAACAGCTTCGCGGGCAAATCCACGCCGCGCTGGAGGACGTGCCGAATCTCGACGAGGACCGCATCCTGCGCCAGTTCCTCGGCGTGCTGGAAGCGACGTTGCGGACCAACTACTTCCAGACGACCGGCGATGGCCACACGCAGAAGGCCTATCTGTCGTTCAAGTTCGATCCGTCCCGGGTGCCGGGACTGCCCGAACCCAAGCCGATGTTCGAGATCTGGGTCTATTCGCCGCGCGTGGAGGGCGTGCACCTGCGTGGCGGTCGCGTGGCGCGCGGCGGCTTGCGCTGGTCGGATCGCCGGGAAGACTTCCGCACGGAAGTGCTGGGTCTGGTCAAGGCGCAGATGGTGAAGAACACGGTGATCGTGCCCGTGGGTTCCAAAGGCGGTTTCGTGGTCAAGCAACCGCCGCCGGCGGGCGATCGCGACGCCTATCTGGCCGAAGGCGTGGCGTGCTACCAGACGTTCCTGCGCGGGCTGCTCGATCTCACCGACAACTATGTCGACGGCCGACTCGTCCCGCCGAAGCAGACCGTGCGCATCGACGGCGACGACCCGTATCTCGTCGTGGCGGCCGACAAGGGCACGGCGACCTTCTCCGATTACGCCAACGCCATCTCCGCGGAATACGGCTTCTGGCTGGGCGACGCCTTCGCATCGGGCGGCTCGGTCGGGTACGACCACAAGAAGATGGCCATCACCGCGCGCGGGGCCTGGGAGTCGGTGAAGCGGCACTTCAGCGAGATGGGCGTCGACACGCAGACGCAGGACTTCACGGTGGTGGGCATCGGCGACATGTCGGGCGACGTGTTCGGCAACGGCATGCTGCTCTCCCGGCATATCCGGCTGGTGGCCGCGTTCGACCATCGTCATGTGTTTCTCGATCCGGCGCCGGACGCGGCGGCATCGTTTGCGGAGCGAGAGCGCCTGTTCCAGTTGCCGCGCTCGAGCTGGGCCGATTACGACACGCGCCTGATCTCGGAAGGCGGCGGCGTCTTTCCTCGCACGGCCAAGGTCATCCCGATCTCGCCGCAGGTGCGCGCGCTGATCGGCACCGACGCCACGGAAATGGCGCCCAACGACCTGTTGCGTGCGCTGCTCAAGGCGCCTGTCGATCTGCTCTACAACGGTGGCATCGGCACGTACGTGAAGGCGAGCAGCGAGACGCACGCCCAGGTCGGCGATCGTGCCAACGACGGCCTGCGGGTCAACGGGGGCGAGTTGCGCTGCAAGGTCGTGGCCGAAGGCGGCAATCTGGGCCTCACCCAGCTTGGCCGCATCGAGTATGCGCAGCACGGCGGGCGCATCAACACCGATGCCATCGACAACTCGGCGGGCGTCGATTGCTCCGATCACGAAGTCAACATCAAGATTCTGCTGGGGCTTGTCGTCACCGACGGTGAAATGACGCTCAAGCAGCGCAATAGTCTGCTTGCCGAGATGACTGACGAAGTCGGTGCGCTGGTGTTGCGCGACAACTACCTGCAGACACAGGCGTTGTCGCTGGGCAGGTTGCGCGCGCCGCAGTCGCTCGACGACGAGGCGCGCTTCATGCGCTTTCTCGAGCGCGCGCAGCGGCTGGCGCGCGCCATCGAGTTCCTGCCGGACGACGAAGCGCTCGACGCGCGTCGAGCGGCGGGCACGGGGCTCACCTCGCCCGAGCGCGCCGTGCTCATGGCATACAGCAAGATGTGGCTCTACGACGTGCTGCTCGCGAGCGATCTGCCCGACGCCGGGTTCGTGGCCGACGGATTGCCGTCGTACTTCCCCACGCCGCTGGCGAGCCGGTGCGGCGCGGCAATGCAGCGTCACCCGCTCAGGCGCGAGATCCTCGCCACGATGCATGCCAACGCGCTGGTCAACCGCGCGGGCGTGACGTTCGTGCATCGGCTCAGCGAGGAGACCGGGGCCGACCCGGCCGACGTGGTGCGTGCCAGTCTGGCCGCGCGCGGCGCCTACGGGCTCGACGCCCTGTGGCGCGAGATCGACGCGCTCGATGCGCGCGTGTCGCACGAGACACAGGCGTCGTTGTTTGCCGCGGTGTCGCAGTGGCATGAGCAGGCGACGTTGTGGTTCCTGCGTCGCCGCCTGAGCGATGTACCGCAAACGGTCGAGCGTTTGCGCGGTGTGCTCGACCCGATGCTGCCCGCGCTCGATGGGCTCGTGAGCGGCGAGGCCGCCGACGCCGCAAGCGCGCGCTGCCGGACCCTGATCGACGCGGGCGTGCCGCCCGAGCTGGCGCGGACGGCCGCGGACATCGACGCCCGTGTGGCACTGCTCGACATTGCCGAGGTGGCCAGCACCTGCGGTCGCGAACCGGCGCTCGCGGCGCAGGTGTACTTCGCGCTCGCCGCGCCGCTGGGTTACGGCTGGCTTCAGTCGGGCGTGCTCGGCTTGCCGATGCAGACGCACTGGCAACGGCTCGCGCGCGCCACGTTGCTCGAGGAGCTGTCGGTGTTGCGGCGGCGGTTGACGGCGAGTGTGCTGGCGCGCGACGCGGCCGTGGGCGAGGACGTGCGGGCGGCGAGGGCGGCCGAGAGGGCGGAAGGGGCGGAAGGGGAGGAAGGGAAGGAAGGAGCCGAGGGCGCAGACAAGGCGAAACGCGAGGGGAGCCGTGGCGCCGGGCGGGGCGAGGCAAGCGAGGTAAGCGAGGTGAGCGAACTAAGCGAAGCGGCCGATGCGACGCCAGCGGGCCGTCTGGTTGCGCACTGGCAGAAGGCGCATGCCGATGCGCTGGCCCGTTACCACCGCGTGCTGGCCGATCAGGTTGCGGCGGGGAGCGCCGATCTGGCGATGCTCTCGGTGAGCCTCAAGGCGCTTGCCGAAGTCGGGCGCTGAATGGAGCGTTGAATCGCGTGCGGACGCCGGCAGTCACCCCGCGGCGGGCCGATGTGGTGCCCGTCGTGCCCGGCGGTGTCCCGCGAGGGTGTCGTGCGGGCGGGCCCGGCGTCCACGTCGCCCCGCAAAACCGTCGTCAGGTAACTTTTAAGCGTTTACACAAAAGACGCGAAACGGCGTATCATCCGGGAAAACCCTAGGATTGCATCGACCCGTACGAACGCTTGCCCGTCGTACGTCTCGATGCGTCCTGGGGTTTCGTCGATTCCTGATCCCGCGAAATGCCCAACGATACCCGCCCTGCGAACGGACAGTTCGCCACGACGTTGCAGATCGTCTCCACCGTGTTTTTCACGTTCCTCTGCTATCTGACGATCGGCCTGCCGCTCGCCGTGCTGCCGTCGTTCGTGCACGTCGATCTCGCTTACAGTTCCGTGATCGCGGGGCTGGCCATCAGCGTTCAGTATCTCGCGACGCTGCTCTCGCGGCCGTACGCCGGTCGAACGGCCGATGCCTGGGGGCCCAAGCGCACGGTCCTTTGCGGACTGGTCGCATGCGGTGCATCGGGCTTGCTCGTGTCGCTCGGCGGACTCGTCTCCGGTGTGCCCTGGCTGTCCCTGATCACCCTGATTCTCGGGCGCCTCGTGCTGGGCTTCGGCGAGAGCTGGGTGTCGACGGGCGCGATCATGTGGGGCATTGGGCAAGTCGGGCCGTCGCACACCGCACGGGTCATCTCGTGGAACGGCGTGGCGACGTATGGCGCGCTGGCGCTGGGCGCGCCGCTCGGCGTGGCGCTCGACAATGCCTACGGGATCGAGGCGCTCGGCGGTGCGATCGCGCTGGCCGGCGTCGTTGGCCTGGCGCTGGCGCGCCTGAAGCGCGCAACGCCGGTCATTCACGGCGAACGGCTCGCATTCCGCGCGGTGCTCGGTCGCGTGATGCCATTCGGCATGGGGCTTGCGCTGGGTTCGATCGGCTTCGGGGCCATTTCGACGTTCATCACGCTCCACTACGCCAGCCATCACTGGGATCACGCCGCGCTTGCCCTGACGGCGTTCGGTCTTTGCTTCATGGGTGTGCGCCTGCTCTTTGGCAACAGCATCGGCCGTTTCGGCGGGTATCGCGTTGCGATGACTTCGTTCGCGCTCGAAGCCTTTGGCCTCATCGTGCTGGGGATTGCGCCCACGGGCTTCACCGCGCTGCTCGGTGCGGCGCTGGCCGGCGCGGGCTTCTCGCTCGTGTTTCCGTCGCTGGGGGTCGCGGCCGTCAATCGTGTGCCGGCGCAGAATCGCGGCGCGGCATTGGGCGCGTATTCCGTTTTCCTCGACGTGGCACTGGGCGTTACCGGTCCGGTGGCCGGCCTGATCGTTGGCGCGTACGGATACGCGCAGGTCTACCTTTGCGCGGCCATTGCGGCCATCGCGGCGGTGTTGCTCACGCTGTGGATGTCGCGCAACGTCGCGGCGAGCGAGGCGCACGACGCCGAGCCGGCGGGCCATCGGCCAGCCCGTGCCGCAACCTCTTCGGCCGCGTCTTCCTGACGACCGTCCGCGCGCCGCGACTTCCCCGGTCGCGACGTCGCTTGCCAGCGGCCACGTGCGCCGTACCCCCGGTGCGCGGCCTTTGGGCGCGACGCATCGCCACGCCAATGCAATCTCCCAAAGCACCTTAACGCTGCCGCGATCCCGACACGCGCGGCTCTTTTTCTGAAGTCTCTCCGCACGCACGCGCCTTAAATCGAATTCGCTGTACGAAGTCAACGGACGTACAACCGCCTCGATCGGCGTAGTGCAGCGCAGTGCGTACGACGTGCGCGTCGTTGGCGTCGCGTCGGCATTCAATGCTTCGGGAGATGACGATGGAACACCGTGAACTGGTTTGGGCCGCCTTGCTGGCGGCGTTGATGGTCGTGGCGACGCCGTCGCATGCAGGCGTCCAGGTCGGCGTGCAGCGTTGTCCGTCGATGGAGGATATCGGCGGCAAGGGGGAGGAATTCACACAGCCGTTGCTGGAAGCCGAGGGGGAGTGGCGCGCCGCCCCACTGGCCAAAGGCGCGCGCGGGCGCGTCGTGAGCTTCGTCAACGCGTTGGCGATTGGCGAGGGCGACGAAGTCCGCCTTCAGAAGTGCGTCTACAAGCTCGACGTCAGCGGCGAACTCGATGTGCTCTACGAGCCTGTGTCAAAGGACCGCGCCGTGAGGCTGCCGTCGGGGCCGACGAGTTGGACGCAAACGTCGTTCGCCGGTCTGACGGTGTTTGTTTGCGAGGCGGCGAAACCGGAGCGCTGCGTGTTCGCGCCGGCGGCGCGTCCCCGGAGCGATTGACGGTATTGACCTTACCTAAGCGGCTTGCGACGCCACGATCGCCGCAAGTCGTTTGATGAGGCCGGGGATGCGGGCGGCGTCCGTGTCTCCGTAGCCGATCACCAGCCCGTTGTCCGCCGGTTGCGGATCGAGCGCAAAGCTCGACAGCGCCCGCGGGCCGATCCCTTCGCGCTGCGCCGCCGCCACGATGGCCTTGTCGGGGAACGCCGGGTCCAGACGCACCGTGAGGTGCAGCCCGCAGCGCTCGCCGATCACCGCATAGCTCGGTCCTAAGTGTGCCGAGAGCGCGTCGCGCAATGCGCTCTGACGCTCCCGGTACAGTCGTCGCATTCGGCCCAGGTGACGCGCGAACTGGCCGCTGCGAATGAAGTCCGCGAGCGCGAGCTGTTCGAAGCGATGGCCGCCGCGCAGCAATTCGTCGAGGGCATCGCGGGCTTGCGCGAGCAAGGACGGCGGGAGGATCAGGAAGCCCAGGCGCAGCGCCGGGAACATCGTCTTGCTGAATGTGCCCACGTACACCACGGGAGCGTCGGGCACCATCCCCTGCATGGCCGCGATCGGTTCGCCCTGGTGACGGAATTCGCTGTCGTAGTCGTCTTCGAGAATCCAGGCGCCATGGCGGCGCGCCTGCGCGATCAGGTCGAGCCGTCGCGCGGCCGAGAGCACGCTGCCGAGCGGATATTGGTGCGACGGCGTGACGTACACGAGCCGCGGCGGCATGCGTTCCCACCATCCATCGGGAATCACGATGCCTTCGTCATCCACCCGCAGCGCGTGCAGGCGCACGTCGCTCGAATGAAAGGCGGCCTTGGCGCCGCGATAGCCGGGATCTTCCATCCAGACGGCGTCGCCCGGATCGGTGAGCAGGCGTACACAAAGGATCAGCGCCTCGTGGGCGCCTTCGGTGATGACGACCTGCGAGGCGTCGCAGCGCACGCCGCGCGAGATGCGCAGGTGGCCCGCGATGGCCTCGCGCAGGGCGGGCTCGCCCAGAGGGTCGCCGTAGTGATAGAGGCGCGGCGGTGCCTCGCGCATGACTCGCTCGAGCGTGCGCCGCCACGTACTGGCCGGAAAACGCGTCAGCGCGGGCACGCCCGGGGTGAAGGGGAGCGGTGACTCGCCGGCGCGCGCGGCATGACGTGTGGCCGGCAGGCGTTGCAGGCGGCGCGAGGCCAGTGGCGGTGCTTCCGAATCGGACGGCGGCAACGGTGCGACGGTCCTCTGCCTGGCCGCCTCGGCGGCTTCTGCCGCGATTTGCGGATCGATGGACAGGTGCGCCACACGCGTGCCGAGCCGGTGCGGCACGATGAAACCTTCCGCAGCGAGCTGGTCGTAGACGATCGACACCGTATTTCGGGAAACGGACAAATCTTCAGCGAGCGTGCGCGAGGCAGGCAGCCGCGCACCGGCCGGCAGGCGCCCCTCGAGAATGGCGTGTTTGAGCCGTGAGAGCAGTTGCTTTTGCAGCGAGGTGCCGCGCCCGGCACCGACGCTCAACGGACTGTCGAAGAGCGCGGCGACGTTTTCGGGAACGGGTTCGTGCAAGGGCGCAGCCGCTTTGGGATTCATGTGGCACCAAGAGATTGTTCGCGAGTGGTGCTTTTCATCGTACCACTGAACCGATACTTTTGACGTCAGAGACAGCGATGACCCATCCATCTCCAGTGAGGAAGCGATGACCGAAGCGCCGAACTTCAACGAATTCGATCAACCCATCGGGCCGCCGATGCCGGATTGGACGCCGCGCGCGTTGCCGCCGCGCACACCGATCGGCGGGCGCTACTGCCGGCTCGAGCCGATCGACGTCGAGCGCCACGCAAAGGACTTGTACGGGGCCTACGCGAGCGCTCCGGATACCCGAGACTGGACGTACATGACCACGGGGCCGTTTCCGGACTTCGACACCTATTACGCGCATGCGACCCGACAGGCGGTGTCGACCGATCCCTTGCACCACGCTGTGATCGACCTGGCGACGGGCAAGGCCGTGGGCACGCTGTCGCTCATGCGTATCGATCCGGCCAATGGCGTGGTCGAAGTGGGGCACGTGGCGTATTCGCCATTGCTCAAACGTACACGGGCGGGGACCGAGGCGCAGTATCTGCTGATGCGCCGTGCGTTCGACGAACTGGGTTACCGGCGGTACGAATGGAAGTGCGATTCGCTCAATGCACCGTCGCGCCGAGCGGCGGCGCGTTACGGCTTCACGTTCGAGGGCATCTTCCGGCAGGCGACGGTATACAAGGGCCGCAGCCGCGATACGGCCTGGTTTGCCATGACCGACGGGGAATGGCCTGCCATCAGCCGCGGCTTCGAGCAGTGGCTCTCGCCGGAGAACTTCGATGCCGAGGGCCGGCAGCGCGCGGGACTCGCCGCGTTGATCGCCGCGGCGCGGGTGTAGACGCGGGCATTACCGCACGTATTACGGCTGGCACGACCGCAAGCTGACGGGCGCGTTCAGGCGAGCTGGCGAAGACAAACGGCCCGCCGGAGTCATCCGGCGGGCCGTTGGCTTTGACGCGTCAGCTGGATGCCGACGCAATCTCGGACAAATCTTAGCGATCAGCCCGGGAAGAACACGTACTTCAGCACGAACAGCACGGCGATGACCCAGGCGGCCGGATGGACTTCCCTGGCACGCCCGGTGAACAACTTGAGCACGGCGTACGAGATGAAGCCGAAGGCCAGACCCGTGGCGATGGAGTACGTGAACGGCATGGCCAGCGCCGTGAGGGCGGCAGGCGTCGCTTCGGTGACGTCGTCCCATTCCACGTCGAGCAGTTCGCGCAGCATCAGGCCGGCCACGTACAGCAGCGCCGGGGCGGCGGCATAGGCGGGCACGGAGCCGGCCAGCGGCGCGATGAACAGCGCGAGGATGAACAGGACGGCGATCGTGAGCGCGGTAAGGCCGGTGCGGCCGCCGGCCTGCACGCCCGAGGCGCTTTCCACGTACGCGGTGGTGCTGCTCGTGCCCAGCAGGGAACCGATGAAGATGGCGATCGAGTCGGCGAACAATGCACGTCCGAGTCCCTTGTAGTGCGTACCTTCGAGCAGGCCGGCGCGCTTGGCCACGCCCATCAGCGTGCCGGTCGCGTCGAACACTTCCACCAGCACGAAGGCCAGGATCACATGCACGAAGCCGGCGTGCAGCGCGCCCGGAATATCGAGTTGGAGGAACGTCGGGGCAAGGCTCGGCGGCATGGCGAAAACGCCCTGGAACTGGTTCAGGCCCAGGACCATCGACAGCACCGTGACCACCAGAATCCCGATCAGGATCGCGCCACGCACGCGCAAGGCGTCGAGCACGGCGATCAGGAAGAAGCCGAAGATGGCAAGCAGGGCCTGCGGCGAGTGGAGGTCGCCCAGACCGATCTTCGTTGCCGGATTGGCCACGACGACGCCGGCGTTACCGAGGGCGATGATGGCGAGAAAGAGGCCGATACCGGCGGCGATGGCGCATCGCAGCGACTTGGGTACCCCGGCAATGAGCCAGGAGCGAATGCCGGTGACCGTCAGAATGATGAACAGGCAGCCGGAGATGAACACCGCGCCGAGCGCCTGTTGCCACGTGTAGCCCATGGCGCCCACGACCGTGAAGGCGAAGAACGCATTGAGCCCCATGCCCGGGGCCATGCCGATGGGATAGTTGGCCACGAAAGCCATGACCACCGAGCCGATCGCGGCGGCCAGGCACGTCGCGACGAACACGGCGCTCTTGTCCATCCCGGTCGTGCCCAGGATGTTCGGGTTGACGAAAATGATGTACGACATCGTGAGGAAGGTCGTGAGACCCGCCACGATTTCCGTGCGTACATTGGAGCCATGCTCCTCGAGCTTGAAGAATTTGGTCAGCAACGTGCTCTCCTTGTGACTTTGTTATGCCGTTGTCCGTGTGCAGCGGGGGCGCGCGCATTGTACTGCGGGCGCGTCCGTGCAAACGAGTTTGTCAGAACTTCATGCGCATGCCCACCCCGAAAGTATTCCCGGCGTCGAGCCCCGAGACCTTGTCGTTCAGGTAGGCCGCGTACAGGTCCGTACGCTTGGAGAGGTCGTAATCGTAGCCGAGCGCCCAGGTGTTACGACTGCTGGTGTTGGCGCCCGAATTCTTCGTGTAGGCGTAGGAAGCCATCACGCGGCCGCCGCCGAGCGGCACCGAAACCCCGAGCTGACCGCCGTTGGAGGTGAGGTTACCGCCCGCGATCGTGTTCTTGATGTACTGATACTGGCCGAACAGCTTCACCACCCGGAAGTCGTACGTCATGCCGGCCTGCAACGCCTGCTGATTGCGAAAGCCCGCGATGCCGGCCATGTCGTCGGGCGTCGTATCGAACTTCACTTGCTGGTAGGCGAGCGTGGCGGCGAACGGACCATGAAAATACATGGCGGCGGCGCTCCACTTGTTCTGGCCCGTCTCGCCGGCCTTGTTGCCGAAGGCGTACGAGACGCTGGCGCCCAGGCCCTTGTAATCCGGCGTGGCGTACATCACCGCATTGCTCCATCCCGAGTCGCCCACGATGCCCTGGCCCGCGAGGCCGAGGAACGTGTGATACACCATCGGGCTGAAGGTATACGAGTCGACGAACGGATTGAAAAGAATCGTCGAGACGAAATAGGACGTCGTCAGACGCCCCATGGTGATCGTGCCGAGGGTATTCGATTGAAGGCCGACGTAAGCGTTGCGCGAGAAGAAACTGTCGCCCGTGAATCGGCCATAAGTACCGCGTTGCGGCAGGAAGAAGTCTTCCAGCGTGAAGATCGCCTTCAGACCGTCGCCGAGATCTTCCGAGCCCTTCATCCCCCAGTAGGAGGTCGACATGCCCCCGCCGCCCTGCGTCCACGCGCGCTCGCCGCCGGGGGCCTTGGCCGCGCCGACCCAGGCGTCGACCTGACCGTAAAGCGATACGTTCGATTGCGCGTGAGCGACGCCCGCCGCGCCGCAGACCGCGAGGGCGAGCGCGCCCCGCAGCCAACCTGCTGCCTTGCTCATGAATGTGTCTCCGTCTCGTTATGATTTATGCGTGCCTCTGGACTTCCGTTCGTCACCGACGAGTGCAAGGGGCCGCCTGAGTCATTGACACACTGACTTCGCTTCGCGCGGGTATCGGTGCTGCTTTGAGGCGTGATCATTATTATCAGGATGCCTCGCGCGAAATATCACGCAGCGTTGATACCCGGTATTACGTTGTTGTCGTCACAGTTCGCGGGTTAACACCGGCAGCCGACCGCTTGCCTCCCGTTGCGGTCTCCGATCGGCGTTGCGCCGCGTGCGCTAACGAATCGCCCGCCAACTGGCGTGATGCGCGGCGAGCCAATTCCGCGCGAGGCTCGGATCGCCGTGCCGGTTCGGATGAAACGACGGTGCGAGGTATTTCAGCATCGGCCCAGTGCTGCGCCAGACCACGCCGTCGCGGCCGAAGAACATCGTGGCGAATCCCCACCACGTGCGGGGCTTGAAGAGCGTGCCGTCGTGCCAGAGGTTGTTGATCGTCTGCGCGTGGCTCTCGAGCGCGAACATGACGAGCACGTAGAGATAAGTGAGCACCCGTTGGCGCTCGCTGCCGCCAAGTGCACGGTACAGATCGAACGCCACCGCCTTGTGCTCCGTTTCCTCCGCCGCATGCCAGCGCCACATCAGGCGCATTTTCGGTTCGGCGTTCGCCAGCCATCGGTCATAGCGCAATGCGCCGTCGCCGAACACCGCGGTGCAGTGCTCATACGCCGCGGTGACCGCGAGCATGTACATCGGCGAGAGTTTGCGGCGGTGGGCCCAGCGAATGCGCCGGTTCGCCCAGTTCTCCCAGTGGTTCACCAGCCCCTGCCTGGCCAGTTGCGCGTTGTACTGACCATGCAAATGGCGATGTGTGGCTTCCTGCCCGATGAATTGGGCGATGTCGGCGCGCAACGTGTCGTAGCGGGCGTCCGCCGGAAGCCGATCCATCGTGTTGCGCACCGAGTCGATGAACGACTGCTCGCCGACCGGAAAACTCATCGACAACGCGTTGTAGTACATCGTTCGATAGGCGTCGCCGCTGTGCCAGTGCCGATCGAAGCCGGCGGCCAGATCGACCGTCAGCTTGCGCACGGTCAGCGCGGAAATGTCATGGCTCATGGTGTCGTATCTCCCCGGTCGGGTTGAGGAATCGCTTGATATTCGGTGCGAATGTGAGCATTATTCATTTTTCAGGCGCCTGGCCGCAACTCGCTTCCCACTCAGATTTTCCTCATGTCCACCACCAAGCCGCCCACGTCGCCGAATGCCTCGTCCACCATGCGAAAGCGGCCGATGCAGGCTCGCGCGCAACATACCGTCGAGACCATTTTCGAGGCCACCGCTCAGGTTCTCGACGAAGAAGGCGAAGCCGCGCTCACGACCAATCGCATCGCGAGGAAGGCGGGTTTCTCCATCGGTACGCTTTATCAGTACTTCCCCACGAAGGAGGCGATCCTGCTCGCGATGATCGCGCGCGAGCGCCGGCGGGTCATGGACGAACTCAACGAGCGCATCGCGCGCGCCGCGCAAGAGGGCGCCGACCCCGAACGTGTCATTCGCGAGCGGCTGCGTGTGCTGATCGAGGCGTTCGGTGCGGGGGGGCGCGTCAAGCGTTCGCTCATCAAGATGGCGTGGCAGCTCGACCATCACGAGAACATCATGCAGGCCATGCGCGAGGCCGCGGAGCACATTGCCGTCGCCATGTCGCGGCGCGACGCGCCCGAGATGCGCCCGCCGAGTGCTGCGACCGTGTTCGTGCTCACGCGTGCCGTGATGGGCACGCTGCGCTCGGCGGCGCTCGAAGACTCGCCGTTGCTTGGCACGCCTGAATTCGAGGACGAGCTTTACCGGTTGTGCTGGGGGCTCCTGCGCGCGGACACTTGAGGCGGTCCGGGGGCCAGCCCCGTCGCCGCTGGCGCAAGGGTGTGACGCGCCTCGACTTGCCTTACGCAAAGTGCGTGGCTAGAATGCGAACTGATTTTTGGTATCCGGCGATGTGATCGGCCGGTGCCACGTAAGCGTTCACGTGAACCAACGCATACTCCGCGACAGCGACCGGGCGATCCGGCACGTCGGTCGAGGGGCGTGCGTTCGTCGATGAACCACCGGGCAGCCCATTCGGCGCAATCCCCGGTTCTCCACGCGCCACAAGCGCCTTCTCTCCCGATTTGTCCGTACTGCCGGTTCGTTCCGATGCCTGCGTCGCGATCGTTCGCCCGCCGGCTCGCGCTCGCGCCGCGCCCATCGGTATCGATGCCCTGTCGCTTCGGTCGCCGACGTGTGCGCGGCACTCGCGTCTGCCGGCCCCTCATGGAGTCTTGACACATGCCGTCCCCCGCAACTCCGGCCGCTGACGCGACCGTCAGCGCAACAGCCAGCGCAACGGCGCTGCTGCTGCGCTTCTCGCTGAACGTCTTCCTCGCATGCCTGACCATCGGCATGTCGCTGTCCGTCGTGCCGCTGTTCGTGCACGACGTTCTCGGTTTTCACAACATCGTGGTCGGATTCGCTGTCGGCGTACAGTCGCTCGCCACGGTGCTCACGCGCAAATTCGCCGGTCGCACGGCGGATCTGCGCGGCGCCCGTGTTGCGCTGATGCGCGGGCTGACGTTTGTCGGGCTCTCCGGTGTTGCCCTGCTCGCGACCGGGCTCGTCACGCTGTCCCCCGAGCCCCGGCTGGCGGTGCTGACCGTGGCACGTTTGCTGCTGGGCGTGGGCGAGAGCCTGTGCATCACCGGCACGCTGACGTGGGCCATCGGCAGTCTGGGGGCATCGCAATCGGGGCGTGTGATGTCGTGGACCGGGGCGGCCGTCTTCAGCGGATTTGCCGTCGGCGCGCCACTCGGCCTCTCGCTTTATGGGGCTACCGCGCTCATCGGCGTGGCCATCGCGATCTGTCTGCTGCCCATCGCCGGTTGGGTCGTGATTTCGCGGATTCCCGGCGTGGCGCCGATGCATCAGACGGGGCGTGCGCTGCCGTACTCGCAGGTGTTGCGCATCGTTTTCCTGCCGGGGCTGGCGCTCGCATTGCAGGGGGTGGGTTTCGCGGTGGTCGGCGCTTTCGTGGTGCTGTACTTCGATGCGTCGCGCTGGTCGGGCGCTGCTGTCGCGCTGTCGGCCTTCGGGCTCGCGTTCGTGCTGGTGAGACTGATCGGTGGACGTTGGCCCGAGCGCTTCGGCAATCTGCGCGTGGCGCAGGCGTCGCTCGCGGTCGAAGCCGTCGGCCTGTTGCTGGTGTGGCAGGCGCCGGGCGCGTGGCTTGCGCTGGCCGGCACCGCGCTCGCCGGCGCCGGCGCATCGCTGATCTTTCCCTCACTGGGCATCGAGGTGGTGCAGCGTGCGCCCGCCGCGAGCCGTGGCACGAGCCTGGGCACGTATGCCGCGTTTCAGGACGTCGCCATTCTCCTGACCGGGCCGCTCGCCGGCGCCGTGGCCAACCCGTTCGGCTATCGCGCGGTCTTCCTGTGCGGTGGGCTCGCGGCAGCGGTGGGCGTCATCGTCGTCGTCATATTGCGCGCACGTCGCCGCTGATCCAACAGCCCGCGGCGGCGTCGAGCGGATCGCGCAGCGTCACGGTGATCGCCGAGGCGCGTCCCATGGCGACCCCCTGGCGCACGACGACGCCGCGCTCGCCAGGGAGAAGCCAGCCGTAGCGGCGCGCGCCGTAAAGCAGTGCGGCTGCCGCGATGCCGGTCGCGGCATCTTCGGGATAGCCGGAGGCGCGCGGATACTGGCGCGCCTGCAACACCGGCAACGCGCGCCCATCGCCCACCGCCTCGCGCGCGCAAGGGTACAGACCAGTGGATGCGATGGCGTCGCACGTGGCGGCCATCGTGGCGAAGTCGGGCCGCAGCGCCTGCAATGTCGCCACGCTGCGCAGCGGCACGAGTGTCTTCACGCGACTCGTCGCCGCGTTGCAGATACCTTCCGGGGCAATATCGTCGGGCGAGATTCGCAATGTGGCGCAGATTGCCTCGATGGCGCTCGCGTCGATGACCGGCTCGGTGCGCCCCGCCGGCTGACTGACTTCGATGTGCTCGCCGTCGGCGGCCAGCCTGCCTTCGACCGGGCCACTCAGCGTCTCGATCGTGACCGGCCTGCCGTCCCAGCGTCCCGCGCGGCGCAATACCCACAACGCACCCAGCGTCGCATGACCGCACATCTCCATCTCGTGATTCGGTACGAAAAAGCGAAAGCGCCACGCCCGGTCCGGCTGCGTCGAGGCCATGACGAAGCCGCTCTCGTGGCCGTAGTGCGCCGCGACGGCGCGCATATCGCCTTCCGACATCGCGTCGGCGTCGAGCACGATCGGGGCGGGGTTGCCGCCGTCGTCTGTGGCGGGGAAGACGCTGACCAGGCAAACCGAGGCAGGTGCGGGCAGCGAGAGCGGGTTGTGGACGGTCATGATTCGACTCGAGGAAAGCGGGACAGTGGTCGACGTCGCGTGGGGCGGCATCTGTCGGGATGATGTTCCGCGCCGGCAACGCGATCGGCGTAAGGGAAGCCTTAAGGGTACGCGTGAAATCACACGACCGTCAGGCATCGATGGCCCGCGGCGTGCCGAATCTTTCGGACGCATTTTCATCGCCACGCGGGTGTCAGGCAGCCACGTCGAATATCGGCGCGCCATCGGGGCATTGACGCGGCGCATCGTCGACCGTCCTGTCAATGGCGTTTGGCTGTCGCGCTCTTGCCACAGTCGGGCGACTTACGATTTCGGAATGTGATCAGTGACTGAAGGACTGCTCCATATAGAGCGGTGTCCTATGGTTTACAATCGCGGCGGCCTCCCAATCCCCAAATGGGATGGCCGGGTGAGAAACGTCGCGCAGGCCCTCAGGCTGGGCGCAGACGTCCGGAGACAATGTCGACGGACTCCGCGAAATCGATTCCCGCGACATGGGAATCGTGAGGTCTTCAGAGCAGTCGGGTGGGTAAGGCGGCGTGATCGGTGCGAGTGGTCCGGCGGCAGCGTTGCAGTCTTGATTCCGGCTGCATGGCAGCCGAAGTTCGAAGTGGAAACCATGAGTACTATCGCTAGCGGTACCCAACCCAGTGCGCAGTCGCGCGCGATCGAGGCGCAAGCCTACGCCAAAGCGACCTGGCGTTTGTTGCCGTTCCTTTTCCTTTGTTACGTCGCGGCGTATCTCGACCGTGTCAACGTCGGCTTCGCCAAGCTGCAGATGCTCAACGACCTTCAGTTCAGCGAGACGGTCTATGGCCTGGGCGCCGGCATCTTCTTCATCGGCTACTTTTTCTTTGAAGTGCCGAGCAACATCATCATGCACAAGGTCGGTGCGCGCCGCTGGATCGCGCGCATCATGATCTCGTGGGCGGTGCTCTCGGCGGCCACGCTATTCGTGAAGACACCCACGCAGTTCTACGTCGTGCGTTTTCTGCTCGGCGTGGCCGAGGCGGGCTTCTTCCCCGGCATCGTGCTGTACCTGACCTACTGGTTCCCGGCGCAGCGTCGCGGTCGCATGAACGCGCTGTTCATGATCGGCATTCCCGTCGCGGGCGTGTTCGGCGGTCCGCTCTCGGGCTGGATTCTCGCGGCGTTCAATGGCGTGGGCGGCTGGGCCGCCTGGCAATGGCTGTTCTTCATCGAAGCCATTCCGTCGGTGATTCTCGGCGTGATCACGCTCATGTATCTGCCGAACGGCATTCGCGCGGCCACTTGGCTCACCGAAGACGAAAAGGCCGTTCTGGAGCACAACATCGCGCAGGACAGCGCGGGCAAGGTGCAGCACTCGGTCGCGTCGGTGTTCGCGAACGGTCGTGTGTGGCTCATGGCCGCGATTTACTTCTGCTGCATGATGGGCCTTTATGGCATTGGCTTTTACCTGCCGACGCTAATCAAGGCCAGCGGCGTGAAGAGCGCGCTGGACGTGGGGCTGCTTACCGCCATTCCCTACGCCTGCGCCGTGCTCAGCATGATCGCCGTGGCGCGCAGCTCGGACCGCACGCGCGAGCGCCGCTGGCACTTCGCCGTGGTGTCGCTTGCCGGGGCCGTGGGCCTGTACCTGAGCACGGTCTGGGGCAACAATGTCCCGCTCGCCATGGTGGCGCTGTCGGTCGGCACGGCCGGCATGCTGGCCACGATGCCGGTGTTCTGGACGTACCCGAGCGCGCTGCTCGTCGGCGGCTCGGCTGCTGCCGCCATCGGCATGATCAACTCGATCGGCAACCTGGCCGGTTTCGTGAGCCCGTTCGTCATCGGCTGGCTCAAGGACGTGACGCAAAGCACCAACGCCGGCATGTACTGCGTGTCGGCCGCGCTCGCCTTGGGGGCCGTGCTGGCGCTCACGCAATCGAAGGCGCAGGTCAACCGCTGAAACGCTTCAGAGCACGGTGATGGCGGCAGCGGTGCCAATGCCGCCGATGTCGCCAATGTCGCCTTTGTCGTGCGTGGTCCGTGAAATAGAAAAAGCCGGCGTTCGCCGGCTTTTTCATTGGATGCTGCGGGGCGGTCGTGCCGACCCGCCCTCGATCGCTTTCGCGCTTACGCCGTCGCGACGCTTGCCAGCGCGGCGTTGAACGTCTTGCTCGGGCGCATGACTTGCTCGAGCTTGTCGAAGTCGGGCTTGTAGTAGCCACCGATGTCGGCCGGCTTGCCTTGTACTTCGGCGAGTTCGGCCACGATCGTCTTCTCGTTCTCGGCCAGTCGCTTGGCCAGCGGCGCGAAGCGCTGGGCCAGCTCGGCGTCTTCCTTCTGCTCGGCGAGTTCCTGTGCCCAGTACATCGACAGATAGAACTGGCTGCCGCGATTGTCGAGCTCGCCGGTCTTGGGCGACGGGCCCTTGTTGTTGTCCAGCAGCTTGCCGGTTGCCGCGTCGAGCGTCTTGGCGAGGATCTTGGCGCGGTTGTTGCCCGTCTTGATACCGAGGTCTTCCAGCGACACGGCCAGCGCCAGGAATTCACCCAGCGAGTCCCAACGCAGGTGATTCTCCTCGACCAGTTGCTTGACGTGCTTCGGTGCCGAGCCGCCGGCGCCCGTTTCGTACATGCCGCCACCGGCCATCAGCGGCACGATCGACAGCATCTTGGCGCTGGTGCCCAGCTCCATGATCGGGAAGAGGTCGGTCAGGTAGTCGCGCAGAATGTTGCCGGTCACCGAAATGGTGTCCAGGCCGCGGATCACGCGCTCGAGCGTGTAACGCATGGCGCGCACTTGCGACATGATCTGGATATCGAGGCCGGTGGTGTCGTGGTCCTTCAGGTACGTCTCGACCTTCTTGATCAGTTCGGCTTCGTGCGGACGGTACGGGTCGAGCCAGAAGACGGCCGGCATGCCCGAGTTGCGAACGCGGTTCACCGCGAGCTTTACCCAGTCGCGGATCGGGGCGTCCTTGACCTGACACATGCGCCAGATGTCGCCGGCTTCCACATTCTGCGAGAGCAGCACTTCGCCCGTGGCGATGTTGACGATGTTCGCCACGCCGTCTTCGACGATTTCGAACGTCTTGTCGTGCGAGCCGTACTCTTCTGCCTTCTGCGCCATGAGGCCGACGTTCGGCACCGTGCCCATGGTGGTCGGGTCGAATGCGCCGTTCGTCTTGCAGAAGTTGATGATTTCCTGGTAAATGCGGGCGAACGTGCTCTCCGGGATCACGGCCTTGGTGTCCTTCGGACGGCCGTCGGCGCCCCACATCTTGCCGCCCAGGCGGATCATGGCCGGCATCGAGGCATCGACGATCACGTCGTTCGGTGCGTGCAGGTTCGAGATGCCCTTGGCCGAGTCGACCATCGCCAGTTCCGGACGGTGCTCGTGGCAGGCGTGCAGATCGCGGATGATCTCTTCACGTTGCGTGCTCGGCAGCGCCTCGATTTTCTCGTACAGGTTCACGAGGCCGTTGTTGACGTTCACGCCCAGTTCGTCGAACAGCTTGCCGTGCTTCTCGAAGGCTTCCTTGTAGAAGATCTTCACGGCGTGGCCGAACACGATCGGGTGCGAGACCTTCATCATGGTGGCCTTCACGTGCAGCGAGAACATGACGCCGGTCTTGCGGGCGTCTTCCATCTGTTCTTCGTAGAACTCGCACAGCGCCTTCTTGCTCATGAACATGCTGTCGATGATTTCGCCGTCGAGCAGCGAGACCTTCGGCTTGAGCACGATGGTCTTGCCGCTCTTCGTCACGAGTTCCATGCGCACGTCGCAAGCCTTGTCGATCGTCATCGACTTTTCGCCGTGGTAGAAGTCGCCGTGCTTCATGTGCGCCACGTGAGTGCGCGAAGCCATGCTCCATTCGCCCATGCTGTGCGGATGCTTCTTGGCGTAGTTCTTCACGGCCAACGGGGCGCGGCGATCCGAATTGCCTTCGCGCAGCACCGGGTTCACGGCCGAGCCCAGGCACTTCGAGTAGCGCTTCTGGATGGCCTTCTCTTCGTCGGTCTTCGGGTCTTCCGGATAGTCCGGCACCTTGTAGCCCTTCGATTGGAGCTCCTTGATGGCGCTCTGCAACTGGAACACCGAAGCGCTGATGTTCGGCAGCTTGATGATGTTGGTGTCCGGATCCTGCGTGAGGCGGCCCAACTCGGCGAGGTTGTCCGGCACGCGCTGTTCTTCCGTCAGGAATTCGGGGAATTCGCCGAGGATACGACCTGCCACCGAGATGTCGCTCGTCTCGATCGCCACGCCGGCCGGCGCGGTGAACGTGCGAATGATCGGGAGGAAGGCGCCGGTGGCCAGAAGCGGTGCTTCGTCGGTCAGGGTGTAG
Source organism: Pandoraea sp. E26 (assembly GCF_000681415.1). Taxonomy (NCBI): domain Bacteria; kingdom Pseudomonadati; phylum Pseudomonadota; class Betaproteobacteria; order Burkholderiales; family Burkholderiaceae; genus Pandoraea; species Pandoraea sp. E26. Next base: position 63,096 of record NZ_AYXJ01000050.1, read on the forward strand.
ATGATGCTGGATTGCTGCGTACTCATCGCTGGTCTCGGATTCAAGAATCAGGAAAAGGTGGGGGAACGCCGCCGACTGGGGTGACAGTCCGCTAGCCATGACAAATTCTCTCGATTGTGACACGGGTCAGGGGCAAAACTGAAATGCCTTTTCGTAATGTGAATGCGTCAGTCTTATATAAGACTGGCTCTGAAGGCCCCGTCATATCGTGGAAATCCCCGTCGCGCGGGGCACGGGTCGCGCCACGCCCCGGCGGGAAGTTGGATCGGTATGTGGTTAAATTGATCGAATTTTAGTTTTGATTTAAAAAATCTATTGATGTTGCGATGTCGCGCATGCATTTCCGCGGGGCATGCGCCGCGACTGCGTAGTGTCGCTCGCAGCCGGTGCGTACGGTTGGGGGGGGCTCTCGGTCTGCCGCTTGCCATGGCTGGGCGGTTGCGCTCTAATGGCGCCCAGCGCCGACCTTGGGAAGCCGCCAACGGTTCCCATGCACAGTCCTCCCCCCGTTTGCTGTGCCGCGCGCGCTCCCTCGCTGCCGTCATCAGAAGAATGAAAACGCAGCATGGTGGTATTCGACCGTAGCGCACAAAACCAATCATTGTTCCGCGAGCGTCGTCGGGCATGCATGCCCGATGCTTCGCCGTACCGGGGAATCACTGCATGTCTGTTTCAACGCTTCGCCGAAGTGCGCTTGCCGCAGCGGTGCTCGGTGCCGTTCTGACGCATGGCGCGTATGCCGCGGGCACGCTCGTCGCAGACGGCACTGCCGCTGTCGGCGGGCCGCCTGCCTCGTCGTCCGACGCGGGAAACGCCGCGATCTCCGAGGCTCGCGCGCTGATGCGCGCCAAATCGCCCGCACGGGCCTACGCGTTGCTGGCGCCGCTGGAGAGCCGTCTGGCGGGCGACGGCGAATATGACTACCTGCTGGGTATCGCTGCCGCGGACAGTCATCACCTCGAGGTTGCCGAGCGCGCACTCAAACGCAGCGTGGCGGCCCGTCCTGGCGATGGTCCGGCTCACCTCGAACTGGCGCGCACCTATTTTCTGCTCGGGCAGCGCGATAACGCGAGACGCGAGTTCGAGGGGGTGGCCGCGGGCGAGGTCCCCGAGGGTGTGCGTCCGGTCATCGAGGCCTACCTGAACGCGATCAATGCGCCTGCGGGCGCGCGTACGTCCTGGACCGGCTACGTGCAGGGCAACGTCGGGCACGATACCAATGCCAACAACGCGACGACGAATTCCGCGATCGCGATTCCGGCACTGGGCGGCTTGATGTTCGTCCTCGACGGCGCCTCGCGCGGAACGCCGGCGAACTTCGGCGACATCAGTGGCGGGCTAGGCGTGCGACATGCCGTGACGGACAACCTGGTGGTGTCGGCATCGGGAGAGGTCGATGTGCGCACCTACGCCGATAAGGCGCGCGCCTTCGATCAGGGCAGCTATTTGCTTCAACTGGGCGCGAACTGGTTGTCCGGGCCGAACAATTTCGGACTTCAGTACGCCAACCAGCACATGTGGGTCGATTCGGAGAGCTACCGCAATCTCAACGGCTTCACCGCGCAGTGGACGCGCGATCTTGGCAGCGACCTTCAGGTGGCGACGTTCGCGCAGTACACGCCGATTCGCTACATGGGCACGAATGCGCGCGACGTGAATCGCGCCATCGTTGGCGCGTCGATCGTCAAGGGATTCTCGTCGGTCTATGGCGCGCCGGTCGCTTATGCCTCGCTGTACGCGGGGCGAGAAAAGCCCAAGGACGACTTGTCCGCCGCGTTCGGCAATCGGCTGTGGGGCGCGCGACTCGGCGGCGAATGGCACGTGATGCCGGATCAACTGCTGTTCGCCAGCGCTAGCATCGAGCGACGCAACTACGACACGCTCGACAGTTTGTTTCTCGTGGAGCGCAGCGACCGTCAGCTTGACGTGAGGGCTGGCTATTCGTACTTCGTGACGAAGGCGTTTTCGATCACGCCGCAATTCAGCTTCACGCGGAATGGCTCCAGCCAGCCGCTGTACCAGTACCACCGAAGTGTCTACGAGGTCGTGGCTCGCTATGACTTCCGCTGATCTCAATCCTCACGCCGATCCGGAGCGATCGATCATGACATTCATCGTGTTGTCGGGGCCTCGTCGGGCCTTGCGTTTTCCCGCACGCCGCGCTGCGCAATGGAGCGCCATCGCATCGGCGGTGGCTTCTTTCGTCATCCCGCAGGCCAGAGCGCAGAGTGGAGGGCTCGACTTCTCGCGATTCCTGCCGCAGCCGGTGGTGTCAGCTTCAGGAGGCACTGCTGCGGGTGCTGTGCCGGGTGGGGCGAGTCCGGGTCTCTATGTCGAGGTGCTGGGTGGCGCGATCGTCGTGAGCAATGGTGGTGGATCGCCGCTTTTCTCGGCCGGGCAATTCGGCTTCACGCCCAATTTCAGCGTGCCGCCGGTCGTGCTTCCGCAGAATCCGGGAATCCTTTTCACGCCGCCCCCGATATTTTCGGCAACGGGTTCGCCGACGCAGCCCACACCGGCTACAGGGCCTGTCGTGCTGTTGCCGACGCCACGGCCGCCCGCCGCCGAGCTTCCGCCGGTCTTGACGCCCCCGCTTGTGACGCCGCCGGTGCTCCCACCCCCCGTCGTGCTGACCAGCGGCGCGGGGTATTACATGATGAACTGGGGCTCGGACGGTATCGCAAGTCTTGGCACGGGCACGGCGACCTTCAATGCCGCGAGCGAGATGACGAAGTTCGTGGGATCGGACATGCCGTTCAATGTCGTGTCGGCCGTGACGGTCGCCGACGCGGGCAAACTGGACGATCTGGGCTGGGGGCGCTGGACGGCGGGCACGATATCCGATCATGGCGAGACGATCGATTTGTCGACGTGGAGTTCGGGCATGCCTTATATCGTTGGCAAGCCCACGCTGGATGCGAATCTGCCGATCTCGGGCACGATGACGTATGCGCTCGCCGGCGCAACGAAGGCTATCGACAGGATTTCCGGTGCGACCGGTACGTTGACGGGATCGCTGAGCATCGCGTTCCAGAATGCGCGCTACGACGTCACGCCGAATCTGAATATCGCCATGCCCGGGCAGACTTACGCGACCGGCGCCGGCATGACGGTGGTTGGCCCGGACGGTGCGCGTGCAACGTTCGACACGATGACGCAAAACGTCTCGGGCGGCGCGTGTGTCGGCGGCGCTTGTACGTTTTCGACGCAAGGCGTGCTGACCGGCGCGGCGGCGAACAATGCGGGCATCGTGTACTCGCTCTCGGGCCCTGAGATTCGGGTAACGGGGGCGGCGGGGTTCAAGCGCTGAGGTGCGAGGTGTGGTGCAGGGCAGGGGAGGTGCGCTCGCATTGAAGCGGGCGCCTGTCTCGTCGTTGCGGCATGCGGGATCAATCGCACGCGATCACTGTGATGCCGGCGCAGAATGCAAAAAGGGCCGACGTATCGTCGGCCCTTCGAATCTGGTGGGTGGTACAGGGATTGAACCTGTGACCCCTGCCGTGTGAAGGCAGTGCTCTACCGCTGAGCTAACCACCCAAATCATTAACTAAATCAATGATTTAGTGTTGATTGCTGAAGTCTTTCCTTCGCAATCAGGAGCAGAACTTTAACTGTTTTCGTAGAAGTCTGCAACCTTTCTTTTCAATCTTGTTTTGCTGCCGCCGTGACGATATCTCTCGATCACTTCACGCCGTTTCTCGCGATGACTCGCAAGCAGCAAAGACAGCGATTATAGGGATGTTTTCTTCGCTTGGGAAGGGCTCCGTGCAATTTTTTCGCGGATACCTCGCGAATCCCTGTCATGTCACGCAGCCGGCGTCGCTTCACCTTCCGGCGCTGCCGGTTCCGTGCGCCAGACGCATGTCCCTTTGATGCCCTTGTCGATGCCGTCGAGTACCGCGCCGTGCAGTGCGATCTCTTCAGCCGCCGCGAGGATGACCGGCAGTTCGAATTGACGCAGCGAGATCTTTTCGCGATGTGCGCCCGCGTCGCTTTCGTCGCCGTCGCCCGAATCGATGACCAGGCTCTCCTGACCGCGGGTCATCGCCAGGTACACGTCGGCGAGCAGTTCTGCGTCGAGCAGTGCGCCGTGCAACGTACGATGCGCATTGTTCACGCCAAGACGTTCGCACAGCGCATCCAGCGAGTTGCGCCGACCAGGGAACATCTCCCGCGCACGCAGCAGCGTGTCGATCAGGCCAGAGCAGTGCTCCATGAAAGGCGGCCAGCCGAGGCGCCCGAACTCCATGTCGAGAAAGCCCAGGTCGAACGCGGCGTTGTGAATGATGATTTCGGCGCCGCGGCAATACTCGCGCAGCTCTTCCGCAATCTCCGCGAACTTGGGCTTGTCGGAGAGGAATTCCGTCGTCAGGCCGTGCACCGCCAGTGCCCCCGGATCGCTGTCGCGCTCGGGGTTGATGTAGAAATGCAGGTTGTTGCCGGTCAGGCGGCGATTGACCAGTTCGACGCAACCGATCTCCAGCAGACGGTCCCCCGTCTTCGGGTTCAGCCCGGTGGTTTCGGTATCGAGGATCAGTTGTCGCATGATGTTTCGGTAGTTGGCTCGTACTTTCGGAATTGGCACGCGCGGCCGTATGGTCTCACGGACCGCCGGACTGACGAACTCGCGCAACGCGCGGTCGCTCGCCCGCGCGCGAGGTCACCCGCGCCGCAGACTCTCCACGCCGCGATTGGCCAGTTGGTCGGCGGCTTCATTGCCGTCGTGTCCCGCGTGACCTTTCACCCAGCGCCAGTCGATCTCGTGCTTCTGAGAGACGGCGTCGAGTTCCTGCCACAGGTCGGCGTTCTTCACGGGCTCCTTCGCGGCGGTCTTCCAGCCTCGGGCCTTCCAGCCGTGAATCCATTCGCTGATGCCCTTTTGCACGTACTGCGAATCGGTATGCAGCACGACATGGCACGGCTTGTTCAACGCTTCGAGCGCGCGAATGACGGCAAGCAGCTCCATGCGGTTATTGGTCGTATTCGGCTCGCCGCCGAACATTTCCTTGCGGTGTTTGCCGGCAACGAGCAGGGCGCCCCAACCGCCGGGGCCGGGATTGCCTTTGCAGGCACCGTCGGTATAGATCTCAACTTGCGGCAAGGTCATCTCTCAAACGATCAGTCGGACACTTCGGTCGCTTCGGCCATCTGGCGGTGCGTGGTGTTCGGTGTGGCCACCGGCGCCGCCGCAGGCTGGAGCGCGAGTATACGCTTGCGGACCTTGCCGACCAAGCGCATGCCACGCACACGCTTCACCGCGCGAACCCCGTACAAGGCGCCGAAGATCGGCCACCAGCGATCGCCGGCGGACTCCATGAACTCGAAGCGTTGCAGCCAGTGATCGCCGCGCAGCGGCGGCCGGTAGCACCCGAAGCGGCCACGGTCGATGTCGAACGACAGCAGCTTGAGCCAGTCCTTCAGGCGAGTGAAGGCGATGAGGTCGGCGCCCGGGGGCAGAAACGGCGCGCCCGCCAGACGTCCCAGCTCTTCGCGCGCGCCCCACAGGCTCAGGTTGTTGAAGCCGGTGATGATGACCTGTCCCTCGGGCACGAGAATGCGCTCGACTTCGCGCAGGATGTCGTGCGGGTTCTCGGCGAACTCGAGCACGTGCGGCAGCACAACGAGGTCGGTGCTGGCCGTGGCGATCGGCAATTCGTCGAATCGACTCACCAGGATGTCGCGCGCCACCATCTCGGATGCGATGGGCGTGGTGCCGTCCGCCGCCGTCGCGCACGTGGTCGTATCGGTCGTGTCGCTCGCGGCCTTGGTCATGAGCGTGGGGGCCTCTGGCCCCCGTGCGGCGGGTAGCACGAGCCCTCGGTAGGGCATGCGGTTCTCGCGCAGCGTATCGAGCTCGGGACGGCCCAGCTGCAACGCGTGATAGCCGAACAGATCCCCGACCCATTGATCGAAGAGGGCCTGTTCCCATGCGAGCGCGTAGCGGCCTGGCGGTGAGACGAGCCAGACGGGCCAGTCTATAATCGGACGTTCTGACATGGTGGCGAGTATATATGGATGCGCACGCAGATGCGGCAAGTGGGCAGTCGGCCGGAACACTGACCGTCTTTCCCGTCCCCGCGTTCCAGGACAATTATCTCTGGGTCATCGACAACGGCAAAGACGCTGTTGTCGTCGATCCCGGCGACGCCGATCCGGTGCTCGCCTATCTCGAATCGCGCGGCCTCACGCTGCGCGCCATTCTCATCACCCACAAGCATGCGGATCACGTCGGCGGCGTGGGCACGTTGCTGCGGCATTTCAATGTGCCGGTGCACGGCCCGGCGCGTGAAGCCATCGCGGGCGTCGATCATCCCCACGCGGGCGGCGACACGGTGCACATCGCGGCGCCGGCCATGACGCTGGAGGTCATCGATGTCCCCGGCCACACGTCCGGCCACGTCGCCTACTTCCTCGGCGCGGGCGCGGCGGGCGTGCCGCGGCTGTTCTGCGGCGATACGTTGTTTTCGTGCGGATGCGGGCGCCTTTTCGAGGGCACGCCGGCGCAAATGCTCGCATCGCTCGACAGGCTCGCGGCGCTGCCGCCGGCCACGCTCGTGCATTGCACCCACGAGTACACCCTGTCGAACATTCGCTTCGCGCTGGCCGTCGATCCGGACAACGAGGCACTCGCCGCCTGGCATCAGGAGGCCACGGCGCTGCGCGCGGCAGGGCGTCCCACGCTGCCCACCACGCTCGCCCAGGAGCGGGTGACGAACCCGTTCCTGCGCAGCGACGCACCGGCGGTCGTCGCGGCCGCCGAGCGGCACGCCGGGCGCACGTCGCTGTCTCGGGAGGCGGTATTCGCCGCCATCCGCGGCTGGAAAGACAACTTCCGTTGATCGAGAGCGCGTCGCGCTGTCAACAGCACGACGCGCGATGACATCTGCCGCATTGCGGACGTTGACACATGTCGGCTCGTCTGCTCACCCCTGATTCATTGCCCCACACGTGATGTTTCGGAGTCATATCGATGGCATCGCGCATGCGATCCGAGCGTACCTTCCGTGTGTCGTTACGACCACATCTCGTGGGTTCCCGGTCGGGGATAACCCTTAAATTTCGGCCATTTTGATGAGATTTTTGCAAAAAAATTAGGCAGAAAGGTTGACGCATCTGAAGGGTTTCCTTACCATCCTTGCCAATTTCATGAAGATGTAACCCCATTCGAGCCCGATCAATGCGACTTATCGTTAGCTTGTTACTGACGCTGCTTCTGGCGGCTTGCGCCAGCACAGCGCCGACCACAGGTGCGTCGAATACGACTCCCGATGCGCAGAGCAAGTCGCCTCTCGCCTCGACCGCAAAAGGCAAACAACGCGTTTCGAGCGATCAGACCATCGACCTCGACAACGACTCGATCAACGATCTGGCCTACGGCAGCGACGACGCCGATCTCTGGTCACGTATCCGCCACGGCTTTGCCATCCCCGATCTCGACACCGACCTCGCGCAGGACCGCACGCAGTGGTACGCGCAGCGCCCCGAGTATGTCGAGCGCATGATCGACCGGTCGAGCAAGTACCTGTTCCATATCGTCGAAGAACTCGAGCGCCGTCATATGCCGACGGAACTCGCGCTGCTGCCGTTCGTGGAAAGCGCTTACAACCCGCAGGCGCTCTCCACGGCGAAGGCGGCCGGTATGTGGCAGTTCATTCCCAGCACCGGCAAGACGTACAACCTCAAGCAGAACATGTGGCAGGATCAGCGCCGCGATGTGCTCGCTTCGACGACCGCCGCGCTCGACTATCTGTCGAAGCTCTACGCGATGTTCGGCGACTGGCACTTGGCGCTTGCCGCGTACAACTGGGGCGAAGGCAACGTGCAGCGCGCCATCGACCGCAATCAGGCGCAGGGGCTGCCGACCGACTACCTGAGCCTGCGCATGCCGACCGAAACGCGCTACTACGTGCCGAAGCTGCAGGCGATCAAGAACATCATCGCGCACCCCGACGTCTACAGCGTCAAGCTGCCGGACATTCCGAATCACCCGTATTTCGTTAGCGTGACGACCAAGCGCGACATCGACGTGGCGCTCGCCGCCAAGCTCGCCGATCTGCCGCTCGACGAATTCCGCGCGCTCAACCCGTCGTTCCGCAAGCCCGTGATCCTGGGCGCGGGGCAGCCGCAGATCCTGCTGCCGTTCGACAGTGCGGAAGTGTTTCAGCGTCGCCTGAAGAGTTACGACAAGCCGCTCTCGAGCTGGACGACCTACACCTCGTCTTCGCGCGAGCGTCCGGAAGACGTTGCCCGCAAGCTCGGTGTCGACGCCGCGGTGATCCGCTCCGTCAACAACATCGCGCCGCGCATGCGCCTGAAGGCGGGCTCGACGCTGCTGGTGCCGCGCTCAGACGACATCGACCAGGACATCAGCCCGTCGGTGGCGAGCAATGCCGTGCTGGCGCTGGAGCCGGACCTGCCGGATACGCGCAAGATCATGGTGCGTGCGCGCAAGCGCGACACGCTCGCTGCCGTCGCGTCGCGCAGTGGTGTGAGCGTCGCGCAGATCAAGAGCTGGAATCGTCTGCGCAGTGACAGGCTCACGTCGGGCCAACTGCTGGTGCTTCACGTGCCGGTCAAGGACGCTTCGCGTGTTGCCGCTGCATCGGCGCCTGCCGCAAAGGACGACGAGGAAGCGCCGCGCACGCGCATGGTGCGTGGCAAGAACGGCAAAATGATTCGCGTGGTCGACCATCGACCCGCCGCCAAGCCGGCGAAGGTGGCCGCCAGCAGCAAGGCCGCTCCGGCCAGGACGACTGGCAAGACCGCCAAGGCGTCGGCAAAGGCGGTGACCAGGACCGCGAAGGCGCCAGCGAAGGCCTCGACCAAGGTCACCAAAACGGCCCAACGCTGAAGTCGCCCCCGGGCTCTGGCGAACGGTCATCGATTCGATATCGTTCGCTCGTCAATGGTCCCGAGCCCATAGACAACCCCGCATCAAATCGAGCGCCCGTGAGGATTCCCTCACAGGCGCTTTCTTTTGCGCGTCGACGGCACGTTGGCCAACGCCTTATGCGTGCGTGAGCGCCTCCGGGCTTCGCGTCATCTCGCCACGCGCGTGAACAGGCGATGCCGACGACTTACCGGTGCGCGCTGCCGACGTTCGCGCATCGGCGTAATCCCCTAGCGTTTGCGCGGGGGCGCGTGCGTCCACGGTAAGCCTTCCGTAAGCGTCAACGCGCACACTGAACGCGAGGCACGTGGCCCGTGTCCGACGATTTCATTGCACCGAAGCGAATTGCCGTTCGATGGCCACACGCCGTCGACCCAGCCGGCCCGATCCGGCGCCGCGCAGCCAGGTCCGACCCACCGTCGACATCGCCCGGGGGTGGCGGCCGCGTGAGCTCATCAAATACATGCAAGGAGACACCATGACTTCGTACGCGTCATTTCACGCCCGCTCGATCGCCCCTGACTCGCGCGAGGCCTTCTGGGAGGAACAGGCCAGCCTGATCGACTGGGAGACGCCCTTCACGCGGGTGCTCGATTACGACAAGCCGCCGTTTGCGCGCTGGTTCGTGGGCGGGCGTACCAATCTTTGCCACAACGCCGTCGATCGCCACCTGCCGTCGCGTGGCACGCAGAATGCCCTGATCTGGGTCTCGACCGAGACCGGGCAGGAGCGCGTCTATACGTACGACGAGCTTGCGGCGGAGGTGAACCGCATGGCGGCGTCGCTGCAATCGTTGGGCGTGGGTCGCGGCGAGCGGGTGCTGATCTACATGCCGATGGTGCCCGAGGCGCTGTTCGCCATGCTGGCATGCACGCGGCTTGGCGCAATTCACTCGGTCGTTTTCGGGGGCTTCGCCTCGGTGAATCTCGCCGCGCGCATCGACGACGCGCAGCCGAAGGTCATCGTCTCGGCCGACGCCGGCTCGCGCAACGGCAAGGTCGTCCCGTACAAGCCGCTGCTCGACGAGGGCATCGAACTCGCACGGCACAAGCCGTCGAGCGTGCTGCTCATCGATCGTGGCCTGGCCGAAATGACGCGCGTGCCCGGTCGCGACGTCGACTACGCGCCGCTGCGCGAACAACATCTCGACGCTTTCGTCGCGTGCGAATGGCTCGAATCGAGCGAGCCGTCGTACGTGCTCTACACGTCCGGCACCACGGGCAAGCCCAAGGGGGTGCAGCGCGACACCGGCGGATACGCCGTGGCACTCGCCTCGTCGATGCAGCACATCTTCTGCGCCCGGCCGGGCGACACGATGTTCTGCGCGTCGGACATCGGCTGGGTCGTCGGCCACAGCTACATCGTATACGCGCCGTTGCTCGCGGGCATTGCAACGGTCATGTACGAGGGCACGCCGATTCGTCCGGACGGCGGCATCTGGTGGCGCATCGTGGAGAAGTACAAGGTCACGCAGCTCTTCACCGCGCCCACGGCCATTCGGGTGCTCAAGAAGCAGGACCCGGCATACCTGACGCAATACGATCTGTCCTCGCTGCGGCTGATTTTCCTGGCCGGGGAGCCGCTCGACGAGCCGACCGCACGCTGGCTCACCGATGGCGTCGGCAAGCCCGTCGTGGACAATTACTGGCAGACCGAGACGGGCTGGCCGATCCTCGGCATGGCGCGCGGCGTGGAGGTGTTGCCGGGCAAGCTCGGGTCGCCGGGCAAGCCGGTGTATGGCTATGACGTGAAGCTCGTCGACGAGGTCACGGGCGAGGACTGCGGGCCGAATCAGAAGGGCGTGCTGGCCATCGAAGGACCGCTGCCGCCGGGATGCATGAGCACCGTATGGGGCGACGACGCGCGTTTCGTCAAGACGTATTGGGAGACGGTGCCGGGGCGGATGCTTTACTCGAGCTTCGACTGGGGCGTGCGCGACGACGACGGCTATTACTTCATTCTCGGGCGCACCGACGACGTGATCAACGTGGCCGGGCACCGGCTGGGCTCGCGCGAGATCGAGGAGAGCATCGCGAGCCATCCGGCCGTGGCCGAGGTGGCGGTGATCGGCGCGCAGGATGCGCTCAAGGGGCAGGTGGCGATGGCGTTCGCCGTGCTGCGCCAGCCGGAGCTGGCAGCCACGCCAGAGGCGCGCATGGCGCTCGAGGGCGACGTGATGAAGACGGTCGACAGACAACTGGGCGCGGTGGCGCGTCCGGCGCGCGTGTTCTTCGTCTCGATGCTGCCGAAGACCCGCTCCGGCAAGCTCCTGCGCCGGGCGATCCAGGCGATCTGCGAAGGCCGCGAAACGGGCGACCTCATCACGATCGAAGATCCGGCGGCGCTCGAACAGGTACGTGACGCGGTCAAAGCGGTGTAGTAGGGTCATGGGGTTCCGGGGGCTGGCGCAGCTCCCATGACCCCGATTGCCCCTCGACATGACCTCATCCCAACCGGCCGCCTGGCGGCAAAAGGCGATGCTGCTCGTGGTCTCCGTCGGCTTTTTCATGCAGACGCTGGACTCGACCATCGTGAACACCGCATTGCCCGCCATGGCGCGCGACCTCGGCCAGTCGCCGCTGCACATGCAGGCGGTGGTCATCGCCTACGCCCTGACCATGGCGGTGACGATTCCGATATCCGGATGGCTGGCCGATCGGTTCGGCACGCGCGTCGTCTTCTCCAGCGCATTGACCATTTTCTCCATCGGCTCGGCGATGTGCGCCTATTCCGGAACGCTCGACGCGCTGGTCGCCTGGCGTGTGGTGCAGGGCTTCGGCGGCGCGATGCTGCTGCCCGTGGGGCGGCTCGCCGTACTGCGCACCTTTCCGCGCGAGCGGTATCTCCAGGCGCTGGCGTTCGTCGCCGTGCCGGGCATGATCGGTCCGCTCATCGGCCCGACGCTCGGCGGCTGGCTCGTGAAGGTGGCTTCGTGGCATTGGGTGTTTCTCATCAACGTGCCAGTCGGGGCCGCGGGGTGTCTCGCCGCGCACTTCTTTCTGACGAATGCCCGCGCGCCCCACACGGCACCCTTCGATGTCAAGGGGTACCTGCTGCTCACCGTGGGTATGGTGGCGACGTCGCTGGCGCTGGACCGGCACGCCGACATCGCCGGTGCGCATGCGCTGATGCTGGTGTTGCTCGTGCTCGGCTTCGCCGGCTTCGTTGCCTACGGCCTCTATGCGAACCGCGCCCCGCAGCCACTGTTCTCGCTCGCCATGTTTCGCGTGCATACGTTCAGCGTCGGGTTGCTCGGCAATCTGTTCGCGCGAATCGGCATCGCGGCGGTGCCGTATCTCGTTCCGCTGCTCTTGCAGGTCAGTCTGGGCTACACCGCTTTCGAGGCGGGGTTGCTGATGCTGCCGATCACCCTCGCGGGGATCTTCGCCAAGGGTCTGGCGACGCGGCTGGTGATGCGCTTCGGCTATCGCCCGGTGCTGGTCTGGAACACGATCATCGCCGGTGGCGTGATGGCGAGTTTCGCGCTCGTCACGCCGCACTATCCGGTGCCGCTGCTGGTTGTTCAACTCGGCATTCTCGGCGGCATCAACTCGGTGCAGTTCACGGCCATGAACACGCTTACGCTCAAGGACCTGAATCCGGACGATGCGAGCGGCGGCAACAGTCTGTTCTCGCTCGTGCAGATGCTGGCGATGAGCTTCGGGCTGACCGTCGGCGGCGCGTTGCTGGTGACGTTTACCGGTGCCTTCGGCGAGCATGCGGGCGTGGGTGCGCTGCCCGCGTTTCGCGCAACCTTCGCGTGCGTCGGCCTGATCACCTGCTGCTCGGCGTGGATCTTCGGTCAACTGACGGATCGTGAACAGCGCGCGACCGACGATGGCGACGCCCAGGCGCGCGCCGTCACGTCCGCGCCGCCGCCGCCGGCGCACTAGCGGCGGCGCGCGGCGTTCCGGCACGGCGTCGACCGCTCAGGCGAACGGTCGATCGAGAATTTCCGGTGCACGGATCGCGTCGATCAGCAGGCCCAGGAAGGCCTCCACGGGAGCGGGCAGGGTGCGGCCCGCCATGGTCTGCACCTGGAGCGTGCGCTGGTGCAGGGCGGGATTGCGAATCGGTATGGCGACCAACCCATCCGGCGCCAACCGGCTGCGCACGGTGAGCAGGCCCGTGAGCGTAACCGCGTTGCCCGAGCGCACGAAGCTATGCAGCGCGGCGTGGTAGTTGCTCACGAACACCGGTTCGAACAGCAAGCCTTCGAGCGTGCAGCACAGGTCGAACATCTGTCGGATCGTCACCCCGGCATTGGACAGCGCCATCGGGTAGGGCTGCAGGTCGGCGAGGGCGACGTCGCGGCGCCTGGCCAGCGGATGTTGCTCCGCCATCAGGGCGAAGATGGGCGCGGGTTGGGTGTGCACGACCTGCACACCTTTCTCGGGCGCCACGCTGAAACACACCGCGATGTCGGCCTCGCCATCGCGCACGCGCTCGGTGGCGACGAAGGGCGACACGACGTCGAGCAGGAAATGTGCGCCGGGGTAGGCTTCGCGAAAGCGCGCGAAGACCTGCGGCAGAAAGTCTCGCGCAACCCCTTCGGCGCTCGCCACGCGAATCGTGGCACGCCCCGCCTCCGTCAGCCCCCGGATTTCCGACGTCACGCGCTCGGTGTCGAGCAGCACGCGACGCGCATGATCGGCGAGCAACGCGCCTGCCTCGCTCAGCACCATGCCGCGCGGGCGACGCTCGAACAGCGGGGTGCCGAGGTCTTCCTCCAGCTTGGCGATCTGACGGCTCAGCGCCGAGACGGCCACGTGCAGGCGCTCCGACGCGCGGCTGAGCGAACCGGTGCGGGCGACCTCGAGAAAATAGCGTAGCGCGTGTGTTTGCATGAGCCGTTCCAGCCATAGAAAGGTTCAACGGCAGGTGTCTGCCTGGCGTTCGTTGCTTTGCCGAAATGGCAACGAAACCTTCGAAATATTATCATTGTTGTCAAAAATACCCGCTCCTAGAATGGCCTGAACGGTTGTGCCGCAGCGTGCTTCCGACATGCTTCGCGCGATGTGCGAGACGGCAGCCGTCCCCTCAAAAGCCATCTGGAGACAAGCAGTGACCCGTAGCGCAGCCATTGCACAAGCCACCGCCCAATACGATTCGGGCGCGTTCCTGGACACACTCAGTCGTCGTGTCGCCTACAAGACCGAGAGTCAGGAGGCGGATAGCGGCGAGGTGCTCCATGCCTATCTTTCCGACGAAATGACGCCTTCGCTGGCGGCGCTCGGCTTCACGTCGCGCATCGTGCCGAACCCGGTGCCGGGCGGTGGCCCGTTCCTGATCGCGCAGCGTCATGAAAGCGACGACGCGCCGACCGTGCTCACCTACGGGCACGGCGACGTGGTGCGCGGCTATGACGCCCAGTGGCGCAGCGGGCTGAAGCCGTGGGAGATCGTCGTGGAGGGCGATCGCTGGTATGGGCGCGGCACGGCCGACAACAAGGGCCAGCACACCATCAACCTCGCGGCGTTGGCCCAGGTGCTGGCCTTGCGTGGCGGCAAGCTCGGCTACAACGTGAAGATGATCGTGGAGATGGGCGAGGAAATGGGCTCGCCGGGCCTGCATGCGATTTGCGAGCAACTGCGCGACGAGTTGCGCGCCGACGTGCTGATCGCGTCCGACGGCCCGCGTCTGAGTGCCGAACGTCCGACGGTTTTCCTCGGCTCGCGCGGCCTTGTCAATTTCAAGCTGAGTCTGAATCTTCGCGATGGTGGTCATCACTCCGGCAACTGGGGTGGTTTGCTGCGCAATCCGGGCGTGGTGCTGGCGAACGCCATTGCTTCGATCGTCGACGGCAACGGCAAGATCCTCGTCGAGGGGCTGCGCCCGCCGGAGCTGCCCGCTTCGGTGCGGCGTGCACTGGCAGGGCTGGAGGTCGGCGGCGGGCCGAACGATCCCGAGGTCGACGTCGACTACGGCGAGCCGGGGCTCACACCGACCGAGCGCGTCATCGGCTGGAACAACATCGAAGTCCTCGCGTTCAAGACGGGCAATCCTGAAAAGCCGGTCAATGCCATCCCGCCGTATGCGTATGCCCACATGCAGATCCGCTTCGTGGTCGGCACGGACTGGGAGCGACTTGGCGAGATTCTGCGCGCGCATCTCGACGCGCACGGATTCCCGATGGTGGAGGTCGAGGTGGAGCGCGGCGTGATGGCGACGCGTCTCGACCCGGAGGATCCCTGGGTGCTGTGGGCGCTTGGGTCGATGCGCGAGACGACGGGCAAGCCGCCGGTGCTGCTGCCGAACCTCGGCGGCACGTTGCCGAACGACGTGTTTGCCGACGTGCTCGGGCTACCCACGCTGTGGGTGCCGCACTCCTACCCGGCATGTTCGCAGCATGCGCCCGACGAGCACCTGCTCGGCTCGGTCGCGCGTGAAGCGTTGCAGATCATGGCCGGGCTGTTCTGGGATCTTGGGGATGTGAATCTGAAAGAGGGGAAGCCGCGATGAACAGTTCTGCTGCCGCCGCCGGGGCGGACCCGGCGAAGGGCGCGTCGAGCGCAGACAAGGAGGGGGCGCGCGCCGAGGTGCCCGTCTACAAGCTGATCGTCGCGACGTCCATCGGCAATGCGCTCGAATGGTACGACCTGATCGTCTACGGCTATTTCGCCGTGACGATTTCCAGGCTGTTCTTTCCCGCGCACGACGAAACCGTGTCGTTGCTCATGGCGCTGGGGACGTTTGCGCTGTCGTATCTCGCGCGCCCGCTCGGTGCGTTCGTGCTGGGCGCGTATGCCGACCGGCACGGGCGTCGTGCGTCGCTCATGCTCTCGATCGCCATGATGACGCTCGGCACCGGTCTCATTGCGTTCATGCCGACGTACGCCGCGATCGGTGTCTGGGCGCCCATCGGCATCTTCGTGTCACGACTGATGCAGGGGTTCTCGGCGGGCGGGGAGTTCGGCAGTTCCACGGCGTTTCTCGTCGAGCATGTGCCGAACCGGCCGGGCTTCATGTCGAGCTGGCAGTTCGCGAGTCAGGGGGCGAGCACGCTGCTGGCCTCGGCGTTCGGTGCGGTGCTTACCGGCGCGCTGACCCAGCCGCAGCTCGAATCCTGGGGGTGGCGCATTCCCTTCCTGTTCGGGATGCTGGTCGGGCCGATCGGACTCTACATTCGCAAGTACATGGATGAGACGCCCGCCTTCGAGACGGCCCGCAAGACCGAATCGCCAGGCAAGGCGTCGCCGGTATGGGAGGTGCTCGCCACGCAGAAGTCGCGCCTGCTGGTCTCCATCGGCGCGCTCATCCTGACGACGACGGCAAACTACATGATCCTGTACATGCCGACGTATGCCACGAAGCAACTGGGCCTGCCGCCGGCGCAGGGCTTCATTGCGACGCTGGTCACCGGCTTCGTGATCATGACGCTCACGCCGTTCGTGGGCCACTGGTCGGACAAGGTCGGGCGCATTCGCATCATGTTCGTGGCCGGTGTGCTGTTCCTGTGCACCGTGTATCCGGCGTTCGCGTTCATGAACGCGCATCCTTCGCTGGCGACGATGATGCTGGTGATGCTGTGGGTCGGCACGTTGAAGGCGGTGTACTTTGCGCCGATTCCAGCCCTGATGTCGTCGCTGTTCCCGACGCGCACGCGCGCAACGGGCATGGCGGTGGGGTACAACCTCGGCACGACGATCTTCGGCGGCTTCACGCCGTTGGCGGTGGCGTGGCTGATTGCATCGACCGGCAACAAGCTCGCCCCGGGGCTGTATCTGATGGTCGGGGCGGTGATCAGCTTGACGACGTTGGCCATTGCACGAAAGCGCATGGGCGCGCGCTGACGCGAACGCGCCGGCCTTGGTCGCCTAAGGGCTTTCCCGAGCTTCCCGCCAGCAGGGCACACCGACCTTGCTGGCGGGAATTTTTTTCGCTAGTATTTTAGGCATAAACTATTTACGATTTAACAAAGATCGAGGCGTCGGTGAGTGCGGCGCGGTCAGTGAATCCGGAGGCTGGAGATGAATATCGTCTGTATCGGTGGCGGTCCCGCGGGCCTGTATTTCGGGCTGTTGATGAAATTGCGCGAGCCGTCGCACCGGGTGGTGGTGGTCGAGCGCAATCGTCCGTACGACACCTTCGGCTGGGGCGTGGTGTTCTCCGACGCCACCATGGACAACCTCCAGGACGCCGATCCGGTGAGCGCCGCGGAAATCAACGCGGCCTTCAATCACTGGGACGACATTGACATCCATTTCGAGGGCCGCACCATCACGTCCGGCGGCCACGGCTTCATCGGCATCGGCCGCAAGAAGCTGCTCAACATTCTTCAGGCGCGCTGCGAGGCGCTTGGCGTCGAGCTCGTTTTCGAGACGGAAGTGGGCGACGATCAGGAGATCGCGCGCCGCTATCAGGCCGATCTGGTCATCGCCTCGGACGGCCTGAACAGCCGCATCCGCACCCGCTACGCCGACACCTACCGCCCGGACATCGATACGCGCCAGAACCGCTTTGTCTGGCTCGGCACGCATCAGCGCTTCGATGCCTTCACGTTCGCCTTCGAAAAGACCGAGCACGGCTGGTTCCAGGCGCACGCCTACCAGTTCGACGCCGACACGTCGACCTTCATCGTGGAGACGCCCGAGGAAGTCTGGCGCGCGCACGGTATCGATCAGATGAGCCAGGAAGAGGGCGTGAAGTTTTGCGAGAAGCTCTTCGCCAAATACCTCGGCGGCCACGAGCTGATGAGCAACGCCAAGCACCTTCGCGGCTCGGCGATCTGGATTCGTTTCCCACGCGTGATCTGCGAGCACTGGGTGCACTGGAACGACGTCGACGGCAAACGCGTGCCGGTCGTGCTCATGGGCGACGCCGCCCATACGGCGCACTTCTCCATCGGCTCGGGTACGAAGCTCGCACTCGAAGACGCGATCGCGCTGGCTGACGGCCTGGTCACGCAGAATGTCGACGCCCTGCCGCGCGTTTTGCAGGACTATGAAGCCGCCCGCAGCGTGGAGGTGCTGAAGATTCAGAATGCCGCGCGCAACTCCACGGAATGGTTCGAGACGGTCGATCGTTACGCGCGTTTCGCGCCGGAGCAGTTCGCCTATTCGCTGCTCACGCGCTCGCAGCGCATCTCGCACGAGAACCTGCGTGTGCGAGATGCCGGTTACGTCGAGGGCTACGAGGACTGGCTCGCCGAGCGCGCCGGGGTGAAGCGCGCCGCCGGTCAGCACGCGATTCCGCCGATGTTTACGCCGTATCGCGCGCGTGAGCTCACGCTCAAGAATCGCATCGTGATGTCGCCGATGGCGATGTATTCGGCCGTGGACGGCGTGCCGGGGGACTTCCATCTCGTGCACCTGGGCAGCCGTGCGCTGGGCGGCGCGGGCATGATCGTCGCGGAAATGACCTGCGTGTCGCCCGACGCGCGCATCACCCCGGGCTGCCCGGGGCTCTGGAACGACACGCAGCGCGACGCGTGGAAGCGCATTGTCGACTTCGTGCACGCGGGAAGCGACGCGAAGATCGCCATGCAGATCGGTCACGCCGGTCGCAAGGGTTCGACGCGACTGGCCTGGGACGGCATCGATCTGCCGCTCGACGAAGGCAACTGGCCGCTCATCTCGGCGTCGCCGCTGCCATACATCGACGGCGTGTCGCAGACACCGCGCGAGATGACGCGCGCCGACATGGGCCGTGTGAAGGACGACTTCGTGCAGGCGGCGCGGCGCGCGGCCGAAGCCGGTTTCGACTGGCTCGAACTGCACTGCGCGCACGGCTATCTGCTCTCGAGCTTCATTTCGCCACTCACGAATCAGCGTACCGACGAATACGGCGGCTCGCTGGAGAACCGCCTGCGCTATCCGCTGGAGGTGTTCCGCGCGGTGCGGGCCGTCTGGCCGGACGCCAGGCCGATGTCGGTGCGGATTTCGGCGCACGACTGGGTCGAAGGCGGCATCACGCCCGACGACGCGGTGCAGATCGCACGGGCGTTCAAGGCAGCCGGCGCCGATCTCATCGACTGCTCGTCGGGGCAGGTGAGCAAGGCGGAGAAGCCGGTCTACGGTCGCATGTTCCAGACGCCGTTCGCCGATCGGGTGCGCAACGAAGCGGGCATTCCGACGATTGCCGTTGGCGCGATCTTTGAAGCGGACCATGTGAACAGCATCATCGCGTCGGGCCGCGCCGACCTGTGCGCGCTGGCGCGTCCGCATCTGGCCGATCCGTTCTGGACGCTGCATGAAGCCGCGAAGATCGGCTACAAGGATCTGCCGTGGCCGGCGCAGTACTATGCCGGCAAGCGGCAGTACGAGACCAATCTGGAGCGTGCTGCCGCCTACGCTCAACAGATCGGCAAATAAGGACAGTTCATGACGTCTACGACAACTCCGGCCACCGCGGCGCCGGCATCGCTGCAAGGAGCGCACGCCCTTGTGACGGGTGGCGCGCGTGGTATTGGCGAGGCGGTGGCGCGCGCGTTGCTCTCGCAAGGCGCGCGCGTGACCCTGCTCGGGCGCAACGAGACCACGCTCGCCGCCGGCGCGCGGGCATTGGCCGCGCACGGCGACGTGGCATGGGTGAGCGCCGACATTTCGGACGCCGCGGCCGTCGAGGCGGCGTTCGCCCGCGCTGCCGAGCGCTTCGGGCCGGTGCAGGTGCTGGTCAACAACGCCGGGCAAGCGCTCAGCGCCCCGTTCGGCAAGACGGACGCGGCGCTGTGGCAGCAGATGATCGACGTCAACCTGACGGGCACGTTCCACTGCATTCGCGCCGCACTGCCGGCCATGCTTGCGGCCGGCTGGGGCCGCATCGTGAATGTGGCCAGCACGGCGGGCCTGATCGGCTACCCGTACGTGACGGCCTATTGCGCGGCCAAGCACGGCGTGGTCGGCCTCACGCGCGCGCTCGCGCTGGAGGTGGCGAAAAAGGGTGTGACGGTCAACGCCGTGTGTCCGGGATACACGGAGACGGACATCGTGCGCGACGCCGTGGCGAACATCGTCGCGAAGACGGGGCGCAGCGAGGACGAGGCGCGTGCCGAGCTGGCCGGACGCAATCCGCAGGCTCGACTGGTGCAGCCGCAGGAGGTGGCCGACGCGGTGCTGTGGCTGTGCCAGCCCGCCGCGAGCGCGATGACAGGGCAGTCGCTCGCGGTGGCGGGCGGCGAGGTGACTGTCGGCTGAGCGCCGGGCGCCCGGATCCGCGCCATGGCGCGAACGCATAACCTATTCAAGGAGATTGGCCAATGAGCGACGTGAAACTGACGATGGCGCACCACAAGCGCCCTTTCGCGAACTATGAAGCCAGGCACTTTCTGTGGTCGGTGTCGAATGACGCGCAAGGGCGTCCGAGCATTGGCACGATCACGCTGAACCGACCCGACAAGAAGAACCCGCTCACGTTCGATTCGTATGCCGAGCTGCGCGATCTGTTCCGCGGGCTGGTGTATGCGACGGATATCAGGACGGTGGTGGTGACGGGTGCAGGCGGCAATTTCTGCTCGGGCGGTGACGTCCACGAGATCATCGGCCCGCTCACGCAGATGAGCATGCCGGAACTGCTGGATTTCACGCGTATGACGGGCGATCTGGTCAAGGCGATGCGCGCCTGTCCGCAGCCGATCGTCAGCGCGATCGATGGCATTTGCGCCGGTGCGGGCGCCATGGTGGCGCTGGCCTCGGACATGCGCCTGGGCACGCCGCAGACGAAGACGGCCTTCCTGTTCGTGCGTGTGGGACTTGCGGGGGCCGACATGGGCGCCTGCACGCTGCTGCCGCGCATGATCGGGCAGGGGCGGGCGTCGGAGCTTCTGTACACGGGGCGCGTGATGACGGCCGAGGAAGGGGTGCAGTGGGGGTTTTTCAACGCGCTGCATGACGGCGGCGCGGTGTTGAGCGCCGCGCAAACGCTGGCCGACCAGATCGCATGCGGGCCGACGTTCGCCCATGGTGTGACGAAGAAGCTCCTGCATCAGGAGTGGAACATGGGCGTGGACGAGGCGATCGAGGCCGAGGCCGAGGCGCAGGCCATCTGCATGCAGACGAAGGATTTTCGCCGCGCCTACGACGCCTTTGTCGCCAGGCAAAAGCCGGTATTCCAGGGTGACTGACGCGAGACGACAGGCAACATGACTTCCCTAACACCTCACCACGCGCGCAACGCCGATTTTCTGGCGTGGCCGTTCTTCGACGACGCGCACCGTCGCCTTGGTGCCGAACTGGACGATTGGTGCTCGCGCGAGCTGCATGTCGATCATCATGCCGACACCGATGCCACTTGCATCTCGCTGGTCCGCCAGTTGGGCCGTGCGGGCTGGTTGAAGTATTGCGTGCCGGCCAGTCATGGCGGCGCGATGGACAAGCTCGATTCCCGGGCGCTGTGCGTGCTGCGCGAGACGCTGGCGCGCCACGACGGCCTGGCCGATTTCGCCTTCGCGATGCAGGGCCTGGGCAGCGGCGCGATCACGCTTGCCGGCAGCGACGCGCTGCGCCGGCGTTATCTGCCGCGCGTGGCGTCGGGCGAGGCGATTGCGGCCTTCGCGCTCTCTGAGCCCAACGCCGGGTCGGATGTGGCGGCGATGGCCTGCTCGGCCACGCCTGACGGTGACCATTACGTACTCAACGGCGAGAAGACCTGGATCTCGAACGGCGGTATCGCGGATTTCTATTGTGTCTTCGTGCGGACCGGCGAGGCGCCGGGTGCGCGCGGCATCAGCGCCTTCGTGGTGGATGCCGATACGCCGGGGCTGACGATCGCCGAGCGCATCGATGTGAGCGCGCCGCACCCGTTGGCCCGACTGAAGTTCGAGAACTGCCGCGTGCCGGCCTCGCAGCGCCTGGGCGACGCGGGGCAGGGTTTCAAGGTCGCGATGACGACGCTGGATATTTTCCGTGCGTCGGTGGCCGCGGCGTCGTTGGGTTTCGCACGTCGCGCGCTCGATGAAGGTCTGGCGCGCACGAAGTCGCGCGAGATGTTCGGGCAGACGCTGGCGGACTTCCAGATCACGCAGGCGGCGTTGGGCGACATGGCCACGTCGGTGGATGCGGCCGCGTTGCTGACGTATCGCGCCGCCTGGCAGCGTGACGTACAGGGGCAGCGCACGACGCGCGAAGCAGCGATGGCAAAGATGTTCGCGACGGAATCGGCGCAGCAGGTCATCGACCGGGCGTTGCAGATGTTCGGGGGCGCGGGGGTAGTGTCGGGCGCGATTGTGGAGCGTCTGTATCGGGAGATTCGTTCGTTGCGCATTTACGAGGGCGCAACGGAGGTGCAAAAGCTGATCATCGCGCGCGAACTGCTCAAGGACGATTGAGCCTCGGTGTCCGAAGCGCCGGGCGTGGCTGTACGCGGCGGTAAGTAGCAGGATAAGGCGGGTGATGTGCGCAGTGCCCCCGGGAGACAGGGACGGCATGGCGTCTTGCAATGACACTTGGAAGCACTTGATCGACGTTTGGCCGGGGCGGCCGGCGTCATGCTGGATTACCGGGGGCAAGGAGAAGCACATGGAACGATCTGGACATCTCGACACTTTCGCGCGCGACAATTTGCCGCCCGCGGATCAGTGGCCTGAGTTTCTGCTGGACAATCCGGACGTGGCGTACCCGGCGCGCATCAATTGCGCCGCCGAACTGCTGGATCGCACGATTGCGCAGGGCCGTGGTGACGCGCCCGCGATTTATTCGGTGGAGAACGGCAAGCCCACGGTCACGACGTATCTCGGCCTGCGCGAGATGGTGGATCGCATCGCGCATGTGCTTCGCAACGACATGTCGCTGGTGCCGGGCAATCGCGTGCTGTTACGTGGTCCGAACAATCTGTTCATGGCGGCGGCCTGGCTGGCGGTGATCAAGGCGGGGCTGGTCGGCGTGCCGACGATGCCGCTGTTGCGTGCGAAGGAGCTCAAGCAGATCGTCGACAAGGCGGAGATCGGCGCGGCTTTGTGCGACGGCCGTCTGAAGGAGGAGCTGGAGTTCAACCGTCAGGCGGGCCATGAGTATTTCTGTCCCACGCTCACACAGGCGGTGTATTTCCATGACGTGGGTGAGGACTCACTGGAGGCCCGCATGGCGCGTCAGCCGGCGAGCTTCGAGGCGTGCGACACGGCGGTGGACGATGTCTGCCTGATCGCGTTCACGAGCGGCACGACAGGGCAGCCGAAGGGTACGATGCATTTTCATCGCGACGTGCTGGCGATGTGCGATCTGTTCCCGCGCCATGTGCTCAAGCCGGGGCCGGACGATATTTTCTGCGGCACGCCCCCGTTAGCGTTCACTTTCGGCACGGGCGGCTTGCTGACGTTCCCGCTGCGCGTCGGTGCATCGACGGTGTTGCTCGAGAAGCTCACGCCGGACAGTCTGTTGCAGGCGATCGAGCAGTACCGCGCGACGATCTGCTTTACGGCGCCGACGTTCTATCGTCAGATGGCGGCGCTGGTGGGCAAGTACGATCTGTCGAGTCTGAAGAAGACGGTGTCCGCGGGCGAGGCGTTGCCGGACGCGACGCGTCAGCTGTGGAAGCAGGCCACGGGCATCGAGATGATCGACGGCATCGGCGGCACGGAGATGATCCATATTTTTATTTCGGCGGCGAACGGGGATGTGGTGCCGGGCGCGATCGGCAAGCCGGTGCCGGGGTATGTGGCGATGATCGTGGACGAGAACATGCAGCCGCTGCCGCCGGGGAAGGTGGGCAAGCTGGCAGTGAAGGGGCCCACGGGCTGTCGGTATCTCGCGGATTCGCGTCAGACGAATTATGTGAAGAACGGCTGGAATCTGCCGGGCGACACGTTCATGTGCGATGAAGCGGGCAATTATTACTATCAGGCGCGCTCGGACGACATGATTGTCTCGGCGGGCTACAACATCGCTGGGCCGGAGGTGGAGTCGGCGTTGCTGAAGCATCCGTCGGTGGCGGAGTGCGGGGTGGTGGGGGCGAACGATGAGGCGCGCGGCCAGATCGTGAAGGCTTATGTGGTGCTCAAGGCGGGCGAGCCACGCGACGCTTCGATGGTCAAGGCGCTTCAGGAGTATGTGAAGGCTAACATCGCGCCGTACAAGTATCCGCGTGCGATCGAGTTCGTCGACGCGCTTCCGCGCACGGAGACGGGTAAGCTTCAGCGCTTCAAGCTGCGGCAGATGACGCAGTGAGGTGAGGGCGGAGCGCTCCGGTGGGCGCTCACTCACGTCCGGGCTCGGCACCGCGATGCGGTGGGATTCGACGTGATGAAGCCCGATGCACCGGGGTGCGTGAGACGATGAGGAGATAAAGGATGGCGGGCACTGAAATGGCGGCGAATGCTTTCGTGAAGCCGGTGCTGGTGCGGTTCAAGCACTGCGATGCCGCTGGCATTGTGTTTTATCCGCGCTATTTCGAGATGATCAACGATCTGGTCGAGGACTGGTGTGCCGAAGGGCTCGGCCTGTCGTTCGGCGAGATGCATTTGCGCAATGGGATGGGCGTGCCGACGGCGAACCTGGAGTGCCGTTTCAGTGCGCCAAGTTTTCTGGGCGAGACGCTCTCGCGTTCGTTGGAGGTGGTGCGTCTGGGGCGTTCGTCGATGACGTTGCGCATCCTTTTCGCGGGACCCGACGACGAGACGCGTCTGCTGGCCACGCTGGTGTTGGTCTGGGTCGCGAAAGGCGAGGGCGGCAGGCCCGCCCCGATCGCGGTTCCCGAGGCCCAGCGTGAAGCAATTGTGCGCTTTGCCGCACCTGATTCTGTGATTGAAGGAGTGTCGTGATGCTGCAAGTTCTGCAACCGCCCGAGTGGGCGAAACCGCGCGGCTATGCGAATGGCATGGCTTTCGAGATGACGGCCGGCAGCCGCATCGTGTTTGTCGGCGGTCAGATCGGCTGGAATGGGCAGCAACGTTTCGAGACGGATGATTTTGCGCTTCAGGTGCGTCAGACGCTGGAGAACATCGTGGCGATTCTGGCGGAGGGCAACGCGAAGCCCGAGCATATCGTGCGCATGACGTGGTACGTGAAGGACAAGAAGGAGTATGTCGCGAACTATCCGGCGATCGGCGAACACTATCGCGCGGTAATCGGTCGGCATTTCCCCGCGATGACGGCGGTTGAGGTGGCCGATCTGGTGGAGGACGAAGCGAAGGTGGAAATCGAGGTGACGGCGGTGGTGCCGGCCGCCTGACGCGCGGTAGGTCCAACGCCACAAACGAGGACGCAATCCCGCATCCTCGTTTGACCAACGATCAGCTCACTTGCGGTCGAACGAATACTTGCCCGGACCGGTGAGCGCCAATAGGATCAACCCGCCTGCAATGCTCAGGTTCTTGTAGAAGTTGATCATCGCCATGAACTGCTCCACGCCGCTCAAACCCCAGTATCGATGGCCAATCAACGCCGTCGCCACGGTGTACGCCGCAAGTACCAACGCCAGCGGTCGCGTATAGAAACCCAGGACGATCATTACCCCCGCGATCAACTCCACAACCACCGCAATGACCGCTGACACCGCCGGCATCGGCGCACCCGTCGCGGCCATGTATCCAACCGTCCCCTCGAAGCTCATCAGCTTCTGAAAACCAAACATCACAAACAACACCATCAGCAATACCCGTGCAGCCAACAGCACGCCATCTTTGTTCGTTTCGAGCGAGACGTATCGCATTTTCATTTGCCTTTTCATGTGGGTGTTTCGCGTGATTCGCAAAAACATGTGGCAATTTTAGTGTCCTGATTTGATGCATCAAGATGGTGAGATTTGTAAGTTTGTCGCGAATAGGTTGACAAAACCTCTCCCCCAGACGGACCGGAGCCCCTTTCCGCCGCTCAGACATAGACCCAACTCGCCGCGAAAAGGCGCCCCGGTCCGTCCCCCTCCATGCCCCCAGTCCTT
>NZ_AYXJ01000051.1:0-3832 GCF_000681415.1 Pandoraea sp. E26
TCGCCGTGCGACCCTGGGCTTGCAATTGACGCACGATGCGGGAGCGGCCATAGGTGCCACGATGCTTGCGGTGGATCGCCGCGACTTCCACATCCAGGGCCGCGTTCGCTTGCGCCCTCGCGCTGGGTGGACGAACGCGCCACTGGCAATATCCGCTGCGTGAAACGCCCAGAATCTGGCATAGACGGGTGATACTGTACTGGTCGCGGTGATCGTCGATCCAGGCGTACTTCACCTCGACCCCTTCGCGAAGTACGCCGTCGCTTTTGAGAGAATTTCAATATCCAGTTTTGCGCTGGCGAGTTCCTTGCGCAGCCGGCTGTTCTCTGCCTCCAACTCGCTGATCGGGCGCGTAACACGTGCAGCGCTCACGTCACGACCACTCGTCTCGATACCGCCTTCGAAACTGCGGCTACGCCGACTCCAGTTCCCTAACGTTGCCACTGGCACCCCGAGCCTGCGCGCCGCTTCATGCTGCCCGACTGTTTCGGCAAGCCTGATGGCCTCAACCTTGAACTCGTTCGTGTATTGCCTTTTCGGCACTGACTTCTCTGACATGCAATCCTCCGTACAAACAGGAAATTAACAAAATTCCTGCTGTACGCGAAATCGAGGCATGGTCAGCCCGAGAGGAACGCAAGCGCCAGACGCTGACCAAGATGGCCTCCCTGCCGGGCATCAAGACGCTGGAGCAATACGACTTTGGCTTCGCCAGCGGCGCACCGCGAGCCCAAATCCAGGAGCTGGCCGGGCTGGCGTTTATCGAACGGGCCGAGAATGTCGTGCTGCTCGGGCCATCTGGCGTGGGCAAAACGCACATCGCCTGCGCCCTGGCGTATCGGGCGACACAGGCAGGAATCAAGACGCGCTTCACGACCGCCGCCGACTTGATGATGCAGTTGGCCACAGCCCGGCAGCAGAACCGGCTGCGGGAGTTTTTTAACCGCGCCGTGGTTGGCCCAAAGCTGCTGGTTATCGATGAAATCGGCTACCTGCCGTTTGGACGCGAGGAAGCCAATCTGTTTTTTAACGTGGTGGCCAAGCGATACGAGCGCGGAGCCATCGTGCTGACGAGCAACCTGCCATTTACGCAGTGGGCCACGGCATTTGCCGACGACCAGACGCTGACTGCGGCGATGCTCGACCGGCTGCTGCATCACGCGCACATCGTGCAGATTGCAGGCGAAAGCTATCGGCTGAAGGACAAACGGAAAGCTGGACAAACTACACGCGCAGGCGCGAAAGCCGCCGCGTGACACGGAGCCTGGGTGGGTCAGATTTACTTCGGCGATACGCCGGAAGGTGGGTCAGATTTAAACCGGCGTTGACAAGCAGCGACTCCGCCAGCAGCAGCTTCAGCCGGGGATTCTCCGCCTCAAGCGTCTTGAGGCGCTTGACGTCGTCGCTCACCATCTCGCCGAACCGTTTGCGCCAGGCGTAAATCGACGCCTCGCTCACGCCATTGCGCTTGGCCACCTCAGGGATCGTATCTCGATCCGCTTCGCGCAGAATTCGCACGATCTGCTCGTCGCTGTACCGGCTTTTCTTCATACCAACTCCTCGTCTGAGCTGAGGAGCCATTATCTCTAGATTCCATTGGTACGAAATTTCACGGACAGGTCACGCCCGCCGCCAAAGCCAAAGCTGTTCGCGCTGTAGTCGGAATGGTTCTGGATGTCGGAGAACGTCAGCGTGCCTGTCGTCAGTTGGTTCTTCCACGGATCCGCTGTGCTCGCGATGTACGCGCTCTTCAAGTCCGTGTTACCAGCAACGGTGACGCCGCCCCCGATTAGCGAGCGTAGTGCAACCACCGCCCCCAACTCCCTAGACACCCTTGGTAAAAAAATATTCGGCAGGTCAGTGCCATTACATTCGAGCGCGACACGCCGAGAACTTCACAAACCAGTTTCACCGGCCGTCCTCCGGCAGCAACGGCGAGTGCACTATAGGCAACGGCGCCAGCGTGTCGATCCAACGCGCATGCGTGTTACCGCTGGATCAATTCTTTTGGCGCAGCTTCATCCGGGGGAGAGGCGGCCCAGTACAAAGATTTCCTCAAATGTGACACGACTCGAATTGCTCTTAGTCGTTACTCGGAATCCAGTTAAATCGAAGAGTATTTTTAAATTCCCCTCACACAAACATTAAAAATATTACTCACAATATAAAATCATCCAAAGCAGATAAATTTACCAAAACCGATTCCACGCTCGCCTCCATTCTGAACCTATCCGCATCCTCAAAAGACCAAAATTCCGAAGGAGAAAAATAGTGAGGACCAATGCCAATTTGAATTCCAGTCAGAAAAATACCTCTATCCTGACCGAGAGATACGCGAACAACTGTTTTTCGATCCACAAGGTAATGGGAGTACAGAGTCCCCCACTCGTCATTCCTTGATCTAAGGAAATTCTTCACGTATCGACCTTTAGATCGATAGTAATCAATCACGCATTGATCAACGAGATCTAGACTTTCCGCATCATTTTTTAATTGCATGAAACAACCCTCCTGTCCCTTCTTGCAATACATACCCATTTCTCTGGAGATAATCGTACTCCTTCGCCGTGTATGACAACTCGCTTACAGATCTTGGGTCCAATGTAAAGACGAAATTCTTGCCTTGTGCCATCTGCTGGTCAAGGAAAGCCCGATTTATGTTCCACATCTTATCCGCCCCCATCTGTCCTTGGACGGCGTTCCAGTCTGACATGGAAAAATACGTCGAACCTCTCGACGCAGCTACAGCCTCATACGAGCTCTCACTTCCGGCGATGTACTTTCCTAGTACCACTTCCGACGATGCGGCATTATGCGTTGAACTTACTGCTGCCTGCCTATATGCCTGCTGCAAGAGCTCTGGCGCAGCGCCGTCTCGGTAAAAGTTGTTGATTTTGGCTGCCATCGCAACTGCTGCACCAGTTCCTGCCGGCATTGCAGAACTGGCAAAGAGCTCACCCGAGCCGATGCCAATCTGATTCATGCATAGAACGATGTTTGTCGCACATACCCTCGACGCCGCAACAACGCCCGCGGCAATCTCGGGTGCGACCCCTGCAGTTAGCACCCCAGCAACAACAGTCAGACCTAGCGCCGGATTCCCTCTGGCTGCGGGTAGGGCGAGTTGCTCAGGAGTGGGCGAGCCGTCCCGATTCCCATTCATAAGTGGCTTCCGAAATTCTTCGGAAGTTGTCTGGAACAATCCGGTGGCAACCTGATTTATGTATGCGATAGCAACCGGATCACCGCCCGGACCTTTGCTTGCGATTTCATCGACAAGACGATAGCCGTTCGCCAAAAGCATGTTTTCCGCTTGGCCCTGGCTTATGGCCTTTCCTGTGGTTCTCTCGTAGAACTCTGCGAAACTTTTCGCGTTGTCTTTGGCCCACGTCCGCTCATCGGGATGCAACTGCCGGTTAAACCGATCAACGTTATATCCAGCAAACGCTCCCGAACCACCACCAACCGCTGCCCCCACCGCAGTACCAACGCCCGTCGCCACAATCTGCGCCAACGCCTGATCGATGTCGGCATTTCCCGTCGGACGGGCCTTCTGAATATTCTCGCTCAGTTCGTTCAGTGTCCCGCCGAGCTTCGATGTCAGCCCCGCACCTAACGCACCGCCAAGCGCATTGCCGCCTCCCAAGCCCGCGATGATCGCGCCGCCAGCGGCGTGCATTGCCGCACGGTAGTCGCCGCCCTCCTTCCAGTCGTCCGCTTCCTTCTGATACTGCGCCTTCAACTCCGGATCGGTCGTGGCGTAGGCCATCTTTAGCGCCGCTTCTCGCTTCTTGTCCGCATACGTCCCAATATCCCGCGCCACCGCTTCCCC
>NZ_AYXJ01000052.1:0-17062 GCF_000681415.1 Pandoraea sp. E26
CCCGACAACAACGCCAGATTGCTGCTCATCGTGCTCAATCCGGTCGACAGCGAACTCGCATGACTGTCGAAGCTGGTCGAGAGTGACGTCATGCTTTCCGCCAGCGTCACCGCCCCCGTCGACAGCGAACTCGCGTGACTGTCGAAGCTGGTGGAGAGCGACGTCAGACTTTCCGCCAGCGTCACTGCACCCGTCGAGAGCGAAACGGCGTGGGCATCAAAGCTGGTCGACAACGAAACGACGCGCCCGTCGAGATCGCTCGCGAGCGATGCGATGTGGCTGTTTGTCGTGCTCAGTCCGGTCGAGACCGAACCGGCATGGCTGTCGAAACTGGTTGAGAGCGACGTCAGACTTTCCGCAAGCGTCAATGCACCGTCCGCAAGTGTCGCCACCCCCGACGAGAGTGAGCTGACGCGCCCGTCGAGGTCCCTCGTGAGCGATGCGATGTGGCTGTTTGTCGTGCTCAGTCCGGTCGAGACCGAACCGGCGTGGCTGTCGAAACTGGTCGAGAGCGACGTCAGACTTTCCGCCAGCGTCAATGCACCGTCCGCAAGTGTCGCCACCCCCGACGAGAGTGAGCTGACGCGCCCGTCGAGGTCCCTCGTGAGCGATGCGATGTGGCTGTTCGTCGTGCTCAGTCCGGCCGAGACCGAACCGGCGTGGCTGTCGAAACTGGTCGAGAGCGACGTCAGACTCTCCGCAAGCGTCAATGCACCGTCGGCGAGTGTCGCCATGCCCGTCGATAGCGAACCGACGCGGCTGTCGAGATGGCTCGCGACGGATGCGACGTGACTTTTCGTCGCCCTCAATTGCCCGAAGGTGACGGCATCGGTGACGCTCTCGCCGTCAGCAAGATTGGTCAGCTTCACCGGCTTCGCCCCGACGCCGCCCAGCGTCGCCAGCTCGCGTGTCGTATCGTCGTACGTGATCGCATGCTGCGTCCCGCTCGACAACAACGCCAGATTGCTCTGCGTCGTGCTCAAGCCGCTGGATAACGAGGTCACGTCGCGAGTGGCGGCACTCAACTGACCGAAGTTGACGGCGTCGTTCTCCCTCTCCGCGTCGGCCACGTTGGTGAGTTTCACCGCGCCCTTGGTGACTCTTCCCCCCAGCGTCACCGACGAATGTA
The DNA here is from genome assembly GCF_000681415.1 of Pandoraea sp. E26. Classification (NCBI taxonomy): domain Bacteria; kingdom Pseudomonadati; phylum Pseudomonadota; class Betaproteobacteria; order Burkholderiales; family Burkholderiaceae; genus Pandoraea; species Pandoraea sp. E26. The sequence goes on from NZ_AYXJ01000052.1 coordinate 1,130, forward strand.
TGGCGTTGTCGTACTTCACGACATCGAGTACGTCGCCCTGCAGCTCCGCGATGTCGCTCAGTCCCGTCGAGAGCGAACTCACATGCCTGGACAAGGCCGCCATGCCGGTCGACAGCAATCCGACGTTACGGTTCGTCGCGCTCATCTGGCGCATGTTGACCGCATCCGTCGGATTCACGCCTTCCGCAACATTGGCCAATATCACCGGCTTCGTCGATACCAGATTCCCGAACGTCACCGATTCCTGCGTGTCGTCGTCGTACTGTACGGACGTTTCGATGCCCGCCGTCAAGGCAACCATCTTCCTGAGTCCGGTCGAGAGCGAACCAATCTTCTTCGTCGTGGCGACGGCCCCTGACGAGAGCGAGTTCACATGGCTGTTGGTCTGACTCAATTGCCGCACCGTCACCGCGTCGCTCAGGCCGGTGCCGTCCGCCACGTTGGTCAGCGTCACCGGCTTCATCGAGAGCAGATTACCGAATGTGACCGACTCCTGATCGTCGTCGTCGTAGTGCACGACATTGCTCATATCCGAGACCAGCGTGCTGATCTTGCCCATTCCCGTGGACAGTGAACTCATTCCCGTGGTCAGGAGCGCCGTGCTCGTGGAGAGCGATCTCACGCTTTTGGTGGTCACACTCAACTGCCCGACCGTCACCGCGTCGCTCGCGTCGACGCCGTCGGCCACGTTGGTCAGCTTGACCGGCGTGAGGGACAGCAGGTGACCGAGCGTGACCGACGCCTGGGAATCGTCGTCGTAGAGCACCGCACCTCGGGCCTGACCGGCCAGCGCGCCGATCGTGCTCAGTCCACTCGACAGTCCGCTCGACAGCTCGCTCACCCCGGTGAACAGGGCACTCACGCCACTCGAGAGCGAATCCGCGCCGGTGGACAGCGACGCCACACGTCCGTCGGTGAGCTTCAACTGCCGGGTGGTGACGGCGTCGCTCGGCTCCATCCCGTCTGCCACATTGGTCAGTTTCACGGCCCTCGAGGATTGCGTGCGACCCAAGGTGAGCTTTTCGTGAGTATCGTCGTCGTACCGCGCCATCCGTTCAAGGTCGGTCGCCAGCCCCATCGCCATGTTCAGGCCGGTGGACAGCGAACTCATGTCCTTCGACAGCGAATCGACGCCGGTCGATAACGAACGGACGGTGCCGTTCGTGTTGAGGAGCTGCCGCAAATTGACGGCATCGGTTGCGTCCTGCGCATCGGCAACGTTGCGCACCAAAACGGGATGTCTGGCGACGGCATCGCCAAGCGACACGCTTTGATGCGCCGCGTCGTCGTAGTGCACGGTGTTTTCGAAGGCGACGATTGCCGGGCGTACTGCCGTCGACAGGGAGTTGATACCCGATGAGAGCGAAACAATATTCAGCTCGGCCGCAGTTTGGCCTGAGGACATTCGGATCTTGAATGTCGACAGATCGGTATTGACCTCCGAGAGCGCGCGATTGGTCGCGCTCAATTGCGAACCGTTGATGGCGTCGAGACTTGTCTCATTGATTCTGCCGGCAGCGACGTTGGTAATCGTGCGCGAATAGTCTGGCGTTCCGACGCTTACCGTTCCTTCCGGCGAGACGCCCGCGAAGGTGTAGGCCACGCCATTGATGTCAACGCCCTTTGTGCCTGCCGGGTCGGATGTCGTCGAATGCGCGCCAAGCGCCACAGACCACTTGGACGTGGCCTTCGACCGATACCCCAGTGCGAGGGACTGCTCCGCTTCCGCTTGCGCCCAATGGCCGACAGCGGCGGAAAAATCACCAACGGCTCTGGTACTCGCGCCGAGCCCCGTGCCGGCATGGCTGGCGAATGCGTGTGTGCCGATCGCGGTGTTCCACTTGTCATTCTTCCCTTTCTCGCCGGCCGCGGCATAGGCGCCCAGCGCGGTATCGAAGTTCGCCGTGGCGATTGAGTAGGCGCCAATCGCCACGGGCGCCTGATGCACATTCCAACCGGAGCACCCCTCCCCTTGCCCGGCGATCGCGTCCGTGCCGTAGGCGATCATCATCTTGAAAGTGTATTGACTGGGGCAACCCGTGCCCCCTCCATCGCTGAAGCCCGCGAAAGCGGGATTGCACAATGACGCCAGACAAAGCGCCGCCCCCCCGCACAGCAGCACACTCGCCCGCTTCAATGCCGCACCGCACCTCGACCTGCCTGCCTTGCCCTGCCCCGTGCAAATCTCCGCGACAGCAACCCAAGTGCCTGTCCTGCGACTGAAAACGAGACGATAAGTCTTGTTCATCATTCTCTCCATCAAGCTCGGACATCAACATCGCAGTTCGCTTGTCGATGCTGTCGATCGGGCCTGCATCGAGCTCGCTGGCGAACGCGTCCTGTTACCTCGGCGACTTCGGGGGGAGAATCCCCCGGCACCGATCACGAGTCATGATGAAAAGTTGACGAATGTCGCCGGGACGCGCCGAGGCACGCGCCGGCCGGCGGGTCGGGCCGACAGGCCCGCGCCGCAACGATAAGGAGGAAATGGCGCAACGGCTCGCTCGCGGGCCGGCCACACAACCGCCCGGGAAGCGTCTCCGCGACGCCTTGGGAATCGGCGGATTCGGAACGCGATGTGAATTCGCTCGGGTGCGCCGTGGCGTGCGCGCAATAAAAAACCCCCAGGGGTCGGACGACTGTCCAACCCCTGGGGGTCAATTTGCTGGCGATCCGGCGATCCGGCGGCAGCACCCGCTCGCGCGGGCGCCGCCCAACCGATTACTCGGCCGTCGGGGCTTCCACCGAATTCGGCATCGGCGCAAACGCCTCTTCCAGAGCGATCTGGTCGTGACGCTCGCGATCCGACGTCTCGCGGGCCTTGCGGGCCTTGTGATACGCCAGACCCGTACCTGCCGGGATCAGACGGCCGACGATGACGTTTTCCTTCAAGCCACGCAGGTCGTCCTTCTTGCCCATGATGGCGGCTTCGGTCAGCACGCGCGTCGTTTCCTGGAACGACGCCGCCGAGATGAACGAGTCCGTCGACAGCGACGCCTTCGTAATACCCAGCAGCACGTTCTCGTACTGCGCCGGACGCTTGCCTTCGGCGATCATGGCGTCGTTCTCGTACAGCATGTCCGAGCGCTCGACCTGTTCGCCGATGATGAAGCGCGTATCGCCGTTGTCGGTGATCTGCACACGACGCAGCATCTGGCGAACGATCACCTCGATGTGCTTGTCGTTGATCTTCACACCCTGCAAGCGGTACACGTCCTGCACTTCGTCAACGATGTAACGCGACAGCGCCTCGATACCCTGCAGACGCAGGATGTCGTGCGGATCGGCCGGACCGTCCACGATCATTTCGCCCTTGTTCACCACCTGGCCGTCGTGCACCAGCACCTGCTTTTCCTTCGGAATCAGGAATTCGTGCTGGTTGCCGTCGAGGTCGGTAATGACCAGACGCTGCTTGCCCTTCGTGTCCTTGCCGAACGACGTGGTACCCGTGACTTCAGCCAGAATGCCTGCGTCCTTCGGTGCACGCGCTTCGAACAGTTCGGCCACACGCGGCAGACCCCCGGTAATATCGCGGGTCTTCTGCGCTTCCGTCGGGATACGTGCGAGCACTTCACCCACCGGCACTTGCTGACCGTCCTTGATGGTGATCAGTGCGCCCACCTGGAAGCCGATCGTCACAGCGTGATCGGTACCCGGGATCTTCACTTCCACACCATTCTCGTCGAGCAGCTTGACCTGCGGACGCACGTTCTTCGACGCCGGACCACGACGCTTCGGATCGATCACGACCAGCGTGGACAGACCCGTCACATCGTCGATCTGCTTGGCAACCGTGACACCTTCCTCGACGTTCTCGAACTTGGCGTAACCGCCGTGTTCGGTAATGATCGGGCGCGTCAGCGGATCCCACGTACCCAGCTGGGCACCGGCCTTGACCTGAGCACCGTCCAGTTGCAGCAGCGTGGCGCCATACGGCACCTTGTGACGCTCGCGCTCACGGCCATGATCGTCCGTGATCAGGATTTCGCCCGAACGCGAAATCGCGATCTGCTCGCCACGGCCGTTCGTCACGTAACGCATGGTCGCCGTGAAACGCACCGTACCGTTCGACTTGGCTTCGATCGACGAGGCCACCGCCGCACGCGACGCCGCACCACCGATGTGGAACGTACGCATCGTCAGCTGCGTGCCCGGCTCACCGATCGACTGTGCCGCGATCACGCCGACGGCTTCACCGACGTTCACGCGCGTACCACGGCCCAGATCGCGGCCATAGCAGGCGGCGCACAGACCGAAGCGCGTATCGCAGGTGAGCGGCGTGCGCACGCGCACTTCGTCCACGCCCAGCGTTTCGATCATGTCGACGACGTCTTCGTCGAGCAGCGTGCCCGCTTCGTACACCGTTTCCTGCGTTTCCGGATTCACGACGTCGGCTGCGGCCACACGACCCAGGATACGGTCGCGCAGGGCTTCGACCACTTCACCGCCCTCGACCAGCGCCTTCATCGCCACGCCGTTGCTCGTGCCGCAATCGTCCTCGACCACGACCAGATCCTGCGTCACATCGACCAGACGACGCGTCAGGTAACCCGAGTTTGCCGTCTTCAGTGCCGTATCGGCCAGACCCTTACGTGCACCGTGGGTCGAGATGAAGTACTGCAGCACGTTCAGGCCTTCGCGGAAGTTCGCGGTAATCGGCGTCTCGATGATCGAGCCGTCCGGCTTGGCCATCAGGCCACGCATCCCCGCGAGCTGGCGAATCTGGGCGCTCGAACCGCGAGCGCCGGAGTCGGCCATCATGTAAATCGAGTTGAACGATTCCTGATCGACGGTGTTGCCATCGCGATCGACGGTCGGCTCCTTCGAGAGCTGCTCCATCATCGCCTTGCCCACCGCGTCACCGGTCGCGCCCCAGATGTCCACGACGTTGTTGTAACGCTCTTGCGCCGTGACCAGACCCGACATGTACTGACGGTCGTATTCCTTGACCTTCTTCGACGCTTCGCTGATCAGCTCTTCCTTCTTCGTCGGCACGAGCATGTCGTCGACGCAGATCGAGATACCGGCGCGCGTTGCCAGACGGAAGCCCGACTGCATCAGCTTGTCGACGAAGATCACCGTCTCGCGCAGACCGCAACGACGGAACGCCGTGTTGATCAGCTTCGAGATTTCCTTCTTCTTGAGCGACTTGTTCAGCACCGAGAACGGCAGGCCCGGCGGCAGGATTTCCGACAGGATCGCGCGGCCGACGGTCGTCGGGTACAGCGTGATCTTCGGCGTCTTCTCGCCGGTTTCCGCGTCGACCGTGTACTCCGTGATACGCACGTTCACGCGCGAAGCCAGTTCGACTTCCTTGTTGTCGTACGCACGCAGCACTTCCGAGACGTCGACGAACGACAGGCCTTCGCCGCGGCCGTTGATCTTCTCGCGGGTCGCGTAGTACAGGCCCAGCACGATATCCTGCGACGGCACGATCGACGGATCGCCGTTGGCCGGGAACAACACGTTGTTCGAGGCCAGCATCAGGGTACGGGCTTCCATCTGCGCTTCGAGCGACAGCGGCACGTGAACGGCCATCTGGTCACCGTCGAAGTCGGCGTTGAACGCCGCGCAGACCAGCGGGTGCAGCTGGATGGCCTTGCCTTCGATCAGCACCGGCTCGAACGCCTGAATACCCAGGCGGTGCAGCGTCGGTGCGCGGTTCAGCATGATCGGATGCTCGCGGATCACCTCTTCGAGGATGTCCCACACCACCGGCGTCTGGTTCTCGACTTCCTTCTTCGCGGCCTTGATGGTCGTGGCCACGCCCATCACTTCCAGCTTGTGGAAGATGAACGGCTTGAAGAGTTCGAGCGCCATCAGCTTGGGCAGGCCGCACTGATGCAGCTTGAGCGTCGGGCCCACGGTAATCACCGAACGGCCCGAGTAGTCCACGCGCTTACCCAGCAGGTTCTGACGGAAACGACCGCTCTTACCCTTGATCATGTCGGCCAGCGACTTGAGCGGGCGCTTGTTCGCACCGGTCATCGCCTTGCCGCGACGACCGTTGTCGAGCAGCGAGTCCACCGATTCCTGCAGCATGCGCTTTTCGTTGCGCACGATGATGTCCGGGGCCTTGAGCTCGAGCAGACGCTTCAGACGGTTGTTACGGTTGATGACGCGGCGATACAGATCGTTCAGGTCCGAGGTCGCGAAGCGGCCACCGTCGAGCGGCACCAGCGGGCGCAGCTCGGGCGGCAGCACCGGCAGCACTTCGAGCACCATCCACTCGGGCTTGATGCCCGAACGCTGGAAGGCCTCGAGCACCTTCAGGCGCTTGGCGTACTTCTTGATCTTGGCTTCCGACCCCGTGGCCTGCAGCTCGGCGCGCAGGTGTTCCACCTGCTCGTCGATCTTGATCTCGCGCAGCAGCTCACGCACGCCTTCCGCGCCCATCTCGGCACGGAACTCGTCGCCGTATTCCTCGACCTTGTTGTAGTAATCCTCCTCGGTCATGATCTGGTTCTTCTTGAGCGGCGTCATGCCCGGGTCGATGACCACGTACGCTTCGAAGTACAACACGCGCTCGATGTCGCGCAGCGTCATGTCGAGCACCATGCCCAGACGCGACGGCAGCGACTTCAGGAACCAGATGTGCGCGACCGGCGAGGCCAGTTCGATGTGGCCCATGCGCTCGCGGCGCACCTTCGCCAGCGTGACTTCCACGCCGCACTTCTCACAGATCACGCCACGGTGCTTCAGGCGCTTGTACTTGCCGCAAAGGCATTCGTAGTCCTTGATCGGACCGAAGATCTTTGCGCAGAACAGGCCGTCGCGCTCGGGCTTGAACGTCCGGTAGTTGATCGTCTCCGGCTTCTTCACTTCGCCGAACGACCACGAGCGGATCTTGTCCGGCGAGGCCAGACCGATCTTGATCGCTTCGAACTGTTCGTCCTGTTGGACTTGCTTGAATAGATCGAGCAAAGCTTTCATTGCTTTCTCCTATTTGCCTGAACGCGATTAACCGCGCTCCAGGTCGATATCGATACCGAGCGAACGGATTTCCTTGACCAGCACGTTGAACGACTCCGGCATGCCGGCATCGATCATGTGATCGCCCTTGACCAGGTTCTCGTACACCTTCGTACGACCCGTCACGTCATCCGACTTCACCGTCAGCATTTCCTGCAGCACGTACGACGCGCCGTAAGCTTCCAGCGCCCACACTTCCATTTCACCGAAGCGCTGACCACCGAACTGGGCCTTGCCGCCCAGCGGTTGCTGCGTCACCAGCGAGTACGGACCGGTCGAACGGGCGTGCATCTTGTCGTCGACCAAGTGGTGCAGCTTGAGCATGTGCATGAAGCCGCAGGTCACCGGACGCTCAAAGGCTTCGCCAGTACGGCCGTCGAACAGCGTGACCTGGTTCTTCGACGGCGTCATGCCGAGTTCCTTCGCGATGTGATCCGGGAACGCCAGATCCAGCATGCGACGGATTTCCTCTTCATGCGCACCATCGAACACCGGCGTTGCGAACGGCACGCCGTTCTGCAGGTTGTGCGCCAGCGTCATCACTTCTTCGTCCGACAGGCTGTCGATATCTTCTTGCTGACCGCTCTCGTTGTAGATCTGCGTCAGGAACTTGCGAACTTCCTGGACCTTGGTGTGCGCCTGCAGCATTTCGCCGATGCGCCAGCCCAGACCCTTCGCGGCCCAACCCAGGTGCGATTCGAGAATCTGACCCACGTTCATCCGCGACGGCACGCCGAGCGGGTTGAGCACGATGTCCGCCGGACGGCCGTCGGCCATGTACGGCATATCCTCGATCGGCACGATCTTCGAGACCACGCCCTTGTTACCGTGACGGCCGGCCATCTTGTCGCCAGGCTGCAGACGACGCTTGACCGCCAGGTAGACCTTGACCATCTTCAGCACGCCCGGCGGCAGTTCGTCGCCCTGCGTGAGCTTCTTGCGCTTCTCTTCGAAGGCCAGGTCGAACGAGTGACGCTTCTGCTCGATCGATTCCTTGATCTGCTCGAGTTGCTGGGCGCCTTCGTCGTCGGCCAGACGGATGTCGAACCAGTGGTAGCGATCCAGATCGGCCAGGTATTCCTTGGTGATCTTGGTGCCCTTGGCGAGCTTCTTCGGACCGCCGTTGGCCGTCTTGCCGACCAGGAAACGCTCCAGACGCTGGAATGCGTCGCCTTCCACGATACGCAGCTGGTCGTTCAGGTCGAGGCGGTAGCCCTTCAGTTCATCGTCGATGATCTGCTGGGCGCGCTTGTCGCGCTGGATGCCTTCGCGCGTGAACACCTGCACGTCGATGACCGTGCCGCTCATGCCCGACGGCACGCGCAGCGAGGTGTCCTTCACGTCCGAGGCCTTCTCGCCGAAGATCGCGCGCAGCAGCTTCTCTTCCGGCGTGAGCTGGGTTTCGCCCTTCGGCGTGACCTTGCCCACCAGCACGTCGCCGGCTTCGACTTCCGCACCGATGTACACGATGCCCGACTCGTCCAGACGGCTCAGTTGCACTTCCGCCAGGTTCGAGATGTCGCGCGTGATTTCTTCCGGTCCGAGCTTCGTATCGCGCGAGACCACGTTCAGTTCTTCGATGTGGATCGACGTGTAACGGTCTTCCGCAACGACACGCTCCGAGATCAGGATCGAATCCTCGAAGTTGTAGCCGTTCCACGGCATGAACGCGATCAGCATGTTCTGACCCAGCGCCAGTTCGCCCAGATCGGTCGATGCACCGTCGGCGATCACGTCGCCGCGCGCCACCTTGTCACCCACGCGCACGATCGGGCGCTGGTTGATGTTGGTGTTCTGGTTCGAACGCGTGTACTTGATCAGGTTGTAGATGTCCACGCCGACTTCGCCGGCCACGGCTTCGTCGTCGTTCACGCGGATCACCACACGGCCGGCGTCGACGTAGTCGACCACGCCACCGCGGAATGCCTGAACCGTCGTACCCGAGTCGACTGCCACGGTACGCTCGATACCCGTACCCACGACCGCCTTTTCCGGGCGCAGGCAAGGCACGGCCTGGCGCTGCATGTTCGAACCCATCAATGCGCGGTTCGCGTCATCGTGCTCGAGGAACGGAATCAGCGAGGCGGCCACCGACACGATCTGCGACGGCGCCACGTCCATGTACTGGATGCGGTCCGGCGTGACCATCAGCGTTTCACCCGCTTCACGCGACGACACCAGTTCGTCGGTGAGTTCGCCGTTCGCGCCGATCGACGCGTTCGCCTGGGCGATCACGTAGCGACCTTCCTCGATGGCCGACAGGTAGTCGATCTGGTCGGTGACCTTGCCGTCCACCACCTTGCGATACGGCGTCTCGAGGAAGCCGTATTCGTTCAGGCGGGCGTACAGCGCCAGCGAGTTGATCAGACCGATGTTCGGACCTTCCGGCGTTTCGATCGGGCACACGCGGCCATAGTGGGTCGGGTGCACGTCGCGCACTTCGAAGCCTGCACGCTCGCGTGTCAGACCGCCCGGGCCCAGTGCGGAAACACGACGCTTGTGCGTGATTTCCGACAGCGGGTTGGTCTGGTCCATGAACTGCGACAGCTGCGACGAACCGAAGAACTCGCGAATGGCCGACGAGATCGGCTTGCTGTTGATCAGGTCGTGCGGCATCAGGTTTTCCGATTCGGCCTGACCCAGACGTTCCTTCACAGCGCGCTCGACACGCACGAGACCGGCGCGGAACTGGTTCTCGGCCAGTTCGCCCACGCAACGCACGCGACGGTTGCCGAGGTGGTCGATATCGTCCACTTCGCCACGGCCGTTACGCAGATCCACGAGGATCTTGATGGTCGCGAGAATGTCGTCGTCTTCCAGCGTCATCGGTCCGAGCACTTCGTCACGGCCGACACGGCGGTTGAACTTCATACGACCCACCTTCGACAGGTCGTACGCTTCCTCGCTGTAGAACAGACGGTTGAACAGGGCCTCGACGGCATCTTCGGTCGGCGGCTCGCCCGGGCGCATCATGCGATAGATCGCGATACGCGCGGCCGTCTGGTCGGCGGTCTCGTCGATGCGCAGCGTGGCCGAGATGTACGAACCCTGGTCCAGATCGTTCGTGTACAGCGTCTGGATGTCCGACACACCCGACTCGCGCAGCTTGAGCAGCACGCTTTCGGTGATTTCGTCGTTGGCGTTGGCGATCACTTCGCCCGTGTCGCCATCGATCACGTTCTTCGCGAGCACGCGGCCGAGCAGGTAGTCTTCCGGCACCGAGATAAACTTGGTGTTGGCGTTCTCCAGATCGCGGATGTGCTTGGCGTTGACGCGCTTGTCCTTCTGGACGATGACCTTGCCGTCGCGATCCGTGATGTCGAAGCGAGCCACTTCACCGCGCAGACGCTCCGGCACGAACTCCATCTGCGCGCCTTCCGGCATCAGCTTGAAGTTGTCGAACACGAAGAAGTTCGCGAGGATCTGTTCCGGCGTGAGGCCGATGGCCTTGAGCAGGATCGTGACCGGCATCTTGCGGCGACGGTCGACGCGGAAATACAGGATGTCCTTCGGATCGAATTCGAAGTCCAGCCACGAGCCGCGGTAGGGGATGATACGCGCGGAGAACAGCAGCTTGCCCGAGCTGTGCGTCTTGCCCTTGTCGTGTTCGAAGAACACGCCCGGCGAACGGTGCAACTGCGAGACGATGACACGTTCGGTGCCATTGATGACGAAGGAACCCGTCGACGTCATGAGCGGAATTTCGCCCATGTACACTTCCTGTTCCTTGACTTCCTTGACGACCGGCTTGTTCGGCGATTCCTTGTCGAGAATCACCAGACGAACCTTGGCGCGCAGGGCCGAGCAAAAGGTCAGGCCGCGCTGTTGACATTCCTTGACATCGAACGCGGGAGTGCCCAGCACATAGCTGACAAACTCCAGGCGTGCGAACCCGTTGTGAGAAACGATCGGGAAAATGGAGGAGAAGGCTGCTTGCAGACCCTCCGGCTTCCGCTCCGTTGCAAGCGCGTCGGCTTGCAAGAACGATGTGTACGAGGCGAGCTGGGTTGCCAGCAAAAACGGCACCTTGTGCACGGTCGGACGCTTCGCAAAACTCTTGCGAATGCGTTTCTTCTCGGTGAAGGAATAGTGCATTACGATCTCCGAATCACTACGCTGGCGACGACGGCAGGCATCGACAACGGGTGTTCATCGACTGAGACCAGACGTTCCCCACGGCGGGCTTGCCGCGGAGCAACGAGCTTGGTGGTTGGCCGCTACCAACCGCTGGCTGACGGCGACGGATGCCTGTGTTGCCCGTCGCCCGACCAAACTTGCCTTCTGCAGTCGCTTCAGAAGACAAAGAGAAAATCGTCGCCGGCAGCGCGCCCGCACGATCTTTTCTTTGGCCTCTCAGTCATTTTGGCGCTGCCTCGAACCGGCCCGGCGCTTGCATCCGACGCTCACGGAACGGCCGTTTGAAACGGCGCGGGTCGCGTTAGCTGCGGCGAAATGACTTTGCTTTCAATGACTTGGTGCCGAATGGCACCGGCTTTCGAAATCCGCACCCGCCTTGCGGGTTTTGCATCTCCAGAAAGCACAAAAAGGCTGACGACATTTCGTCGCCAGCCTTCCCTACGCGCAGAGTCGAATTACTTGACTTCGACCTTGGCGCCGGCTTCTTCCAGCTTCTTCTTGGCTTCGTCGGCGGCAGCCTTGTCGACGCCTTCCTTGACAGCCTTCGGAGCGCCATCGACCAGGTCCTTGGCTTCCTTCAGGCCCAGGCCGGTGATTTCGCGGACGGCCTTGATGACGCCGACCTTGTTCGCACCGACTTCCGCCAGGATGACGTTGAATTCGGTTTGCTCTTCAGCAGCAGCAGCACCGCCGCCAGCGCCAGCCGGGCCAGCCACTGCCAGGGCAGCTGCCGACACGCCGAACTTCTCTTCGAACGCCTTGACCAGGTCGTTCAGTTCCATAACCGACATCGCGCCTACGGCTTCGATGATTTCGTCTTTCGTGATTGCCATTTGTAAAACTCCTAGATTGTGTTCGGACCGAAGTCAGCGATCGTGTAACCGGGGAGAGACTTAAGCAGCTTCCGCTTGCTTCTTCTCTGCCACGGCAGCCAGGACGCGAGCAAAGCCGGAAACCGGCGCTTGCATGACACCCAGCAACTTCGCGAGCAGTTCGTCGCGGCTCGGGATCGAGGCCAGCGCTTGCACGCCTGCCTTGTCCATCACCTTGCCGTCGTACGAGCCGGCCTTCAAGATCAACTTGTCGTTGCCCTTCGAAAAGTCGTTCAGGACTTTCGCAGCGGCTACGGGATCCGTCGAGATACCGTAGATCAGAGGACCGGTCATCTGCTCAGCCAGATCAGCAAACGGGGTGTTTTCCACCGCGCGGCGAGCCAGCGTGTTCTTCAGAACGCGCAGGTAGACGCCTTGCTGACGCGCATTGGCGCGAAGCTTCGTCAGATCGCCAACCGTGATTCCGCGATATTCAGCCACAACGATGGTCGAAGCGCCGGCGACTTGCGCCGATACTTCAGCCACGACGGCTTTCTTATCATCAAGATTAAGTGCCACGGTTAACCTCCAAAATTGACATCACCTCATGGTGACGCCGTTCCACTAACGGCTTACCGACATGTCTGGAGTTTCTACCTCCGCGCCCGGTTTCCCGGACACGGCGGTGTGACTGCATAACTTGTTCGGGTTCGCCATCTGCGTTGGCTGGCGTATTAAGGGAGCGTCAGGACTTGCCCATTCCCGCCAACGGTCTTTGATAACCGGAAGCGCTTTCCAAAGAAACCGCTTCCGCCCAAAGTCTTTTGCTACCGGCTGTCGATCCGATGGATCCCAGCCATCGCAGGGGACGCCATCACCCTGCGATTGCGATACTGTTGCTTAGGCCGAGAGGCTGGCCTGGTCCACGCGCACGCCAACGCCCATCGTGCTCGACAGGGCGATCTTGCGCAGGTAGACACCCTTGCTCGAAGCCGGCTTGGCCTTCGTCAGGGCTTCCAGCAGAGCCGACAGGTTCTGTTGAAGCGCGGTCGGTTCGAACGAAGCGCGGCCGATGGTCGCGTGGATGATACCGGCCTTGTCGACGCGGAACTGGACCTGACCGGCCTTGGCGTTCTTCACTGCCGTGGCCACGTCCGGGGTGACCGTGCCGACCTTCGGGTTCGGCATCAGGCCGCGCGGGCCGAGGATCTGACCCAGCGTACCGACGATACGCATCGTGTCCGGCGAAGCGATCACGATGTCGAAGTCCATGTTGCCGGCCTTGATCTGCTCGGCGAGGTCTTCCATACCGACGATTTCAGCACCGGCGGCCTTGGCTTGCTCGGCCTTTTCGCCCTGGGCGAAAACAGCGACGCGAACCGACTTGCCGGTACCGGCGGGCAGAACCACCGAACCACGAACCACTTGGTCCGACTTCTTCGCATCCACGCCCAGTTGCACGGCGACGTCGATCGACTCGTCGAACTTGGCGCTTGCGCATTCCTTGACCAGGGCCAGAGCGTCGCCGACCGGGTACAGCTTGTTGCGATCGACCTTTGCGGCCAGTGCTTGTTGACGCTTCGAGATCTTAGCCATTACAGACCCTCCACCGTGATGCCCATCGAACGTGCGCTGCCAGCGATGGTGCGAACCGCGGCGTCCAGATCGGAGGCGGTAAGGTCAGGCATCTTGGTCTTCGCGATTTCTTCCGCTTGTGCGCGGGTGATCTTGCCCACCTTGTCGGTGTGCGGCTTGCTCGAACCCTTTTGCAGGTTGGCAGCCTTCTTGATCAGCACCGTTGCCGGCGGGGTCTTCAGGACGAACGTGAAGCTCTTGTCTGCGAAAGCGGTGATCACCACCGGAATCGGCAGACCCGGCTCGAGGCTCTGCGTCTGGGCGTTGAACGCCTTGCAGAACTCCATGATGTTCAGGCCGCGCTGACCCAGGGCCGGGCCCACGGGGGGCGACGGGTTGGCTTTACCTGCAGGAATCTGCAGCTTGATAAAGCCGATGATTTTCTTTGCCATGGTTTACTCCGGAGCGAATATGTGGCGCATATTCGGGGTTGAGTCATAGCGCGTTTTCACCGGGAATTCGGTTACTGGCGCTCCTCGGCGACGGTTGTCACCAAACGCAAAAACGCGCCGGACGTCGCGCCGGCGCATTTTATTCTTAGATCTTTTCGACTTGTCCGAACTCCAGTTCTACCGGAGTCGCTCGTCCGAAAATAGTGACGGACACACGGAGGCGGGATTTTTCGTAATTCACTTCTTCGACTGAGCCGTTGAAGTCCGTGAAAGGACCATCCTTGACTCGAACCAGCTCGCCCACTTCGAACAACGTCTTGGGACGCGGCTTTTCCACCCCGTCCTTGATTTGCGACATGATCGCGTCGACCTCTTCCTTACGGATCGGAATCGGACGATTACCCGTGCCGCCAACGAAACCCGTGACTTTCGGCGTGTTCTTCACCAAATGCCAGGTGTCGTCCGTCATTTCCATCTCGCACAGCACATAGCCGGGGAAGAAACGACGCTCGGTGACCGACTTGTGGCCACCTTTGATTTCAACAACTTCTTCGGTCGGAACGAGAATCTCGCCGAAGTAGTCTTCCATACCCTCGCGCACAACGCGCTCTTTCAACGCCTTGGCTACGCTCTTTTCCATGCCGGAATACGCATGAACGACGTACCAGCGCTTCTTACTCGGTGCAGCCCCGGTATCAGACATATCACTTCCAGCCAAGAATCAAAGAGAATACCGCCCACTCGATCGTCTTGTCGCTGATCCAGAGATACAGCGCCATGACAATGACGAACGCGAAGACGATCGCGGTCGTTTGGGCGGCCTCTTTACGGGTCGGCCAAACGACCTTACCCACTTCCCGATACGCATCCTTGGCAAAAGCCAGGAAGCCTTTGCCAGTTTGCGATGCCAATGCAACACCTGCCGCGATGGCCAGAACGACGACGATGGCAGCAACGCGCACATACAGCGCCTGTTGCTCCAGCGCGTAGAACGCCACGACGCCTGCAATGACGAGCACTCCGGCCAGAGCCAGCAGCAGCTTGTCGCCAGTCGTACGTACAGTTTCTACGGGAGAATTCGCCATTTCCAGCTTGCAAACAGTTGTTTGGCAGGGGCAGAGGGAATCGAACCCCCAACCTTCGGTTTTGGAGACCGACGCTCTGCCAGTTGAGCTATACCCCTAAAACAGCAGAGGGGCCAGCCGCCAAAAGCTGACCCCGTAAGCGCGGACCGTTAAGGTACCGGCTTAAGCTACGATCTTTGCAACCACGCCGGCGCCGACGGTACGGCCACCTTCGCGGATTGCGAAACGCAGACCTTCGGTCATGGCGATCGGAGCGATCAGCTTGACCGAGATCGAAACGTTATCGCCCGGCATAACCATTTCCTTGCCTTCCGGCAGGGTGATCGAGCCCGTCACGTCCGTGGTACGGAAGTAGAACTGCGGACGGTAGTTGTTAAAGAACGGGGTGTGACGACCACCTTCATCCTTCGACAGAACGTACACTTCGCCCGTGAATTCCGTGTGCGGCGTGATCGAACCCGGCTTGGCCAGCACTTGACCGCGCTGAACTTCTTCACGCTTCGTGCCGCGCAGCAGGATACCGACGTTGTCGCCAGCCTGACCTTGGTCGAGCAGCTTGCGGAACATTTCCACGCCCGTGCAGGTCGTCTTCACCGTCGGGGTGATACCGACGATTTCGATTTCTTCGCCGACCTTGATGACACCCGACTCAACGCGACCGGTCACAACCGTACCGCGGCCCGAGATCGAGAACACGTCTTCCACCGGCATCAGGAAGGCCTTGTCGATGGCGCGCTCCGGCGTCGGGATGTACGTGTCGAGCGCTTCGGCCAGGTTCAGGATAGCCACTTCGCCGAGTTCGCCCTTGTCGCCTTCCAGCGCCAGCTTGGCCGAACCCTTGATGATCGGCAGATCGTCGCCCGGGAAGTCGTACTTCGACAGGAGTTCGCGAACTTCCAT
>NZ_AYXJ01000053.1:0-1358 GCF_000681415.1 Pandoraea sp. E26
TCGAAAGATCATCGGCTTTTTTCATTCCCTCCCGAAAAGCCACTCTCCTCCGCGCAAAGGCGTTGCGCAAGGCACGCACGGCATCGTCCACCCGAAGATGCCATGGCGTGCCATGTGACCCACGTCCCCGCGCCTCATTGTCGCGTTTGCGTCACGAAGCACGCTCACACCTCCGCATTCGAAAAAGAACTCGGTAGAATTTACCTCATAAAAACGTGAATATTGCTCAACGGGTATTTCGCACGTCGGGCACGCGTTGGATGTCAGTTGTTTTCGTTGCTAGCTACTTGTTGGGAAATACATGCCTGCTTTCACTCGCGGCGAGCTTGCCGATCTGAACGTCTTCGTCACCATCTGCCGTCGGCAGAGTTTCCGGGAGGCCGCCACCGAGTTGGGCGTGACCACTTCGGCCTTGAGTCACGCGATGCGCAATCTGGAAGCGCGCCTGGGCGTGAAGCTGTTGAATCGCACGAGCCGCTCGGTGTCGCCGACGGCGGCGGGCGCGGCGCTGGCCAAGGAGCTCGAGCAGGGGCTGGAGCAGATCGCATCGGCCATCGGTGCCCTCGATCGTTACCGTGCGTCGCCGGCGGGACGGCTGCGCCTGAACGTGCCGCGCGATGCGGCGCGTTTATTGCTGGATCCGATTCTTCCGCGTTTCGTCGCGTCGTATCCGGACATCGAACTCGATGTCACCGTGGATGACCGAATGCTCGATATCGTGGCAGAGGGGTTCGATGCCGGCATGCGGTATGGCGATACCGTACCGGGGGACATGATCGCGACGCCGCTCACCCCCACCCTGAAGTGGATTGTCGTGGGATCGCCTGAATACCTGGCGAAATGCGGCCGCCCGAAGACGCCGCAGGACCTGATGTCCCACAACTGCATCCGGATGCGACTGGGAGACAACACCCTGTACAAATGGGAACTGGGCAACGGGCCGACGGCGATCGAACTGGATGTGCCTGGCGCCTTGAGCATCAACGAGAGCGACGGCGTGATTGCGGCGGCGGTGGGCGGACTCGGGCTGGGGTACGTGCTCGAGCGCAACGTGTCGACCGAGCTCGCGAGCGGCAAGCTCGAAGCGGTGCTGACGGATTGGGCGGTGGATGGACCGCCGTTGTCGATGTACTATCCGAGTCGCCGGCAGACATTGCCGGGATTACGCCATCTGATCGACATGATCCGCGCGGAACACATGGGTCGGGCGGCGTGAGATCCGGGGCGGGATGAGGGGGGACGCCGCCATGCGGCGGTGCAGTTCATTTTTGAACATTTTCGCGATTTCGCTGTTGACAGCATGTGAGGTCCTCGGCATAATCTCACTTCTTCGCAGCGAGCAAGCAGTAAGCGAGCTG
>NZ_AYXJ01000054.1:0-987 GCF_000681415.1 Pandoraea sp. E26
CATGAAGCTCGTCTCGCGCGGCGACACGACGGTCGTCGACGCGTATCTCTCGCCGATTCTTCGGCGCTACGTGGAACAGGTCGCGCAGGAAATGCCGGGGGTGAACCTCCAGTTCATGCAAAGCAGCGGCGGACTCACGCGCGCCGACAACTTCCAGGGCAAGGACGCCATCCTGTCCGGCCCGGCGGGCGGCATCGTCGGCATGGTGCGCGCATCGAGCGCGGCGGGGTTCGAACGGGTGATCGGCTTCGACATGGGCGGCACGTCCACTGACGTCTCGCACTACAACGGCGAATTCGAGCGTGTTTTCGAGACGCAGGTCGCGGGCGTGCGCATGCGTGCGCCGATGATGAGCATCCATACAGTGGCCGCGGGCGGCGGCTCCGTGCTGTCGTTCGACGGCACGCGCCTGCGCGTGGGGCCCGACTCGGCCGGCGCGAATCCGGGGCCGGCGGCCTACCGTCGCGGCGGCCCACTCACGGTGACCGACTGCAACGTCATGCTCGGCAAGATTCAGCCCGCGCATTTCCCGAAGGTGTTCGGTCCGTGCGCCGACGAGGCGCTGGATCGCGATGTCGTCGTGGCGAAGTTCACCGCCCTGGCCGCCGAGATCGAGCAGGCCACCGGGCGCCGCCAGACGCCGGAGGCCCTCGCCGAAGGCTTCCTCGAAATCGCGATCGGCAGCATGGCGAACGCCATCAAGAAAATCTCGGTGCAACGCGGTCACGACGTGAGCCGCTATGTGCTGACGACGTTTGGTGGCGCGGGCGGTCAGCACGCCTGCGGGGTGGCCGACGCCCTGGGCATGACGAAGGTTTTCGCGCATCCGCTCGCCGGTGTGCTGTCGGCTTACGGCATGGGGCTCGCCGATCAGACAGCGATGCGCGAGCGCATGATCGAGGCACCGCTCTCGGACGATGGCATGGCCGCACTCGAGGACGCCCTCGGCGCGCTCGCCGACGACGCAGTGAACGCGTTGCTCTCGCA
>NZ_AYXJ01000055.1:0-1591 GCF_000681415.1 Pandoraea sp. E26
CTGTCCTCACCGGCTTACAGCGCGCCCGTGAGCTCCGGCACCACCGTGAACAGGTCGCCCACCAGGCCGTAGTCCGCCACCGAGAAAATCGGCGCCTCCGGATCCTTGTTGATCGCCACGATCACCTTCGAATCCTTCATCCCGGCCAAATGCTGGATCGCACCCGAGATACCCACCGCGACGTACAGTTGCGGCGCCACGATCTTGCCGGTCTGGCCCACCTGATAGTCGTTCGGCACGTAACCCGCGTCCACCGCCGCGCGCGACGCGCCCAGCGCCGCACCCAGCTTGTCCGCCAGCGGCTCCAGCACCTTCGTGTAGTTCTCGCCACTGCCCAGCCCACGCCCGCCCGAGACGATGATCTTCGCGCTCGTGAGCTCCGGACGGTCCAGCTTCGTCACTTCCCGCCCAACGAACTGCGACACGCCCGCGTCCGGCGTCGCCGCCACCGACTCCACCGCCGCGCTGCCTCCCGTGGCCGACACCGCGTCGAAGCCCGTCGAGCGCACCGTGATCACCTTCACCTTGTCCGCGCTCTGCACCGTCGCAATCGCGTTGCCCGCGTAGATCGGGCGCTCGAACGTGTCCGCACTGTCGACCTTCGTGATGTCCGAGATCTGCGCCACATCCAGCAGGGCCGCCACGCGCGGCGCAATGTTCTTCCCGTACGCCGTCGCCGGCGCCAGGATGTGCGTATACCCGCCCGCGATCGACACCACCTCGTCGGCAATGTTCTCCGCCAGCCCGTCGCCGAAATACGCCGCCTCGGCCAGCAACACCTTCTTCACGCCCGCGATCTGCGCCGCGGCGTCTGCCGCCGCCTTCGCGTTGTTGCCCGCCACCAGCACATGCACGTCCTCGCCGCATTGCAGCGCCGCCGCCACCGTGTTGAGCGTGGCCGCCTTGATCGACTGGTTGTCGTGTTCCGCAATTACCAGAATGCTCATCTCGTCGTCTCCCCTCAGATGACCTTCGCTTCGCTCTTGAGCTTCTCGACGAGCGCTGCCACGTCCGCCACCTTCACACCCGCGCTGCGCTTGGGCGGCTCGGCCACCTTCAGCGTCTTCAGCCGCGGCGTCACATCCACGCCCAGATCCGCCGGCTTGACCGTCTCCAGCGGCTTCTTCTTCGCCTTCATGATGTTGGGCAACGTCACGTAACGCGGCTCGTTCAGGCGCAGGTCCGTCGTGATCACCGCCGGCAGCGACAGCGACACCGTCTCCAGACCGCCGTCCACTTCACGCGTGACTTGCGCGCGGTTGTCCGCCACCGTCACCTTCGAGGCGAACGTCGCCTGCGGCAGCCGGGCCAGCGCCGCGAGCATCTGCCCGGTCTGGTTCGAATCGTCGTCAATCGCCTGCTTGCCCAGGATCACCAGTTGCGGCTGCTCCTTGTCGACGATCGCCTTGAGCAACTTCGCCACCGCCAACGGCTGCAACTCGTCGTCCGACTCGATCAGGATCGCGCGGTCCGCACCAATGGCCAGCGCCGTGCGCAGCGTCTCCTGCGACTGCGAAACCCCCGCCGACACCGCGATCACTTCCGTGGCCACGCCCGCTTCCTTCAGACGCACCGCCTCTTCCACCGCGAT
>NZ_AYXJ01000056.1:0-2349 GCF_000681415.1 Pandoraea sp. E26
CACGCGCGGCGTGACGATCAACGGGCCAACGGGGAGCGGAAGGCTGCCCTGCAATCCCGCATGGAACTCCTGCGCATTCCCGTCCGCCTGCGCGTTGCCGAGCGCACCGAAACCGCGCGTGGTGGAAATGAAGTCGTACGCATAGCCTGCCGTGGCTCCCACATTGACCGGCCCAAACCACCGTCCACCGTACGCTGCGAGGCGTACCGCGTCGATGGTGCCCTTCGTGCCGGTCGACTCGGAGACGTCGTCGTGCGTGTAGCCCGCGGCCACGCCAACCGTCCAGTCGCCTGCGCGCGTCTCCAGGCCCGCCAGGAATCCGAACGTGCGGCTGTCGTACGAGGGAATGCCGCGCTCGCCATCGATCCTGGCATTCTGGCCGGTGAGCGCAACCCAGCCGGCCGTGCCGGGGCCCGCGCAATCCGTGCGACCTGCAACAGGAAGATTGCACGACGACCCGACGCGCGCCAGCAGGGCTTCGTTGGTTCGTTGCGTCTCACGCATCGCCGCGCTCGCGACCGCGCCGAAAAGCGTGGCATGGGTCGGGGCAATGACAACCGCACCCAGCGACGCGACCGTACCGTTCGCCAACGACGCGACGTCCAGGACAAATCCATCCGGCACATTCGACACAACATTCGCGAACGCGCCCACGACGGTGTTTGCCGTGAGAAGCCGATAGGACGTTGCCGAGTAGGTGCCCGGCCCGAAGAGCACTTGAAGCGTGCCGGCAAGCGTCGCCGTGCCGTTCACGACCAATTGCGACGCCGCTGACGGACTGACATCGAACGCCAGCGTACCCGACGGGGATTGCGAGAAATTGCCGTTGATCGTGAGCGTGCCGATGGAGCCACCCGGGCGTACCGTGCCGGCATTGCGCACGTTGCCCGCAATCGTGCCATGACCACGCAATGTACCGGCGGCATTCACCTGCACTTCACTGACGAGGCTCGCCGTCGGCGTATTCAGATCGCCGACTTCCAGCGTGCCGCCGTTCACCGTCGTCGGGCCCGTGTAGGTATTGACGCCATTGAGAATCAGCAGGCCCGAGCCGTTCTTCGTAAGCCCGCCACTGCCGTCAAGGGTGCCGGAGAAGACACTGTCGAGTGCCGAATCCGACGTCAGTGTCGAGGCGCCGAGGCTGACACGCCCGCCGCCGCTCAACGCGCCGACCGTTTGCGCGCCCGCGCTCGCGATATCGAACAGCGCGCCGGGCGCAATCTCGACGCCGGACGAACTCGCAATCGATGCGTTCGAGGTGAGTTGCAGCGTGCCCTCCTTCACGCGCGTCGCCCCGGTATAGCGGTTTGGCGCGGCAAGGCTCAACGTTCCCTGCCCCGCCTTCGTGACGCCTCCGCCGCCCGTCATCGCCTGATTCACGGAAAAGGTGTTCGACGCCGCCTCGATGTTGATCTCCCCGCCCTGCGGGCCGAGCACGAGCGTGCGCGACGTCGAGGTGTACCCCGTGCCCGCCACGTGAAACGCCCCGCCGTTGAGCGTGAGCGCGCCCGACGTGGCGCCGAGGCTTGCGTCCTGGGTCACGGTAAGCCGCCCCGCATCGACCGACCAGGGCGTAACGGCTGAAGTCGCGCCCGTGAGCGTCCAGGTACTGGCGTCGCGCTTCGCGTAAGCGCCAAAGCCGATGAACGCATTGCCGATCTGACTGACGTCGAACGTGTCGTCGGCGCTCCCGCCGAGTGCGAGAATGTCCGGGGCAGCAGCGCCGCCACTCTGGCTCACCGCGAGACCATTCAGCGTGTAACCGCTTTCGAGCTTCAGCATATTGCCGCCGCCGATCATCCGTACGGCGTTGCCGGGGTGATTCCCATACGTGTCGGTTCCACCGGTAATGGTGCCACTGAGGTTCACGGTGCCGCCGCCGGTCGCGAGCAACCCAACGCCGCCCTGCGCCGCACCGCTGAAGCTGAAACTCGCCCCGCCTGCAATCAGACCGGCGTTGTTCACCGTGGCGCCCCGGCCGACGATGACGCCAGCCACGCCTTCCTGCGTCGGGCTCAGCCCGCCGGTGATTGTCCCTCCTGGCGCGTTGACCAGCGTAGCGCCCGTATCCAGCCGCACCCCCGCGCCGCCCTGGCTTCCGGGCTCGGTCGGCCCCAACGCCGAAAACGTCCCCGTGCCGCCGACAATGGTTCCGCCATTCGTCAGCATGGCCCCCGTCGAGAGCGTTGCGCCATCTCCACCGCTCGCCGTCTGGCCGGCGGACATTCCCACGGTGGGCGCCCCGCCTCTGCCGCCGACACCGCCGGATACCGCGCCGACATTGGTCGCGCTGGCCCCGTTCGAGAGCGCAATACCGCTGCCGCCGCGCCCGCCGGCGCCCGGACTTTG
>NZ_AYXJ01000057.1:0-1764 GCF_000681415.1 Pandoraea sp. E26
CAGAATGGCCTTGTCCAGGCTTAGCTCGGCCACTAGCTTCTTGAGCCGTGCGTTCTCGTCTTGCAACTGTTTGAGCTCACGTACCTGATCTGACTGCATACCGGCATATTGCTTCTTCCAGCGATAAAACGTCTGCTCCGAAATACCGACGTGACGGATGAGATCGGCCACCGGCATTCCCAACTCGGCCTGCTTCAGTACCGCCACAATCTGCTCGACTGAAAAGCGCTTGCGTTTCATAGCAAACTCCTCCTTTTTCCAAGGGTAAAGTTTGCCGAAAAACTAACGCCCCAGGTGGTCCAGAATTCTCATTGCAGATCACGAGAGAAACGCACTTAAACTGCAATATCGAGACATATCCCCTCCAGACTTCGTGGCGGCGGCGGAAGCGAGAAACGTGGAGAAGTACGGGAACAAACTGGGGCCCTCAGTTGAACAACTCAGACAGAAGGGGCTGTCGTGGACGGATATTGCTAACGGTGCTGCTCGCCCTGGCGGACAAGACTTTGGATTCGGAAAATAATGAAAACCACTTTGGAAACATCGCCGACTGGATTCCGATATATCTCGGTCCAGGAGCGCGTTGATTGGGGCAGCGCTCCGAGTATTGTCGAGGATATCCTCAGTCGCCTTGGTGCTAGTGACGTGATGACAGTTGCGAATGATGACGCGGTATCCGTTGACACAAAATGGTGGAATTTCACTTTTGACGGAAAACGATTCAGAGTGGTTTATGAAGAATATCCGCGAAGCCTCTCGATAGAGCCTATGGAAAAGTTGGATTCTACGGTTTTGGCTGAGATTTCACGGTTGCTTTTGGTGGAAAAATAATATTTCTTTGCTTTTCAATGTTTTGTAAATTAATTGAAAATTTGTTTTTAGTGTTTGATGGTGATTTTTTGTTTGGTTGGTTGAATCTGTTTAATTAAGATTAATCAATTTTTAGCGAATTTATGGTGGTGGATTTTCGATGAAGTAATGAAGTTAAATATCTGGGGTGGTGATTTCCTTGAGGTTGAAGGAGTGTGCGGAAATTCTTGAGGCTGCGCTTGAAGGGAATCTCGGTAGAAGTAAAGACGTGGCGTTTTTGGTAACCTATCCGGCGTTGCTCGAAGCGATATCCGATGCGAGGCGGGATTGGTAATGCAACCTCGTCATCTGGACTGGCTGGAATACTGAAAACTAAAGTGGGAAATACCTGAATTTGCGGACGTAGCAGAGATTGGTTGAGTTTCAATTGCTCATGTGAGGGGCGTTGCCTGATGACGGTGGGGCGTAAGGAATAAGGCATCGCTCATAAAGCCTTCCTCAAAATAAATTCCGCGGTGATTGTGAGCGGCGGCGATACGAATATCGTCGGCGGCAATGTGAATGCGGACAATGTGATTGCGCGTGTGGGCGGCGATCTGAACATCGCCAGCGTGCAGGACACGAGCGAGAGTTCGGCACATCAGGAGAGTATGGGTGGCGGGTTCAGCGCAAGCATGGGCGGCGCGTCGGGGAGCTTCAGCTATTCGCGCGGTAACGCGAGCGGCAACTATGCGGGTGTGGTTGAGCAAGCGGGGATTCAGGCGGGCTCTGGCGGATTCGACATCAATGTTGCGGGGAATACGGATCTGCAGGGCTCGTATATCGCCAGCACGGCAGACCCGTCGAAGAACCAACTCACGACGGGCACGTTGACGTACCCGACATCCAGAATCATTCCGACTACAGCGCGAACAGCTTCGGCTTTGGCGGTGGAGGCACGTTCGGCAACGGGGG
>NZ_AYXJ01000058.1:0-1081 GCF_000681415.1 Pandoraea sp. E26
GGCGGTCTCAAAAATCAAGCGCAACGATTAGCGAATCGGTTGATTTCCAGCTCTTTGGCCATTGCCTCCTCCGGCGTATCCCATCCGAGGGTCTGACGAGGCCGGCCGTTGAGCAGTTTGGCAATGTCGTTTAGCTGGATCTGAGTGACTGCCGATAGGTCGATGCCTTTGGGCAGAAACTGGCGCAGCAAACCGTTGGTGTTCTCGTTGCTGCCGCGCTGCCAAGGCGCGTGCGGATCAGCAAACCAGATATCGAGATTCAATCGCCTGGAGAGCTCGACATGGCAACTCATTTCCGTTCCGCGATCGTAGGTCAGGCTCTCGCGCAGAAAAGCCGGCAGCTTCTTCATCTGGCGCGTGAAACCCTCCAGAGCGTTCTGGGCCGTACAGCCGTCCATGCGGCACAGCACGACGAAACGCGTCTTGCGCTCCACCAGCGTGCCCACGGAGGAACGGTTGAACGCCCCCTTGATGAGGTCGCCTTCCCAATGTCCCGGCAGTTGCCGCAGCTCAATCTCCTCAGGCCGGTGAACGATGCGCAGCGCTTCGGGCACGAATCCGCCGCCAGCGAGCGTTGTGCGTCGGCGTCCACGCGCGGGCTTTTCCTGGCGCAATGCTTCGATCATTGCCTGCTTGAGCCCGCCTCGTGGATGGGCGTATATCGCAGCGTAAATCGTTTCGTGGCTGACGCGTTGGTCGGGATCGTCGGGATACATACGGCGAAGTCTGGCAGCAATCTGCTGCGGCGACCAGCGCCAATAGACCAGTCGGTCATGCACATGCCGATACAGCGCGCTGCCAGCACGCAGCTTGCGCCGGCGGCCGCAACCTTCACGACGAGCACGGTACGTCGACGCCGCACGCGTTGCATCGTAGTGCGCCGCCGTATCGCCGTTGCGTGCGAGTTCGCGTGAAACCGTCGAGGCGCTTCGCCCGAGTCGTCGTGCGATGGCTCTTGTGCTGCTGCCGCTTCGATGTTCGATCATGATGACCGCGCGTTCTTCCGCGCTCAGATGCTTGTACTTCCTCATCGCAACACCTTACTCGATTCAAAGTGTTGCACTTGAAGCTAGAGACTAAG
>NZ_AYXJ01000059.1:0-2224 GCF_000681415.1 Pandoraea sp. E26
TCGCCCTGGTGCTGGGCTTCTCGCCGAAGTTCGGCGCGATCATCCAGACGATCCCGGGCCCGGTGCTCGGCGGTGTGTCGATTGTCGTGTTCGGTCTGATCACGGTGGCCGGCGCGCGCATCTGGGTGCAGAACAAGGTCGACTTTTCGGATAACCGCAACCTGATCGTGGCGGCGGTCACGCTGGTGCTCGGCGCCGGTGACTTCACGCTGAAGTTCGGGGCGTTCTCGCTCGGCGGCATCGGTTGCGCCACGTTCGGCGCCATCATCCTGTACGCGCTGCTGCGCGGACGCGGCAAGTCGACGCCGGCGGCCATGTAACGGGCTAACGGGCGGCACCCGCGACGCGGCCCCCACGGCACGACGATTACGTCGTGCCGTTTTTGCTTATGCCGATGGCGATGTTCGGGTTGCCGGAGGCGTTCGCATCCCGCACACCGTGCGTTTGATGGGTGTCGCATGCTTCGTGAGTGTCGGGCGTGTCGGGCGTGCCGGGCGTGTCGAAGGGGGGGCCGGTGTCCGCGCCCGGCGCCTGAAGATGGTCGAGCAACTGGCGTGCGTGGACGGGGAGGGCGTCGCGCTCGCGCACGCACAGCACCAGCGTGCGCAGCGCCCACGGGTCGCACAGCGGCACGATGCCGATGCCCAGCGTGGCGCAGCGGCGCGCGGCGTTGAGCGGCACGATGCCCAGCGCGGCGCCGGCCGCCACGGCGCGACACAGGCTGTCGAAGTCGCGCAGGCGCAGGCGGTAGCGCAAGGGGCGTCCGGCCTGCTTCGCATGGCCGTCGAGATGCTCGGCCAATGCGCTTGGCTCCGGCAGGCCGATGAATTCCTCGTCGAGCACGTCAATGAAGTTGAGTGCTTGCCGTGTGGCCAGCGCGTGGCCCGGCGGCGTGACGACGACCAGCCGGTCCTGACGGAAGGGCACGGTCTCGAGGCCGGTGAGCTCTATCCAGTCGGAGACCACGCCGACGTCCGCCGCGCCCTCGAGCACGGCTTGCACGACCGCCGGGCTGGTCTGCTCGCGCAGCGAGATTTCCACGTTCGGATGGTTGGCGAGAAAGGCCCCGAGCAAGTCGGGCAGGAATTCCGACATGGCGACCGTGTTGGAGGCGATGCGCACGTTGCCCTTGAGACCAGCGGCGTATTCGCCCAGCTCGCCGCGCATCTGCTCGATCTGCGCGAGCACGCGGCGAGCGTGGGCGAGCAGGGCGCGTCCGGCAGGCGAGGGAATCACCCCCTGCCGATGGCGCTCGAACAACGCCACGCCCAGCGTCTCCTCCAGCCCCCGGATGCGAGCGCTGGCGGAAGCGAGCGTGAGATGGGCGCGCTCGGCGCCGCCCGTGATACTGCCGGCATCGGCCACCAGCAGGCACAAACGCAAATCGGTCAGGTCGAATCGCACGGTAGGGGCGTTGGCGCAACGGCGGTTGGGGCAATGACGTGAGTGTAGCGGCTCGCGCATGTCCGGGGTGCGGGCAGGCGTTTCTCCGGCGCTCACTGACTTGCGGATGGCCGCATGGTAAACTACGTGCTTTCAAGACACGGCCGTACCCGCGACGGCCTCGCCCGCCAAGCCACTTGTTTCTCATTCCCCGGCGGGTCGTCTTGCCGGCGTCTTCAGGCGCGTCGCCCACATGAGCGTGACGCCCGTTGCACGCCCGACGCGGGCATTCCATCAAGAACAAACAACATCGATACGCGCGGGGACACACATCGTGGAGTCCGCGCATTGGTCTATATATGTCTTTTGAAAAGCTCGGCCTGTCGGCCGACATCCTGCGTGCGGTCGCCGACCTCGGCTATACCCACCCGACTCCGATTCAACTGCAAGCGATTCCGGCCGTCCTGCAAGGCGGCGATCTCCTCGCCGGCGCCCAGACCGGCACCGGCAAAACCGCCGGCTTCACGCTGCCCATCCTGCAAATGCTCTCGGCGCGCGCGCGTCCGGCGGCGGCCAACGGCAAGCGCCCGGTGCGCGCGCTCGTGCTGACCCCCACGCGCGAGCTGGCGGCCCAGGTCGAGGAGAGCGTGACCCAATACGGCAAGTATCTGCGTCTCACGTCGATGACCGTGTTCGGCGGTGTGTCGATGGTGCCGCAGGTCAAGCAGCTCGCGCGCGGCGTCGACATTCTCGTTGCCACGCCGGGACGTCTGCTCGACCACATGCAGCAAAAAACGGTGGACCTGTCGGGCGTGGAGATTCTCGTGCTCGACGAAGCCGA
>NZ_AYXJ01000060.1:0-1160 GCF_000681415.1 Pandoraea sp. E26
TCGCGCCAGCCGGTCGCGCTGGTGCGACGTGAATCGCGCCTCGTGGCATTTGCCACGCTGATGTGCCCGGATGTGCAGCGCATCGAGGCGAGCATCGACCTGATGCGCCAGGTGCCCGACGCGCCGCCGGGCACCATGGACTTCCTGTTCGCGAAGCTGATGCTGCATTTCAAGGATCAGGGGTATCAGCGCTTCGGGCTGGGCATGGCGCCGATGTCCGGCATGGAGACGCATCAACTCGCGCCCCGCTGGCATCGCTTCGGGCGCATGATGTTTGCGCATGGCGCACGCTTCTACAACTTCCGTGGGCTGCGCAGTTTCAAGGACAAATTCGATCCGCAGTGGGAGGCGCGCTATCTGATGACGCCGGGCGGCATCGCGCCGATGCTCACGCTCGCCGACGTGGCGGCGCTCGTGGGAGGCGGCTGGAAAGGGATGATTACGAAATGACGGGGAAGACGATGGCGACGCATGGCAGCGCAGACAGCAGGTACGCGGGCCGGCATCGTTTCGGGAAGACGGGTGTCGCCCGTCTGGCGCGGCATCTCGCGGCGGGCGTGCTGGGGTGGTCGGCGGCGATGGCACCGGTTACCGCGCGGGCGCAGACGGCGCCCCTGGCGCCGGAGCATCGCCCCAATCTGCTTCGCCCCGCGCCGAAGGCGGGGCCGGCCGCGCAGCCGCCTGCGGCGGCTTCGAGCGTGCCCTCGCCGGTGATGCCGCAGGCTGCGGCCGCCGCCGCGGGGGCGGCGGCCTTCCGTGGCGCGGGCAACGCCACGCCGGAAATCATGACCCACGGGCGCTTCGAGAACGTGCCGATCTTCCGGCCGGACGGCGAGCCGAATGCCACCGTGCTGTTCTTCTCGGACGATGACGGCTGGACGCCGCGTGCCGAACGCATGGCCCGCGCGCTCGCGGAAACCGGCGCGTTGGTGGCGGGCATCGACACCGCGCGCCTGATGGCGAACTACACGAAGGACGACATCGCGTGCGTCTACGCCGCGGGCGATCTCGACAACTTCGGCCGCTGGGTCGAGGCGGCCGTGAAGCTGCCGGGCTACACGCCGCCGATTCTCGTGGGCGACGGCGTGGGCGGCACGTTCGCGTACGCCATGCTCGCGCAGGCGGGCAGCGACACGTTCTCGGGCGCGCTGTCCGTCGAC
>NZ_AYXJ01000061.1:0-1144 GCF_000681415.1 Pandoraea sp. E26
CTGGGCGGCGAGATGAACCACCATCTCGGCTACCCGGCCGGCGGGGCCAAACCGGCCAACGTCACCAATCAGCGCAACGGCCGAGGTGCCAAGACGGTGCTGACTGAGGACGGCCCGATGCGCATCGAGGTGCCCCGCGACCGTGACGGCAGCTTCGAGCCGCTGCTGATTCCCAAGCACGAACGCCGCTTCACGGGCTTCGACGACAAGATTGTCGCCATGTATGCCCGAGGCATGACTGTGCGCGAGATTCAGGGCTTCCTGCTGGAGCAGTACGGCACCGAGGTCTCACCCGACTTCATCAGTTCCGTGACCGACGAGGTGATGGCCGAGGTCACTGCCTGGCAGGCCCGGGCGCTGGAGCCGATGTATCCGGTCGTGTTCTTCGACGCGCTGCGGGTCAAGATTCGCGAAGACGCCGTGGTGCGTAACAAGGCTGTCTATCTGGCACTGGGCGTGTTGCCTGACGGCTCACGCGACATCCTGGGCCTGTGGATCGAGAACACCGAAGGTGCCAAGTTCTGGATGAAAGTGTTCAACGACCTGAAAACGCGTGGGATCAATGACATCCTGATCGCCGTGACCGACGGCCTCAAAGGCATGCCTGAAGCCCTGGCCGCCGTGTTTCCGGCAACGACGCTGCAAACCTGCATCGTCCATCTGATCCGCAACAGCCTCGACTACGCGAGCTGGAAGGATCGCAAGGGTCTGGCTGCCGCGCTCAAACCGATCTACACCGCGCCCAGCGCCGAGGCGGCCCAGGCCGAATTGGATGCGTTTGCCCACGGGCCTTGGGGCCAGAAATTCCCAACTGTGAGCACGTCGTGGCGCAATGCCTGGGATCGCGTGATTCCGTTCTTTGCGTTTCCACCGGACATCCGCAAGGTTATATACACTACGAACGCCATCGAGAATATCAACTCGCAACTGCGCAAGATCATCAAGACGCGAGGTCACTTCCCGACGGATGATGCAGCGACGAAACTCATTTGGCTGGCACTGCGCAATATCACCGCTGATTGGGGGCGTGCAGCCAAAGACTGGAAAGCGGCCATGAACCAATTCGCTATCCTCTACGCCGATCGTTTCGTGCGACCGTCCGTGTGATTCCCAACCCGCCTTGAACACGGAATTTCTGACACCC
>NZ_AYXJ01000062.1:0-443 GCF_000681415.1 Pandoraea sp. E26
CGGCAGCTTTCGCTGCCGCGCCTTTCCCAACCCATGACCTCCCGATCGCGAGATGGATGTGCGGCCGTGTCCGGCAATGTCGGATCCGCCCGCGCCGGGAGACGTGCGCCCTGCGCCTGCCGCCGTACGGCCGGCCTTCGGCATCGCAGCGCACGTATTCGATTGCCCGTTGCCCTTTGTTTTGAATTGCGAGTGACCCCATGACGAACGTTCTCACGCCCTCCGCCCAAAACCGCGCGCCCGCGCATCAAACCGCCTCGCGCTGGCAGTTCTGGATCGATCGGGGCGGTACCTTCACCGACATCGTCGCCCGGCGCCCGGATGGCACGCTCGTCACGCACAAACTCTTGTCCGAAAACCCGGAACAGTATCGCGACGCCGCCGTGGCGGGCATTCGCCATCTGCTGGACCTGGCCCCCGGCGAGCCGATCACGCCCGAGCGC
>NZ_AYXJ01000063.1:0-1070 GCF_000681415.1 Pandoraea sp. E26
GCCGTATTGCTTCGAGAGCATGCCGATGAGGAACGGAAACAGCGCGCCGACGGCACGGCCGACGTTGTAGCAGAAGCCCTGGCCGGAACCGCGCACTCGCGTCGGGAACAGTTCCGTGAGGAATGCGCCCATGCCGCTGAAAATGCCCGAGGCGAAGAAACCCAACGGGAAGCCGAGCCAGAACATGGCGCTGTCGGTGAGCGGCAGCGAGGTGTACGAGAACGCGATCACCATCGAGCCCACGGCAAACAGGATGAAGTTTGGTTTGCGCCCGAGCCGGTCGGTCAGATACGAGCTCGCCAGGTAGCCGACCCACGACCCGAAGATGATCATCGCCAGGTAGCCGCCGGTGCCCATGACCGTGAGATGGCGCTCCGTCTTCAGGTACGTGGGCAGCCACGTGGTGATGGCGTAGTAGCCACCTTGCGCGCCGGTCGTGAGCAATGCCGCGCGGATCGTCGTCGAGAGCAGTGCCGGGCTGAAGATCGCGGCCAGACCGGGGCCGGCATCGGACGTCGACTGCTTGGCCTTCTCCTTCTGGTAGACCTCGGGTTCCTGCACATAGCGACGGATGAAGAGCACGAGCAAGGCCGGCAGCAGGCCGATCAGGAACAGCGCGCGCCAGGCGAGTTCGGCGGGCATGAGCGAGAACAGCACGGCATAGAGAATGGCCGTCAGGCCCCATCCGATGGCCCAGCCCGATTGCACCAGCCCAACGGCCTTGCCCCGGTCGCGAGCGCGAATGACTTCGCCGATCAGCACGGCGCCCGCCGTCCACTCCCCGCCGAAGCCGAAGCCCATCAATGCGCGGGCGGCGAGCAACTGGTGGTAGCTCTGCGCGAGACCGCACAGGCCGGTAAACACCGCGAACCACAGCACCGTAAGCTGCAACGTGCGCACGCGGCCGATGCGATCCGACAGAATGCCGGCGACCCAACCACCAAGCGCGGACGCGAGCAGCGTGAGCGTGCCGATGAAGCCCGCGTCGGCCAGGCTGATGCCCCACGTCGCCACGAGCGTCGGAATCACGAAGCTCAGCATTTGGGTATCCATGCCGTCGAGCATGTAGC
>NZ_AYXJ01000064.1:0-510 GCF_000681415.1 Pandoraea sp. E26
TCGTCCTCGTTTTCGTCCTCAGTGAGCGCCTCGACGCCTTCGACGCAAGACGCGTTGCGCATCCAGTACGAACGTCTGTGCGGCGAGATGCAGATGGCCGGCCGCCGTCTGCAACGTCAGATGCAGGACTATCAGGCCGCGCTCGCCGAGATACGCGAGCTCGAGCAGGACGACTCGCCACAGGCGCGCGCGAAGCTCGCGCGACTGGATGCCCTGCTCGACAGCGAGTCATTCCAGCGCGAGGAGCGCGAGATCGGCCGCATGGCCGCCTCGCTTGCGAATGCCATCGAGCGTTTGCGCGCACAGGTGCCCGCGTCGTTGAGCGCATCCGCCGATCGCTCCCCCGGCCGTCCGGCGGCAAAGTATCGCGCATGCGTCTGAGGAGCGAACTCATGATCTATCGCATCGTCAGTAGCACTGCCGCGCCAGGCGGCGACATTTCGGATGCGTTCGCGCCCCCTTCCTCCGCAAGCGACAACCCGTTGCTGCAAACGATGGCGCGCGCGAGCG
>NZ_AYXJ01000065.1:0-1556 GCF_000681415.1 Pandoraea sp. E26
CACGCTCATCACCAGCAGCGGCACGATGGCGATGGCGGTCAATTACGCGTACCGGCGCGACCGCGACAAGACGGCCGCCTGCATGCTGGCCACGGCGTACATGGGCGTCGCGTTCGTCGGCATGCAGGCCTTCGAGTGGACGAACCTGATCGTGCATGAAGGCGTCCGCCCTTGGGGCAACGAGATGGGCGCGGCGCAGTTCGGCGCATGTTTCTTCATGATCACGGGCTTTCACGGGCTGCACGTGAGCGCCGGCGTCGTCTACCTGCTCACCGTGATGCGCAAGGTGCTCAACGGCACGCTGGAGCGCCGCGGCAATTACCAACTCGTCGAGATCGCCGGCCTCTACTGGCACTTCGTGGATCTGGTCTGGGTGTTCATCTTCGCGTTGTTCTATCTCTGGTAGGAGGAGCGATGCAAACCTCTGCGACATCGACTTCCGCCGCGCCTCACGCGGCGACGTCCTCCGACGATCACGGCGCGCAGCAACACCCGGTCGGCATCTATCTCAAGGTGTGGGGGCTGCTGTTCGTGCTCTCCACGTTTTCGTATCTGGTGGACTACGCCAATCTGCAAGGCTATCTGCGCTGGGGACTGATTCTCGCGCTCATGGTCGCGAAGGCCGGACTGATCGTAGCGGTGTTCATGCACATGCGCTGGGAGCGCCTCGCGCTCATCTACGCGATCCTGATTCCGCCGCTGGCGCTGCTGGTGTTGATGAGTCTGATGGCGGCGGAGGCGGACTACACGTTCCTCACGCGGCTCGCCCACTTCCGCTAGGCATCACAGCAATTCCACAAGGCGGCGGTCGCTGCGGGCACAGTATTCCGAGCAGGCCGTGCGCGCGGCCGTCGCCGCGCCGTGCACGAACAGCGGCGCGTCGGCGCGACGCGACATCGACACCACGATGGAGGGCGGCGCCGGCTGCAAGGGCAGCTCCACGACCTCGCCCCGCTTGATCAGGTCGTCGACGAATAGCCGCGGGATCGCCGCCACGCCAAATCCGTCCTTCACCAATTGCACGATCACGGCGATCGACGGCGAGCCGGTGATGCGCGTCTCGGAGAGCGCGACGCCGTGCACGCCCGCCAGTTTCGCCACGATGTCCTCCAGCGCCCGGTGCGGCGCGGTGCCGCGTCCGTAGGTCAGGATCGGGTGCTGCAGCACCTGCTTGGCCAGACCGCTGCGTACATTCGGGAACATGCCCGTGCGTGCGATCCAGTGCACCGGATAGTTGGCCAGCGCATCGCACACCACGCTGCTGTCGTCACTGCCTTCCACCCGAATGATGAGATCGAGTTCGTCGGCGATCAGTCGGCGCTGCAATTGCACCGAGACGTCGACGGTCAGCTCGACTTCCAGCGCGGGATAGTCGGCCGCGAGACGTCGCATGTAGTTCGGCAGCCAGCTATGGACGACCGTCTCGATCACGCCCAGCCTCAGGCGGCCGCGCAACGTGCTCTCGCCGGACGCCGCCGTTTGCAGGCGCCGCGCCGCTTCGACCACGGCCCGGGCATAGCCGAGCAGGTACTCCCCGTTCGGCGTGAGGCGGAACT
>NZ_AYXJ01000066.1:0-2126 GCF_000681415.1 Pandoraea sp. E26
CGAGTGGCGCGAGGCGGCGCTGTTCTCCCGCGACACGCTCCTGGCGGGCGATATCGTCGACGGCCCCGCCATCGTGGCGGAGAAGAGCGGCACGACCGTGGTTGAGCCCGGCTGGCAGGCGCAGATGACCTCGCAGGGCAACCTCGTACTCACGCGCGTGGTGCCACGCGCATCGCAACGGGGGCTTGGCACGCAGGCGGATCCGGTGCGCCTCGAAATCTTCAACAACCTGTTCATGTCGATCGCCGAGCAGATGGGGCTGCGTCTGCAGAACACGGCGTATTCGGTCAACATCAAGGAACGCCTGGACTTCTCGTGCGCGCTTTTCGACCGACACGGCAACCTCATTGCCAATGCACCGCACATGCCGGTGCATCTTGGATCGATGGGCGAGAGTATCAAGACGGTCATCGAAGGCAATCGCGGCAAAATGCGCGACGGCGACGTCTTCATGCTCAACGATCCGTATCACGGCGGCACGCACCTGCCGGACGTCACCGTGATTACGCCCGTGTTCGTGAACGACGACGCACAGGGCGCGGCCGAGCCGCTGTTCTACGTGGGCTCGCGGGGGCATCACGCCGACATCGGCGGCATCACCCCGGGGTCGATGCCGCCCGATTCGACGCACGTCGAGGAAGAGGGCGTGCTGATCGACAACTGGCAACTGGTCGCCGCCGGTGAACTGCGCGACCGCGAGACGCGCGCACTGCTCGCCGGCGCCCGCTACCCGGCACGCAACATCGATCAGAACATGGCGGACCTGCGCGCACAGGTGGCGGCCAACCAGAAGGGCGTGGACGAGCTGCGCCGCATGGTGGGCGAGTTCGGACGCGACGTCGTGCTGGCCTACATGGGACACGTGCAGGACAACGCGGAGGCCGCCGTGCGACGCGTGATCGGCGCGCTCTCCGACGGGCAATATCGATATGCGCTCGACAACGGCGCCGAGATCCACGTGGCGATTCGCGTGGATCGGGCAACGCAGAGCGCGACGATCGACTTCACGGGCACCTCGGCACAGTTGCCGAACAACTTCAACGCGCCGCGCGCCGTTTGCATGGCCGCCGTGCTGTACGTCTTCCGCACGCTGGTCGATGACGACATTCCCCTGAACGCCGGTTGCCTGAAGCCACTGACGGTGATCGTGCCGCAGGGGTCCATGCTCAATCCCGTTTATCCGGCGGCGGTGGTGTCGGGCAACGTGGAAACGTCATCGGCCATCACCAACGCACTTTACGGTGCGCTGGGACGGGTTGCGTCGAGTCAGGGAACGATGAACAACTTCACGTTCGGCAACGAGACATACCAGTATTACGAAACCATCGCGGGCGGAAGCGGGGCCGGTGACGGCTTCCACGGCGCCGACGCCGTGCAGACCCACATGACGAATTCGCGACTGACGGACCCGGAGGTGCTGGAGTGGCGCTATCCCGTGCGTCTGGAGAGCCACAGGATTCGCGTGGGGTCGGGCGGCAAGGGCCGCTGGCACGGCGGCAACGGCGCCGTACGCCGCATCCGGTTCCTCACACCGATGACGGCGTCGATCCTCTCGAACAACCGCGTGCATGCGCCGTTCGGTGCCCAGGGCGGCGCGGTGGGGGCGCTGGGTGCGAACTACGTCGAACGCGTAGACGGGACGCGCGAGCCGTTGGCACATATCGGGCGTACGCAGATGCGGCCTGGCGATATCTTCGTCGTCGAAACGCCGGGCGGCGGCGGCTTCGGCGCGGCGTGAGCGCGCCGGCGCAAGCGCGGTAGACGGTGCGCATCGTGCAACGCGATGCGCGCGGTCTCGCCGACGCCGGAAATTCCGGGAGCTATGGGAAACGGATGAAGCGTGGCCGGTTCCCGGAAGGATTGACGGGCTTTGCAAAGGCGCCCGTGAGGGACCTCCGTACGATGCCGCTGTCGTGAATGACGACAGTTACGCACGGAGGTTTCCTCAATGTCCGCATCGTCGCAGCACTCCCATGCCGGATCGCGCATCCCGCCGCGCTCCGATTCCCCGCCTGCCGTTGCCGCCGGCGCGAAGTCCCTGCCGGCTCCTGCCGCATCGTCGCTGTCTTCCGACCCCGCGTCTTCCGGGGCTTCCTCGTCTTCATCTTCGTCCTCGTTTTCGTCCT
>NZ_AYXJ01000067.1:0-2552 GCF_000681415.1 Pandoraea sp. E26
CTCCGGATCGCGGCGCCCCGCCAGATCGAACAGATACGCCCGCTCGGCGCGCGACAGCCGTAACGCGCCCGCCACGGCGGCCAGTGCCCCCGCCGAGATCGACACTTCGCGCGCCTGCTCGATCCAGGTGTACCAGGTGGCCGACAGCCCGCATAACTGGGCCACCTCCTCGCGCCGCAGACCCGGCGTGCGGCGGCGTCCCATCGGTGGCAATCCAACTGCGGCGGGCGTGAGACGCTCGCGATGCGCGCGCAGGAAGTCGCCGAGCGCGCGACGCGCGCGAGCCGCGTCGGCGGGCTGGCTGGACACCGTCCCCGACGTGTCGGACGATGGCAAATGCGGGGCGGGAGAGAGGGTATTAGTTTTCATACCAGGATAAACGAGCAACTTGTACCGGTATCGACGACCCATTATCGTGAGACTCATGGATGTCGCGCAAGCGCTTGTCGCGACAGTCCGCCCGCCCCCACCATCCAGGAGATCCCCATGAGCGAGACCGCCCGCCCTGCCGACAAGGCATCGGCAACGACACACGATTCCCACAACGCCGTGGTGACCGGCCAGTTCGGCCCGCAGGCGAGCGCGTATCTCACGAGCGCCAACCACGCGCAAGGCGCCGATCTCGAACAGCTTGCCGCGATCGCCCGCGCGCATCCGAACGCCCAGGTGCTCGACCTGGGGTGCGGCGCGGGCCACGTGAGCTTCTTCACCGCGCCGCATGTGGCGCGCGTGGTGGCCTATGACCTGTCGGCCGACATGCTCGGCGTGGTCTCGACGGAAGCTGCAAAGCGCGGCATGACGAACATCGATACGCAACTCGGCGCCGCCGAATCGCTGCCCTTTCCGGACGCCTCGTTCGACCTCGTGTTCAGTCGGTACAGCGCGCACCACTGGGCTGACGTCGGCGCCGCATTGCGCGAGATGCGCCGCGTGCTCAAACCGGGCGGACGTGTGGTGATCTGCGATGTGGCGTCCACGGGCCAGCCGTTGCTCGACACCTATCTGCAGGCCGTCGAGGTCTTGCGCGACACCTCGCACGTGCGCGACTACGCCACGAGCGAGTGGCTGACGATGGCCGCCGGCGCGGGCTTCTCGGTGGCGTCGCTCACGCCGCGCGCGCTCGACCTCGACTTCACGACCTGGACGACGCGCATGCGCACGCCCGCGCCGATGCAAGTGGCCATCCGCGCACTTCAGGCGGCAATGGCCGATAACGTTCGCCGTCACTTCCGGATTCAGGACGACGGCTCGTTCACGCTCGACACGCTCACGCTCGAGCTGATCGTCGGCTGATGCCTGACCGGCACGCTCGTGCCGGCCTCCGTGAAAAAGGGCGCCCCCGAATCACCTTCCGGGGCGCCCTTTCGTTTTGGCGGCACGACAACAACGCTACTGCACGCGCATGGGCCCTTCGTCGTCGTTCGCACCGCTGATCTGCGCCGCGCCCGCGAGCAACGCCACGTAATGGCGCAATGCGCGCGCACGGGCCTGCTCGTATAGCTGCGCCGCGATGCGATCGGCCACGCGCTCGAACGGCGGCATGCGTCCCTTGATCCGTCGCTCGATACGCAACACATGAAAGCCGTAACGCGTGTTGACAAGTCTCGGCACCACGCCCAACCGATCGCCGCAGAACAACACCAGCTCCAACTCGGGAACGCCGCTGCCCCGCGTGAGCACGCCCAGGCTGCCGCCCTCGCGCGCCGAAGGACAATCCGACATGCGCTGCGCGACCGACGCGAACGAGGCTGGTTCGGCCAGTACTTCATCGAGTGCCGACTGCGCGCGCTCCAGCGTGCGCGAGAGCGGCACACCCGCCGACATGGCGAAGAGAATGTGACTCACCTGCACCTTGTCGCCCACGCGGAACTGTCCTGCGTGCGCGTGAAAGTAAGCGCGGCACTCCGCTTCGGTCGGACGCCGCACCTGCACGTCGCGCGTGAAGAGCGCGTCGATCACGGCGTCGTCACTGACATTGGCCCCGTCGGCCGTGTCCAGCAGCCGCAGATCCCGCGCGCGCTGCCGCAACAGTTCCCGGCTCACGAGCGCGTGGCGCGCGGCCAGTTGCGGATCGGCCGCGTCACGATGCCGATCGATCTCATCGGCAACGCGGCGCGCGTCGATGACAATCCCGTTGACACACAAAGACATGACGGACTCCCACAAAACATGGTCTGTCGCCCGGCCGCAGGCGGTCGTCGTGCCTCTCGCACGTTGCCTCGTTGCCTGGGAGGGCCTCGTCGGAATACGCCCAGTGGGCGAGCGGGGGAAAGGGAGCACGGCCGGGCGCCGTGACGCGGAATCTCTCGCCGCCGCGAACGGTATATCGAAGTTTTAGGCGATGCGCGACAGAAAGGCAAATGCGGGCAGGACCGAAGCGCGCAGCCGTTGCGCGCCGCACACAATCGGTGTGCGGCGCCGTGAGCGCTCAGTGAAGCGGGCGCGTGGCGGGTGCTTGCACGTCGTTGGCGGTGCCGGTCGGCCGGCCGCGCCAGTAGCCCGCGAGCAGCGACCCCGACAAGTTGTGCCAGACCGAGAACAGCGCGCCGGGC
>NZ_AYXJ01000068.1:0-2653 GCF_000681415.1 Pandoraea sp. E26
CCCCCGCCCCCGCCACGTCCAAACCGGCGCGCAGCGCGAAGTTCTCCGAGTTCGCCACCGGCGCGCTGCTCCCCATCACGACGCGCCCCGATCTCGTGTTCACGCACGGCAAGGGGGGCTGGCTTTACGATCACGAAGGCAAGCGATACCTGGATTTCATCCAGGGCTGGGCCGTGAACAGCCTCGGTCACTGCCATCCGGTGATGCGCGACGCGCTCGCCACGCAAGGCTCATTGCTGCTCAATCCAAGCCCCGCGTATTACAACGTGCCGATGATCGAACTGGCCGATCTGCTCGCACGGCTCTCCGGACTCGGCAAGGTGTTCTTCGCCAACAGCGGTGCCGAGGCGAACGAGAGCGCCATCAAGCTCGCGCGCAAGTGGGGGCAACTGCACCCGAACGCCGCGGGCGGTGCGCGCTACGAGATCATCACGTTCAAGAACGCTTTTCATGGCCGCACGCTGGCCACCATGTCGGCCAGCGGCAAGCCAGGGTGGGACACGATCTTCGCGCCGCAGGTGCCGGGCTTCCCGAAGGCGGAGCTCAACGATATCGCCTCGGTCGAAGCCCTCATCGGCCCCGACACCGTTGCCGTGATGCTCGAACCCATTCAGGGTGAAGCGGGGGTGGTGCCGGCGACCGACGCCTTCATGAAGGCGCTGCGCGAACTCACCACCGCGCGCGGCCTGTTGCTGATCGTCGACGAAGTCCAGACCGGATGCGGACGCACGGGGACGATGTTCGCGCATCAGCAGGCCGGCGTGGTGCCCGACATCATGACGCTCGGCAAGGGCATCGGCGGCGGCGTGCCGCTCGCGGCCATGCTGTGCGGCGACGCATTCGCGGTGTTCCAGCCCGGCGACCAGGGCGGGACGTACAACGGCAACCCGCTCATGTGCGCCGTCGGCCTCGCGGTCATGCGCACCGTCGCCGCACCGGGTTTTCTCGAATTCGTGCGAGCGCAGGCGGACTATCTGAGCGCCGGGCTGCAACATCTGTCCTCGCGCTACGGCGGCCAGGGCGAGCGCGGCGCCGGTCTGTTGCGCGCGCTGATGCTCGGGCGCGAGATCGGTCCGCAACTGGTCGAGGCCGCGCGCGACATGGCCCCGGACGGCCTGCTGCTGAACTCGCCGCGCCCCGGGCTGCTGCGTTTCATGCCCGCGCTGAACGTGAGCCGCGACGAGATCGATCAGATGCTCTCGATGCTCGATTCGCTGCTCGCCAGGCACGCCTGACCTCAGGCCGTCGGCGTCGTCGCCCCCCCCCCGGGAACGCCCCGGGGCGATGCGACGCCCGCCCCCCCCAAGACATCAACGGAGACGCCTTCCATGAACGACCTGAGCCACGGGCACCCGACCCCGCCGGCCGACGCCATCGTCGAGATCTCGTCCGACCCGGCACGCCTGGACATCGCCTTCATTCATCACGCGCTCTCGACACAAACGCACTGGGCCAAGGACATTCCCAGGGACACGCTCATGCGCGCCGTCTCGAATTCGCTGTGTTTCGGTGCCTACGCCACACAGGTCGAGGGCGGGCCGTCGCGTCAGGTCGGCTTCGCGCGCGTGATCACCGACCGCGCCACCTTTGCCTATCTGGCCGACGTGTTCGTCGATCCGTCGATGCGCGGCCTCGGCATCGGCAAGCGCCTTTGCGAAGATGTGCTGGCGCATCCCGCGCTGCAGCGCCTGCGCCGTTTTCTGCTTGCCACGACCGATGCCGCGGGTCTCTACGCCCGTTATGGCTTCGAACCGCTCGGCCCGGTCAACAAGATGATGCAGATCCACCGCCCGGATATCTATACCGGCCCACAGGAGGCGCCGTGATCGCCATGCCCGCCGAGATTCATATCCGCGCGTTCGACGATGCCGATACCGACGCGGTGCTGGCGCTTTGGCGCGACGCGTTCCCGGAATACAACGCTCCTGACAAGCCGCATCGCGAACCGCGTCGCTCGATCGCCAACAAGGTGGCGATGCGCGACGGTCTGTTCTTCGTTGCCGTGCGCGATCGCAAGATCGCCGGCACGGTGATGGCCGGCTACGACGGGCATCGCGGCTGGGTGTATTCGCTGGCCGTCGCGCGCGCGCTGCGCCGACGCGGCGTGGCGAGCGCCCTGCTGCGCCACGCAGAAGCCGCACTGGCCGAGCGTGGTTGCCTCAAGCTCAATCTGCAAGTGCTCACCCGATCGCGCGAAGCCCTGGCGTTCTACACGGCACATGGCTACGCGGCCGACGACGTCGTGAGCCTGGGCAAGCGCCTGCCGCTCATGCCGTCAGCGAACGTCTGGCGATCGCACTGACGCACCGCGACGACGCGCGCGCACACGCAAAAAACAAGGGCGCCGAAGTTGCCTTCGGCGCCCTTGCCCGGATAAGCAAGCGATCACGCCGGCGTGCGCCAGCGGATCGCCGCCAACTCACTCGCCCAGATAGGCAGCGCGCACCTTCGGATCGTCGAGCATGTCCTTCGCATTGCCGGTCATGGTGACGAGCCCGCTGTCCATCACGTAGCCACGGTGCGCGGCCTGCAGCGCCAGACGCGCGTTCTGCTCCACGAGCAGCACCGTCACGCCCTCCGCCGACACCGTGCGCACCACTTCGAAGATCTTCTCGACCATGATCGGCGAGAGACCCATCGACGGCTCGTCGAG
>NZ_AYXJ01000069.1:0-2163 GCF_000681415.1 Pandoraea sp. E26
GTTCGAGATCGGCGTCGTCGGGGGTAATCCACTTCTTCAGCATCGACCAGACGTTCTCCGCCTGAGCGAATCGCGCGGCGTCCTCACCCGGACGCAGCATGATTTCCCATCGGCGCCGGTTGTCCACGCCGCGCACATAGGTGGCGGGCCGGGCCGGATCGCAGAACTGCACGCTGTGTTCCCCAAGCACGTTCCAGTCGCGCTTGAGTAGCGCGTCGAAGACCAGCCAGCGCTCATGCAAGCCCAGATCGACCATTTCGCTGCCGATCATGCGACGCACAAGTGAGCGCGCGCCATCCGCGCCGATCACGTAACGCGCCCGGACCTCGCGCAACGCGCCGCATGACAGGTCTTCATAGCGCACCTGCACGTGATCGGTGTGCTCATCGAGCGCGAACACTTCGCTGCGCAGACGCACATCGACGCACGCATGCGTCGCCAGACGCTCGCGCAGAATGCGTTCGAGATCCGGTTGATGGAAGCGATAACTACTGTTCCAGCCCTGCGGCCCGATCCCTTCGGGACGCTGCCAATCGACCAGCAACTTGCCATCGGCATTCACGAACTTCATACCGGGCGACACCCGGCAATGCTCCGCCAGCGCCGGGGCGACGCCAATGGCATCGAACACCCGCATGCACTCGGCATCGAAATGCACCGCGCGGGGCAGCGGATACACCGCAGGCTCCCGTTCGAGTACCACCACCGATATTCCCGCGCGCCCCAACAAATTGGCCAGCGTTGCGCCGACCGGGCCAAGACCGATGACCACGACGTCTACCACCCTCGCCTCCCATTGATTTTTCTTAAATATCACTATTGGACAAAATATAGATCCGTGGCACTTTACTGTCAAATATAATTTGCATTATTATCACAATTAGATAATTTGAAAGGAGGAGTCGATGCGTAAAGGTTTGAGCTTCAGCCACGTCGGGTTCTACGTGTGCGACATCCAGCGCATGGCGCGCTTCTATACGGAATTGCTCGAGTTCACGATTACCGACTCGGGCAAACTGACCGGCCCGTCAGGCGATCTGGAACTGATCTTTCTGAGCCGCGACCCCCAGGAGCATCACCAGATCGTGCTGGCCACGGGGCGACCGGACACGTCGGGCTTCAACGTGATCAACCAGATCTCCCTGCGTGCCGACAGTCTGGCGACCCTCAAGGGCCTGTACGCCCGGCTGACCGATGCCGGTGCGACTGATATTCATCCGATCACGCACGGCAACGCCGTGTCGATTTATGCGCGGGACCCTGAGGGCAATCGTCTTGAGCTGTTCATCGACACGCCGTGGTATGTCAGTCAACCCATGCGCGTGCCGGTGGACTTCTCGCAACCCGACGACGTGCTGATGGCAGCGGTGGAAGCCCATGCGCGGCAACTGCCGGGGTTTGAGCCACGTGCAACGTGGCAGGCGCGTATGGCGGAACGGATGGGGATGCAATGAACGGCGTCACGTCAGGCAATGCGGATCGGCTGCTCGCCATGGCGATCACCGCGGCCGGTGGCCCCGAGGTGCTCCAGCCGCGACTTGAACCGGTGCCGACCTGCGGACCGCAGCAGGTGTTGATCGAAGTTGCGGCCGCCGGCGTGAATCGTCACGACGTGAATCAGCGCCGGCGCGGCCCGGATGGCCGTCACAGCGATATTCCGGGACTCGAGGTGGCCGGTCGCATCGTTGCCGTCGGTGAGCATGTGTCGCATCGCAAGCCTGGCGATGCCGTCTGCGCGCTGATCGATGGGGGCGGTTATGCCAGCTATGCCGTCGCCGACGAAGCGCTGACGCTGCCGGTCCCGCACGGGATGACAATGATCGAGGCGAGCGCACTGCCCGAGGCGCTATTCACGACATGGCATAACTTCTTTAACGTGGCGCGCCTGCAGGCGAGCGAGCGCGTACTGATTCATGGCGGCACCAGCGGCGTCGGCAGCGTTGCCATTCAGCTACTGAGTGCGTTTGGACACGAGGTCTATGCGACGTGCGGCACCGACGAGAAATGCGCGATGGCGCGATCGTTCGGCGCGCGCGCCGCGTTCAATTACCGCACGGAGGACTTCGCCCAGCGCACGCTTGAAGTCACCGGACAGCGAGGTGTCGACGTGGTCCTCGACATGGCCGGCGTTGTCCACGCAAAGGCGAATATTGTGGCGCTGGC
>NZ_AYXJ01000070.1:0-2688 GCF_000681415.1 Pandoraea sp. E26
GCGGGGTTTCACTCGGCGGCGTGGTGGTTGGTCTTCGGCGGTGCGGTCACGGGGCTCGCCGTGCGCACCACCGGTCTGGGGTCGCGGATCGCCGCCACGCTGTTCTCGCTCAGGCGGCCGACTTACGCGCGTTACGTCGCCTCGGTGATGGTGGCGTGTGTCGGCCTGGCGTTCGTGATGCCTTCCACGACCGGACGTATTCTGCTGCTCATCCCCATCGTGCTGGCGCTCGCGGACCGGGTCGGGCTGACGGAGGGGCATCGCGGGCGCACCGGTCTGGTGATGATGGTGGCCGCCGCGAGCTATATGCCGCCGACAACCATCCTGCCGGCAAACATTCCGAACAGCGTGCTGATGGGCGCGGCGGATTCGTTCTATGGCGTGAAGCTGCATTACGCGCCCTATCTGTTGCTGCACTTCCCGGTGCTGGGCGCGCTCAAGGCCGTCATTCTCGTGTGGGTCATTTGCCGGCTGTTTCCGGACGACGGGCCGCTCACCAACACGTCGTCCGCCGCGCCCGCACCGCTCACAACGGACGCCCGACGCCTGTCGATGCTTCTCGCGCTCGCGCTGGCGGGCTTCGCGACCGACGCGTGGCACGGCATCTCCCCGGCGTGGATATCGGTCGCCGCCGCGATCGTCTGCCTGCTGCCCGCGATTCATATCGTCACGCCGAAGACCTTCACCGAGCAGATGCACATCACGCCGCTCATCTATGTGGCGGGCTTTCTCGGTGTCGGCGCGGTCGTCGCGGACACCGGACTCGGCGAGAAGGTCGCGCGCCTGTGTCTCGACGCCGTGGGCATGACGCCTGGCACGCCAGCCATCAATGCCGCCTGGCTGATCGCGATCGGCGCGGCGATCGGTCTGGTCGCCACGCTGCCCGGCCTGCCCGCCGTGCTCACCCCGCTCGCGGGACAACTGTCCACCGCCAGTGGATTGCCGCTGTATACCGTGTTGATGTTGCAGGTGCCGGTGTTCTCGACGGTGCTGTTGCCGTATCAGAGTCCGCCGATGATGATCGCGATGCATCTGGGCGGTGTCGGCATGCGCGACGGCACACGGCTGACCGTCGTCATGACGCTCATCACGCTCGTGGTGCTGTTCCCCCTGGACTACCTCTGGTGGCGCGTGCTCGGCATGCTTCCCTGAGCCGCTTCCGATCGTCCGGCGCACAAGGTGGCACGCAGCTTGCATGTCGCAAGACTGCGGCCACCGCATCTTTCCCCCCTCACGACGCTGTCCCGAAGACGTCGATGCGGTAGTGCCCGCGTTCGTCTCATGCCGGTTCGCCACGGAACCGGCTCCGGCCGGCCCGATTCGCCCTGGCGACCTTCCTCGATTCGCCAGGCACTCAGCCGGCGCCAACGCAGCGCACGTTTGGGAGATCGACCATGGCAGCACCCGAGAGAATTTTCGAGCTGGCACATTCCGTCAAGCATGTCGCCGACGACAAGATCGCGACCATCGAGCACATCACACGCGAAACGAAGTACCTGGCGCTCAATGCGCTCATCGAAGCCGCTCGCGCGGGCGATGCCGGCCGCGGCTTTGCCGTGGTGGCGAACGAAGTCAAGCATGTCTCGGAACGCATCACGGACATCGCGCAGACGCTGACGTCGGAACTGGCCGGGTCGCTTGCCGAACTCTCGGCGCTGGGCGACAGCATGATCGGGCAGCTCGAGCAGCATCGCGGGCAGCGCCTGACGGATCTCGCCCATCACATGATCGAGATCATCGATCGCAACCTGTACGAGCGCTCGTGCGACGTGCGCTGGTGGGCCACCGACGCCGCCCTCGTCGACGTGCTCGGCGCGCCGTCGCCGCAGGCCGTGCGCCACGCCTGCCAGCGGCTCGGCGTGATTCTCGACAGCTACACCGTCTACCTCGACCTGTGGGTGGCCGACGCGTCGGGGCGCATCGTCGCGAACGGGCGTCCCGACCGCTACCCCGGCGTCATCGGCGCCGACGCCTCGCGTCACCCGTGGTTCCTCGCCGCGATGCGCACGCCCAGCGGCGCCGATTACGCCGCGTTCGATGTGCGGCGCGCCAAGCTGCTTCACAACGCCGAAGTCGCGACCTACGCGACGGCAATTCGTGAGGATGGCGAAACACATGGCCGCCCCATCGGCGCGCTGGGTATCTTCTTCGACTGGGCGCCGCAGGCCAGGGCCGTGGTGCAAGGCGTGCCGCTCCTGCCCCATGAGCGGGCCGTCACGCGCTGCC
Source organism: Pandoraea sp. E26 (assembly GCF_000681415.1). Taxonomy (NCBI): domain Bacteria; kingdom Pseudomonadati; phylum Pseudomonadota; class Betaproteobacteria; order Burkholderiales; family Burkholderiaceae; genus Pandoraea; species Pandoraea sp. E26. Next base: position 2,227 of record NZ_AYXJ01000070.1, read on the forward strand.
TGTTGCTCGACGCCGAACATCGGGTGCTGGCATCGTCCGACGGCGAAGGCGTATTGCTCGAGCGCTTCGATCTGCGGCGCCAGCGCGGCGCGACCGGAGCGAACGCGGCGTCGAGCGGGTTCTACGATGCGGACGGTGACGGAATGATCGGCTACGCGCTGACGCCGGGCTACGAAACGTATGAGGGACTGGGATGGTATGGCGTGGTGCAACAACGGCCCGAAAGTGCCGCATCGGGCATGGAGCGCACCAGCGCGGTGCCTTCAGCCGCTCAGGTCGCGACGGCGAATGCCATTGCCGCGTGATCGCGGGCCAGCGAAGCGGTGCGGCAGTGAGCGTTTGCCGGGAAGCGTGGCGGGTAGCGCGTGAAGAAGCGCGCCAGTAAGCGCGCCAGGAAGCACGCCGGACGGCGTCAGCGGCAGAACACGAGCCAGCGGTCGCCGTCTTCCTCGCGCCAGACTG
>NZ_AYXJ01000071.1:0-1136 GCF_000681415.1 Pandoraea sp. E26
CGCGACCCACGCGACCCGCGCGATCCACGCGGCGCTTCCGACGCCAGGCCTGCGGCAGCGGGGGCGCCATCGGCGGCTGCGAAGCGCCCGGTGGCGCCAGGCGTGGTGACGCGGGGCAACGCGACGGACGGCCTGGTGACGCTGATGCGGCTCGTGAAACTGATGATGGAAATTCGCACGGGCGAGCGCAACACCGAACAGTCGTACCGCTCGCGCCACGACGTACTGACGTTCTCGCGCGGTGTGGCGGCGCGCGACGAAAAGTATCGCGCCAACCGGAAGCACTACGACGCGGCCATGACATCGGCGGGCGGATCGCTGTTCTCGGGGGCATTGTCGTTGGGCGGCAGTGTGGTGAGCGCGCGCTACGGCATGCGCGACAAGCTGGAAATCGGGCAGGCCTTCGGCAGCGTGGTGAGCGGCGCGGGGCAGTTCGGCAAGCCGGCGTTCGAATTCGCCGCGGCCGATCTGTCGAACCGCGGACGGGACAACGACGTGGTGGGAGAGTTCGCCACCACGCTGACTGACGAGACGCGCCGTACCAACGACCGTCTGCGTCAGCGCATCGAGGCGGCAAGCGCCGAGTTGCGAGACGTCTCCCGGCAACTTTTCGGCATGGCCGGCCAGCATCTGGGCAAGCTGTACGAAGCCATCCGCTGATCCGGCATTCGCCGCGAGCCTTCGATCCCGGCGTGGCTGTCGTCGGCCACGCCGGTTCCGACCCGATCGTGACCCAGGCGCGGTTCCCACGCCGCCTCACTCTTCCTACCACCATGTCAGTCTGCGAGCGCGCCGTTGCGGCATTCTTCAGAACCCACCGTTTCACGGCGCGCACGGAGGTCTGCGAGCGCACGCGGATCGTGCTCGGTCACCGTGTCGAAAACGGCGAACTGTCGCTTTGTCACCGTCTCGACAAGGTGGCGGCAGGCTTCGTGCTGACGATCACCGACTTCCGGCTCGACGAACGGGCGGCGTCCGGCGAGCACGCCGTACGCCGCTTCTGTCAATTGATTCGCACGCTGCTGCGCACAGTGCCGCACGTCTGCTACGTGCGCGGCATGATCTTCCCCGGCGTGAGCGACGCACGCCTGCGCACGATACGGCTGCGCCTCGGGGCGGTCCTCGAGCGCGAAGGC
>NZ_AYXJ01000072.1:0-529 GCF_000681415.1 Pandoraea sp. E26
AGCGCACGCAGATGAACGCGATGACCAGCGCAAGGAACACGAACAGGTAGTAGTACATGTACACCGAGCTGACCTGGAACCCGAAGACGCTGTGCGCCTTCGAGAAATCGAAGCCGAACAGCGACGCGGGCTCGATGCCGGTGATCCCCTTCGGGCCATTGGTGATGTTCACCGGCCGGTCGAGGTTGTTCATGAAGATGCGGATGATCTCGCCGAAGCCCAGTGTCACGATGGCCAGATAGTCGCCGCGCAGGCGCAGCGTCGGCGCACCGAGCAGGATGCCGAATATCGCCGCGACCGCTGCTCCGATCGGAATCGTGAACCACACCGGCACATGCAGTCCGTTCGGGAACAGATGCGCGATCCATTCGAACTGCGTGGTGAGGTGCGGCGAACTGAGGAACGCCGTGACGTACGCGCCCACCGCATAGAACGCGATGTAACCCAGATCGAGCAGGCCGGCGAAGCCCACCACGATATTCAGGCCCAGCGCGAGCATGATGTAGAGCAGCGCGAAGTCGAGCACGCG
>NZ_AYXJ01000073.1:0-1690 GCF_000681415.1 Pandoraea sp. E26
TGATCGTCACGCCGCGCGTGGGCGCGCGTTACGCGTATTACCACGGCCAGAGTCTGTCGGAGACGGGACCGAGCAGCCAGAATCTCGGTGTCAGCCGTATCGATCTGCGCAGTTTGCAGCCGTATGTCGGGGTGTCGCTTGGTTTGCCACTGGCCTCGCCGTCAGGGCGCGCGGCGATGATCGAAGCGCGCGTCGGCTATGCCTATGAGACGTTGAATGCCGGGCGCGACGTTGCCGTGACGGCCGCCGACGGCACCGGTTTCGTGATCGCGGGAATCTCGCCATCGCGCGGCATGCTGACGGCGGGCGTCGGCGCGAAGCTGCCGCTGGGCAAGACGCTCGATCTCGACGTGAACCTCGACGCCTTGCTCGGCACCGGCAATACGTCGGCGCAAGCGGCTCGAGTGGGGCTCACTTATCGCTTCTGAGGGGGCGGCGACTTGCGCGACCCGCTGCCGATCTGCCTCGACGGCGCACTGCGCTCAAAGTCACAACGGGTCACTGGGGCGCGTAGCTCTTTGCGGCTTCGGTCGAGATGCGCGAGGCGGCTTCGCGCAGCAGTTCGAGCAGCTTTTCGTGATTCATGAATTCGAGGCGCCGGATCGGGATCACCAGTGCAAGCGCACCGACGGCGAGCGCCGATTGGCCGAGGATCGGCACCGCGATGGCCCCCACATCGGCTTCGAGTTCGCCTTTCGAGATGTAGTAGCCAGCCTTGCGCGTCTCGTGCAGCCGCGCGATGAACTCGTCGGCCGACCTGCCCATGCCTGCCGCGGCAATGCTCTCCGCATGCTTGTTGTACAGCCGCGTGAGCTTGCCCTTTGGCATGGTCGAGAGAATGACCTTGGGCGCGCCGCCAAGAAACAACGGCCGTGGCCGCCCGCGTCCGTAGGCCAGATGCAGGCCGTCGGGGCCCGACTCGCGATGTGTATCGACGATCTCGTCGTCGAAGATGCGCGTCATCACGGAGTCGCACCCCGTCTGCGCCGACAGTTCGCGCATCAACGGCTGACCGACTCGCAGCAGCGGGTCGATGCTGCGCAGCTGATAGTCGAGCTTGATGATGCGTGGGCCGAGTTCATAGCTGCCGTCGCCAAGGCGCAACAGCAACCCTGATCCGACCAACTCGCGCAGGTAGCGATAGCCGGTCGGCACCGAGCAACCGAGGTGATGGCAGATCGCTTCGGTCGACCATGTCGGGGCCTCGACGGTGAACATGTCGAGAATGGACAGCATTTTGGTAAGACTGGACATCGCGGGTTGTTTTGAATGAGGTGCACCCTGAGCCGGGCACGAATTTCCATATTCTAACCAACGAACGACCAATACCGTACCGCGAGCGCTGAAAAGCATCTCGACTTTCAAATGGCGATATCGACTGCCGGTTCATGCGGGCGCCTCGGAATCGGTCAGGACTGCGGCAGCAGCACGATCTTGCCGGCCACATCGCCCTCTTCCAGACGTTGATGCGCCTGCGCGGCCTGCCCCAGCGGCAGCGTGCACGAGATCACCGGCCGTATTTGCGTCCCCAGACGGGGCCAGACGTTGTCGGCCAGCGCGGCGGCGATGACCGCCTTTTCGGCCAGAGGCAAGGGCCGCAACAGCGAGCCCGTAACGACACCCTCTTTCTGCATGAGCGCGCGAAGCGGGAATTGCATGTCCGAGCTGCCGCCCGGCGACAGGTGAACGA
>NZ_AYXJ01000074.1:0-499 GCF_000681415.1 Pandoraea sp. E26
CAACGCTGGTCGAGAGCGAGTCGACGTGGCTGACGAGATTGCCCGTGAGCGACGCAATGTGACTGTTCGTCGCGCTCAATTGTCCGAAGGTCACCGCGTCGGTGGTGCTCTCGCCGTCGGCAAGATTGGTCAGCTTCACCGGCTTCGCCTGCGCACCGCCCAGCGTTGCGCGCTCACGTGTCTCGTCGTCGTACGTGATGGCGTGCTGAATCCCCCCCGACAACAACGCCAGATTGCTACTCATCGTGCTCAATCCGGTCGACAGCGAACTCGCGTGACTATCGAAGCTGGTGGAGAGCGACGTCATGCTTTCCGCCAGCGTCACTGCACCCGTCGACAGCGAACTCGCGTGACTGTCGAAGCTGGTCGAGAGCGACGTCAGACTCTCCGCCAGCGTCACCGCACCCGTCGAGAGCGAACTCGCATGACTGTCGAAGCTGGTCGAGAGCGACGTCAGACTCTCCGCCAGCGTCACCGCGCCTGTCGACAGCGAACTCGC
>NZ_AYXJ01000075.1:0-510 GCF_000681415.1 Pandoraea sp. E26
AGCGCGAAGTCGAGCACGCGCACCCAGTAGTTGCCACCGGCATAGCCGACGAGCACGGGCGCGAAGACCGCGGCGATCAGGAAGAACGCCAGGCCACGATAGGCCTTGCGCGTGGCCGCCGCCGCAGAGATCTGCGTGGCGCCGCCGTTGGAGGTTTGCACGGGTTGATTCATGGTATCGATCCTCCCCGCTCAAGCACGATCGGCCACGCGTTCGCCGAGCAGGCCGCTCGGACGGAACACCAGCACCACGATCAGCACGACGAAAGCAAACACGTCCTGGTAGTTGCTGCCGAAGACGCCACCGGTCAGATCGCCGATGTAGCCGGCGCCCAACGCTTCGATGAGGCCGAGCAGCACGCCGCCGACCATGGCGCCCTGCAGGTTGCCGATGCCGCCGAGCACTGCCGCCGTGAACGCCTTCATGCCGGGAATGAAGCCCATGTAGAAGTGGACGTTGCCGTAGTTCGACGCCATCATCACGCCGGCGAGCGCCGCGAGGCCGCCACCG
>NZ_AYXJ01000076.1:0-921 GCF_000681415.1 Pandoraea sp. E26
CTTAAGAGACCGTTTCAAAAAGACTGCGCCGTACGTCTGAAGATGTTCCAGCAGACGAGGGAGCAACCGAGTTTGAGGAATGCTTCGTGAATGTCGGCGCGACGCTCAAAGCGAATGCGAAGACGACGAAAGTTGTGGAGCCATGCGTGAGTACGCTCGACCACCCAGCGAAATTTACCGAGACCACTACCGTGCTCGGTCCGGCGCTTTGCGATCACCGGCTTGATGCCACGTTCGCGAAGTTTCCGGCGGTGTGGTTCGGAGTCGTAGCCGCGATCGGCGTAAATGACTTTGGGCTTCTGAAGCGGTCGGCCACGTACACCGCGAATCGGCGCAATCGCATCGACAAGCGGCAGCAACTGGGTGACATCGTTGCGGTTCGCGCCAGTCAGGATCGCGGTGACGGGGACGCCGTTTGCGTCGACGAGGATGTGGTGCTTGGAACCGGGTCGCGAGCGATCCGTGGGGTTCGGGCCAGTTTTTCGCCCGCCCCAACGGCTCGCACCGACGATGAATCGACGGCTGCGCGTGAGAAATCGAGCTGGCCGGCCTCGCGTAACTTCGCGAGCAGCAGCTCGTGCAGCCGGTCCCACACGCCGGCCTTTTGCCAGTCGCGCAGGCGACGCCAGCAGGTCGGGCCCGAACCAAATCCCAACTTGATCGACAGGTCGCACCAGCGTATCCCGGTCTTGAACACGAACAGGATGCCGTTCAGTGCCGCCCGGTCCGAAACAGGGCGGCGGCCTGGATATTTCTTGCGTCGCGGCTTTGGCGGCGGCAGCAAAGGTTCGATCAATGCCCACAGTTCGTCATCAATGATCGGCGTGCCCATCTCCTTGGTTCCTGTTGTTCAGATGGCCAAGGTTAACAGCTTGCCGAAAAGGTTAACAGCCCCCTCGGGGTCTTTTTGAAATGGTCTCT
>NZ_AYXJ01000077.1:0-557 GCF_000681415.1 Pandoraea sp. E26
CCTGCAGACCGCCGAAGCGCTTGTTCACGCCCTTGACGGACAGAAGAATTTGTTCGCTCATAGTCAGATCGTCTCCCTCGACTTACAGTGTCCGCTCTTCCGGACGCGGCGACGGCCACAGGCCGGCCGGACGGTACAGCATGATCAGAATCATGGCCAGACCGTACAGCAACTGCCGGATCACTTCGGGATCGACGATGACGCTACCGAACAACTGCGTCTGCAACGGGCCCATGGTCGAGCGCAGCACCTCGGGGAACGCCGAGAGCAGCACACCGCCCAGGATCACGCCCGGAATGTGGCCCATGCCGCCAAGCACCACCATCGAGAGCACGATGATCGACTCCCAGAAAGTGAACGACTCGGGCGAGACGAAGCCCTGGAACGCCGAGAACATGCCGCCGGCAACACCGCCGAACGACGCGCCCATGGCGAATGCGAGCAACTTGATGTTGCGCGTGTTGATGCCCATCGCCTTGGCGGCGATTTCGTCTTCACGAATCGCGACCCAGGCGCGTCCGATGCGCGAATGCTGCAAGCGCACGCAGATGAACGCG
>NZ_AYXJ01000078.1:0-2408 GCF_000681415.1 Pandoraea sp. E26
CGCTGCTGGTGATGAGCGTGAAGGTCATGATGGCGATCAGCAGCAGCGGCACGGGGTGGCCGTTCACGTCGAGCGCGAAGATCTCGGCCGGGTTCGGCCATTGGGCGGTGGTCGACATGCGCACCGTCATGTAACCGATCAGGAAGCTGCTGAACACGAACGTGTCCGAGAGCAGGAAGATCCACATCATCGCCTTGCCCCACGGTACGCGGAACGTCGCGCGATCCGACGACCAGTCGGTGACGACGCCGCGCCAGCCGCCGGGCGGCTCGGCTGCGGAGGATGCGACGGACGATGGCGTGTTCACGATCGGACTCCTTGCCTCTGGACAATTGCGCCGGCGACGACGGATCGGTGCGTCACGGGCTCGCGCCCCCGGTGCCGCACAGGCGCTGCGCGATCTCCGGCGTGAGGTTGACCACGGCCGCGAACAGCACCACCCAGAGCACGAACAGGAAGTGCCAGTACTGCGCCGTCAACGACAATCGGCGCGCGCGCGTCGCGTGCGCGAGCCGGTGCGGCAGCAGGCACGCCCAGGCCGCCAGCCCCCCCAGCAGGTGCAACGCGTGCAAGCCGGTGAGCAGGAAGAAGAAACTGTTCGCGGGATTGCCCGCCACACCGAACTGGCGCACGGTCAGGTCGCGCCAGACCCAGAGCTGTCCGGCAACGAACGCGATCGCCAGCACGCCGGCAAGCGCCCAGTCGCGCCGCGATCGCCGCAGCTCGCCGTGCCGCGCCTGCGAGGCCGACGACTGCATCACGATGCACGCGGCCGCGAGCACGCCGGTGTTGACCCAGAGCGCATTGACAGGCGGCAGCGGACGCCAGTCGCCCTGACTCATGCGCATCACGTAGGCCACGAGCATCAGCGAGAACAACATCCCGATGACCCCCATCAACCCCCACAGGGCGATCTGCGACGGCGCACGCCGTCGGGGCTGCACGATAGGCACGCCGCCGGGCGGCAGGGACGGCCAGGAGGGCACGGGTTTCATGGCGTGGCTCCCTTGGGCGACTCGGGTGGCGGCGGTGGTGGCGTCGCCTTGCCACCGTGCAGCGCCGCCGAATCGCCCTGCACCAGCGTGGCGGGGCGGCGCGGGTCCGGGGCGAGATTCTGCGGCACGAAATCGTCGATGTCGCCCGGCACGCTGTACTCGTAAGGCCAGCGATAGACCGTTGGCAGCACGGGCCCCCAGTTGCCGTGTACGGGCGGCATGTCGGGCGTCTGCCATTCGAGCGAGGCGGCCCGCCATGGATTCGCCCCGGCAGGCTTGCCGTGCCTCACGCTCCAGGCGAGGTTGAACAGGAACAACAGTTGCCCGAGCGCGACCACGAATGCCGCAATCGAGATGTACGCGTTCATGGTGTGCGCCGAATCGGGAATGAAGCTGTAGTTCCGAAACTCGTAGTAGCGGCGCGGCATGCCGAGCACGCCCAGGTAGTGCATCGGGAAAAAGATGGCGTAAGTGCCGAGGAACGTGATCCAGAAATGCCACTGCCCGAGCCGGTCGTTCAGCCGACGCCCCGTGATGAGCGGATACCAGTGATAGATACCCCCGAAGATCACCAGCAGCGGCGAGACCCCCATCACCATGTGGAAGTGGGCGACCACGAAGTACGTGTTCGACAGCGGCATGTCCACGCTGACGTTGCCGAGGAACAGCCCCGTGAGGCCACCGATCACGAAAGTGCTGATGAAGCCGATGGCGAACAGCATGGGCACCGTGAGATGGATGTCGCCGCGCCATAGCGTGAGCACCCAGTTGTAGACCTTGATGGCCGTCGGAATCGCGATGATGAGCGTGGTGGTCGCGAAGAAGAATCCGAAGTACGGATTCATGCCGCTGATGAACATGTGGTGGGCCCACACCACCACCGACAGCACGCCGATGGCGAGAATTGCCCAGACCATCATGCGATAACCGAAGATGTTCTTGCGCGCGTGCACGCTGATCAGGTCTGAGACGATGCCGAAGGCGGGCAGCGCCACGATGTACACCTCCGGATGCCCGAAGAACCAGAACAGATGCTGGAACAGCAACGGACTGCCGCCGCGATACGCGAGCGGCTGCCCCATCGACACGAGCGCCGGCATGAAGAAACTCGTATGCAACGTCTTGTCCAGCAACATCATCACCGCCGAGACGAACAGCGCCGGAAACGCCAGCAATGCGAGCACCGTCGCCATCACGATGCCCCACACGGTGAGCGGCATGCGCAGCAACGTCATGCCTTCGGTACGCGCCTGCAAAACCGTGGTGACGTAGTTCAGGCCGCCCATGGTCGCCGCGACGATGAAGATCGCCAGCGAGATCAGCATGAGCACGATGCCCCACTCGACGCCGGGGGTACCGGGCAGAATCGCCTGTGGCGGATAGAGTGTCCAGCCGGCGCCGGTCGGTCCGCCC
>NZ_AYXJ01000079.1:0-529 GCF_000681415.1 Pandoraea sp. E26
CCGGTGCGGCCGATACGGTGCACATAGTCTTCCGCGACTTCCGGCAAGTCGAAGTTCACCACGTGCGGCAGTTGGTCGATGTCGATCCCGCGCGCGGCGATGTCGGTGGCGACCAGCACCTGGAGCGTGCCGCTCTTGAACTCGGCCAGCGCGCGCGTGCGGGCGCCCTGGCTCTTGTTGCCGTGGATCGCCAGCGCCGGAATGCCGCCCTTCGTGAGTTGTTCGGCCAGGCGGTTGGCACCGTGCTTGGTGCGCGTGAACACGAGCACCTGGAACCAGTTGTGCTCGCGCACGAGATGCTCGAGCAGTTCGCGCTTGCGATCGCGATCGACCGGGTGGATTTTCTGCTCGACCGTCTCGGCCGTCGTGTTGCGGCGCGCGACCTCGATCAGCGCCGGCGACTTGAGCAGGCCGTCGGCCAGTTGCTTTATCTCGTCGGAGAACGTGGCCGAGAACAGCAGGTTCTGACGTTTGGTCGGCAGCGCCGCCAGCACGCGCCGGATGTCGCGGATGAAGCCCATGTCGAGCA
>NZ_AYXJ01000080.1:0-1856 GCF_000681415.1 Pandoraea sp. E26
ACACGGAATTTCTGACACCCCCGAATCCAGTCGCCGATGACACGGCTGGCGTGTTGCAGCGTCTCGAAGCGATGGCGGTGTGCACATTGCTCCTTGAGCGTCCGGATGACGCGCTCGACCATGCCGTTCTGCTGTGGACAATGCGGGGTGATGAATTCCTGGCGCAGGCCGTAGCTGTGCGCCAGCGCGGTGTAACTGCGATTGGTAAAGACCAATCCGTTGTCGCTGTGACCTGCCCCCGGTTTTAGTCCAAAACGCTTTTAGAGTCCGAGTTTAAAAACTTCTGTTCTTCATGCGCCCGAGCAAACTGCTCGGGCGTCAGGTAGCCGAGAGAGCTGTGAGGCCGCTCTGTGTTGTACTCGATACGCCATGATTCAATCAAGCGCTTGGCGTGGCGCAGCGAGACGAACCAGTGTTCGTTCAGACATTCGTCACGGAACCGCCCGTTGAAGCTCTCGATGTAGGCGTTCTCCACAGGTTTGCCGGGTCGGATGAACGACAGCGTGATGCCAACCTCGTACGCCCAGGCATCCATTACCTTGCCAGCGAACTCTGGCCCGTTGTCCACGGTGATGGATAACGGCAATCCGCGCATCTCCCGCAAACGTTCCAACACTTGTCTCACGCGCTGCCCAGGCAGTGAAGTGTCGACCTCGATGACAAGGCATTCACGCGTGTAATCGTCGACCACATTCAGGCACCGAAACCGCCAACCGTACGCCAAGCCGTCAGCGACGAAGTCCATTGACCAGCTTTGATTCGGTCCTGTTGGTAGCGGTCGAGGTGTCCGTTCGACTGCGGCAATACGCTTGCGCCTTCGTTTGCGCACGCTCAGTCCCGCTTGGCTGTATAGCCGCCAAACCCGCTTGTGGTTCGCCAGCCAACCCTCCCGACGCAGCAGCACGTGAATGCGGCGATAGCCATACCGGCGCTTCTGCGCCGCAATGGCCACCATTCTGCTCGTCAACTCGACGTCGTCGGTCCGGCTTGACTCATAACGGAACAACGACCGCGAAATTCCCACCAGCCCGCAAGCCCGGGTGACACCCATCGCGCGCTCGGTCATCAACGTTCGGACCGCTTCGCGTTTGGCTTGCGGGCTTGCTACTTTCGGGCAAGCAGGTCCTTCAGCGCTGCGTTGTCCAACATCGAATCGGCCAGCAATCGCTTGAGCCGACCATTCTCCTGCTCAAGCTCCTTAAGACGCTGAGCATCCGACACGGTCATCCCGCCGAATTTGGCTTTCCAGTTGTAGTAGGTCGCTTCCGAGATTCCGTATTTACGGCACAACTCGGCCGGCTTGAGACCCGCCTCGCCTTCCTTCAACACGCCAATGATTTGTTCTTCGCTGAATCGCTTCTTCACTTCCGTTCCCCTTCGTTGGAACGGACTCTACACCGTCTGCGGACTATTCATGGGGAGCAGGTCAGCTCGTATTGCTCCCGAACGTCCAGCGGGTTTGCTCGCAGCGCATTTTCCATGCCCCGCTTGCCGTCTTCGACCCACGATTCGACTTCCGAGGGTGCGAGGTCAAACGACCGGCTCGCCTCAGATACCGTCGTTTTGCCTTGAATAATGTCGAGCACCAACGCGCTCTTGCGCTTGGCCGTCCACCGCTTGATCTCGTCTTCCATCTTCATGCTCATGTGTTTGTCCTCGAAGGTTAACACCTGAGCAGGTTTTCAGTGGGTCATTACAAATACGGATCTGAAGGGCGCATACATCGCCAGTACGGCAGACCCGTCGAAGAACCAACTCACGACGGGAACGTTGATGTTCTCCGACATCCAGAACCATTCCGACTACAGCGCGAACAGCTTTGGCTTTGGCGGCGGGGGCACGTTCGGCAACGGGGG
>NZ_AYXJ01000081.1:0-1404 GCF_000681415.1 Pandoraea sp. E26
GCGCGCTCGGCGAGCGCCCGGTGCGATGCCCTGTCCAACGCCTCATCCAAAGGAAACCCATGATCACGATAGGTGCCGCAGTCGCGAACTCCCGCACGACATGGCTCGCCGACGCACCGGGTTGCGCTTCACCCCCCGCGTTGCCGTCCGCCCTGACGGCCCCCTTGGCGCCGGGCTCGATGCCCGATGCCGGCGGGACCTCGCGCCGCCCGCACGGCCGCGGCGACTGGCTCGGGCCGGAAGATTTCCTGCCCGACGCGCCCGCGGGCGTCGACTGGCACGACGCCGATGACGCATTCGCCCGCGTGCTGCAACGTCTGCATCTGATGAGCGGGGCGTTGGCGGCCAACGGCGTGCGACCCGATGGGCAGTTCGGCGTGACCGACCTGGAGAGCGTGGAGACGTTGGACCCGTCGACGCTCGTGATGGTCGCGTCGATGATCGCCATGCAAGCCCTGGGGGACACCGCTAAGTCAACGCAGACGGCGTTGGCGCTGCTGGCCGAACGTCAGGAGAAGCTGCGTCAGGAGGACATTCAGAAGTTTCGCGAGCAGATGGACGCCATGACCGCGGACGCCGACAAGGCGCGCAAGGGCGGCGTGTTCGGCGCGATCTTCGACTGGATCACGGCGGCGATCGATCTCGTCGTGGGCGTTGTCAAGGTCGTGACCGGCGTACTGACGATGAATCCGCTGATGATCGCCGGCGGCATCGCCGACGTGGGAGCCGGCATCGCGGGCATTGGCTCGGCGGTCTGCAAGACGATGGCATTGATCGATCCGAAGCACGCGGAATACTACGAGCAGGAAGCCGCGAAATGGGGGCATGCGCAGATGGCGTTTCAGGCGCTGGGCATGGTTGTCGGATTCGGGACGTCTGTGCGCGGCTTTCTCGCCTCGCGATCCGTGACGAAAGCGGCCACGCGCGCGTTCAAGGGCGGGGCGGGCGAGGCACTGACGCAGGCCGTCAAGGCAGGCGACGATGCCGCCGTGAGCGCGATCCGCGCACGCGTGGTCTCCGAGGTGTCGTACCAGGTCGGCATGGAAGTCGGCAAGCGCGTTGGCCGGTCGCTCGCGCAATGTGGCACACGTACCGCACGGCAACTCGCGCGGCGTGGGTTCAATCGCATGGCCGAGCAGTTCACGCAGCAGATGGTCGAACAGATGGTGTCGCGCGCCTTCGACAACGTCGTCAAATCGACGGCAAAGCAGGTGGCGAAGGGCGTCGCGGTGAGGGCGGCCGACGTGACCAGGGCGTTCGGCAGTCAGGCAGCGTCGCAGGGTCGCCGGGCCATCCTGCGCGGCATGTGGTCGCTCTCGGCGGTGCTGCGCGGCGCGATGGTGGCCGGACGCGACATGACCGCGGGCGCCATCGGCATCCAGCGCGCGAAGTTGCAGCGCGAGG
>NZ_AYXJ01000082.1:0-1248 GCF_000681415.1 Pandoraea sp. E26
CGGGCGCTCGCCGAGCGCGCCAGGGCCCGGTGCTGCGGAAGATCGCCACACAGACGTTGCGTCGCGCGATACGCCTTCAGGGCGAAATCGACATTGCCCGCGCCCTCGTAGCTGACGCCGGCGAGATACGGGGCGCGCGGATCGGCTGCACGGATCACGCCGGCCTTGGCGAAGCACGGCAGCGCCTGCTCGTGGTGGCCCAGGCGCTGATAGCAGAGGCCGAGGCCGAACCAGTCGTCGAACGACCACTGGTCGAGCGTGGCGAGCAGGAAATACACGCGCTGGGCCGCGGCGATGTGGCCTTGCGAGAAGCGATGACGCGCATGCGCACGCACGCGCATCAGATCGGACACGTCGATATCGGCGAGCATGCGCAGTGCCCCGCCTCGCGAAAAGAAGCGGGCGAAGATCGCCTCGATCTCGGCGGACAGATGCGCCGACACCTCGGGCGTGGTCGGCAAAGGTGTGGCCAACGTTCCCGACTTCGCGCTCATGAACGCATCGATCCGTTGATCTGGTTGAGCTGCTGGCCTCGCGAGCTGATGATCGTGTTGGCGAGCGTGGAAACGCCGTTGTATTCCTGCAGGAACTTGTTGATCTCGATCTGCTCGATCGTGCGGCTGTCGGTCGCCTCCTCGCTGCGGCTCTCGGCGGCGGCCTTCAACGCGCGCAGATGATCGGCACGGTAGTCGCCCGAGGCCCCCGCGGGACCGGCGTAGCCGGCTTCGCCAAACTTCTTCGCACGCGACTCCCAGGCCTGCAACGTCTTCTTCGTGCCGCTGTCGTCCACCGTGATCAACAGGTCGTGCGTGTCGAAGAATTCGCGAATGCCGTCGCCGACCTTCGTGGTCTTCGATGTATCGGTGCCGAGCTGGTTGATGAGCGTTTCGATCTGGTTCGCGACGTCCCTCGCCTGGCGGCCGTGCGACTGGCGCGAGCGCATGAGGTCGATCTTCTCCTTGGCGTCGCTGCCGCTGGCCTGCATCAGCGTGGCCGCATGCGCCAGCAGCAGGGAATGGATGTCGATGGCTCGGCCGGCGGAGAACGACGGGGTGGCAGGAGATGCGAACGATACCGCAGCACCATGAGCTTGACGGGTCGGGTCGATATTGATCATGAGGAAATCCCTGGCGTGAGAAAAAATCGGAATGGGTAGCGCATGGCGTTCGCGCCCCGACACCCGGTGTCAGAGACTGGCGACGATCTTGCCCATGATGTCGCGCAGTTTCGCGATCACGGCGTTGTTCA
>NZ_AYXJ01000083.1:0-816 GCF_000681415.1 Pandoraea sp. E26
CGTCGCGGCCGCGACGCTGCAACTCGCTCAGAACACGCTCCAGCCGCCGCGCCCGCCCGCGCAATATGCGCCGCTGACACCCGCCGCGCCACCCGGCCCGAACGGCACCTCGTCAGATCCAAGGCCGCCCGCGCGCCGTCAGGGGCAGGCGCCGGGGCTCGTGCTGCCGAACGACTCGCGCACCAACATGCCGCCGCTGGCGGTGCCTCCGGGCTCATCGGGCAATCCGGCGCCGCCGCGCCCCGCACGACCGGGCGTGCCGATGATTCGACCAGCGCCCTAGACCGGTGCCACATCGCGGCAGGCATCATTTCGTCAGGCAAGTCAGAGGAACGGAACGCATCCGCAAAACACGCAGTACCCAGATCAGGGAGACGACTCATGACCGGCGATTCCGACAGCACGGCCCATGCCGGCGGTTATCACGGCGGCCCGCAAAGCTTCTGGACGAAATACGTCTGGAGCCAGGACCACAAGGTGATCGCGGTGCAGTACGCGTGTACCGCCATCGCCGTGGGACTGGTCGGACTGGTCCTGTCGAACCTCATGCGCATGCAGCTCGGCTTTCCCGGCAAGTTCTCGTTCATCGACGCGAATCATTACTATCAGTACGTCACCATGCACGGCATGATCATGGTGATCTACCTGCTCACAGCGCTGTCCCTCGGCGGCTTCGGCAACTACCTGATTCCGCTGATGGTCGGCGCGCGCGACATGGTTTTCCCGTTCCTGAACATGCTCAGCTACTGGGTCTACCTGCTGGCGGTCGTGGTGCTCATGGTGAGCTTCTTCGTGCCGGGCGGACCGACCGGCGCC
>NZ_AYXJ01000084.1:0-2090 GCF_000681415.1 Pandoraea sp. E26
TGCGCGGTGTTGATGGTAATACCGCGTGCCTTTTCTTCCGGCGCCGCGTCGATTTCGTCGTACTTCTTGGCTTCGCCGCCGAACTTCGACGACAGAACCGTTGCGATAGCGGCCGTCAGGGTGGTCTTGCCATGGTCAACGTGACCGATGGTGCCGACGTTCACGTGCGGCTTAGTCCGCTCGAATTTTTCCTTTGCCATTTCCGACTCCTAACGGGTTATCTATTGCCGAGGTTGCTCGGCATGTTGATTGCCGCGCTTCACACTATCTTGTGGTGCCCATGGGCAGGATCGAACTGCCGACCTCTCCCTTACCAAGGGAGTGCTCTACCACTGAGCCACATGGGCGAATCCTTTACATCTACTGCGCGTCACCTGGAGCGGGTGAAGGGAATCGAACCCTCGTCATAAGCTTGGAAGGCTTCTGCTCTACCATTGAGCTACACCCGCTTGGATTCTGACTCTCGCCTCTTGGTAACAAGCGCCGGAGACTCATCTTCCGGCGCTTATTACTTCCGCATTCTGGTGGAGGAGGTTGGATTCGAACCAACGTAGGCGTAAGCCAACAGATTTACAGTCTGCCCCCTTTAGCCACTCGGGCACCCCTCCGCAGAGAATTTGCAATTATGGAGATGTCCCCCCGCCTTGTCAACACCTTCCACGCGATGATTACGCAGATTTTGTGCCAGTGAGCCCCCAAATTCCTGATAAATTCGATAAGTCATTGATTTTATGGAATGTGCGAAGCCGCGTGTGGAACATCCGCGGCGTAATACGCGGCAGCACCACTCAAGACCCCCTTCGTGCGTTTGCGGGAATCGCGCATGGCGATGTCCACGGGGGACGCTGAGAAACGCCGACTGACCGAGGGGAGGGATACACCACGCATCCAACTTACAGTTTGGCTTTGGGTACCCCGAGTGGATACGTGACGGACGCCCCTCCCCGCCCGCGCGCCACTTCTCGAGTTCGCCCCCCCCTGCAGAACCAAATGCATCGCGATTTTTGGAATACGTCACACGTTCCAGCACAGATGCCCGCATCGCGGAAATCGGGCGGCTCTCCATAAAATGAGGCGCGGGTCGACGGGGGATGAGTAACGAACCCTCCATTGGACGTCATCACACCACCATATACGCCAGCATCCGAGCGCACAACGGCAAGCGCCTCGTCAGTGCGGTCTTGACGGCATTATCGGTTGCCCCAGCGGTTGGACGTCATACGCATTAGCGCAGCGTTTGCCGCGCGTATATCGAACAGTTCGGGGTCGAAGCCAGGGCCAACCCAGCTACGGTAATGGTCGGCTTCTTCGCTATCAGGGTTGTCAAGTAGCGCGGTGAGGAAGACCTCGTATCCGGGCGGTCCTCCCACGTCCTCGGGCGGGCAGGCGCGTGCGCCGTCGATGACCTGAGCGACACCCCAGGGTTCTCTGTCAATGGTCTCAATTTTCTCGACCACGATGTCGTGATCCCAGCCGTCGCCGAAGTCATATCGGTAGAGCATGCGGGACCCCGGTCGCAGCACCTTATGCACTTTGGCTTTCCGGTCGTCGAGTGTCCTGTCCAGGTCCATGAACTCCAAGCCCGCATCAATGTCGAGCTGAGCATAGGTGTCGTCGTCGATCAGGAAGTCGTGCCGATGGGCGTCCGACCAGCCGAAGGCGGCTTGCAGGATGTGGTGCAGCTTGCGCAGCGACTCGGTTCCTTCGACCTCGATCCGGCGCCAAATCGCCGGTCTGATGTACTGCAATTGCACATGCAAGGTGTAGAGCTGGAGCGACTTGGCCATCGCATCTCCGAAGTTTCGGGCGTCGATGGCATTATCCCTTTAGTGCGCCAAGACGGTCATGCTCTACGGCAGCAAAGCGTTGTTCCGGCTGACCGGGTGACGCGCGGTGCGTGCAAGTATATGGCTCAGATAGGCCTGGGGATCGAGTTATTAGGCTTGCACGCCCCGATCAGGCTGCAAATCGCAGCAGCACGTTCGCCGCTGGAGTTTCATCCGGCGAGCGAACCTGGGCCACCCGCTGGAGCCGCGAATCTCCAGGCACTGATTACACAAATCGCGGATACAAAGCAAAAACCCCTTGCT
>NZ_AYXJ01000085.1:0-623 GCF_000681415.1 Pandoraea sp. E26
TGACCATGCCTCGATTTCGCGTACAGCAGGAATTTTGTTAATTTCCTGTTTGTACGGAGGATTGCATGTCAGAGAAGTCAGTGCCGAAAAGGCAATACGCGAACGAGTTCAAGGTTGAGGCCATCAGGCTTGCCGAAACAGTCGGGCAGCATGAAGCGGCGCGCAGGCTCGGGGTGCCAGTGGCAACGTTAGGGAACTGGAGTCGGCGTAGCCGCAGTTTCGAAGGCGGTATCGAGACGATTGGTCGTGACGTGAGCGCTGCACGTGTTACGCGCCCGATCAGCGAGTTGGAGGCAGAGAACAGCCGGCTGCGCAAGGAACTCGCTAGCGCAAAACTGGATATTGAAATTCTCTCAAAAGCGACGGCGTACTTCGCGAAGGGGTCGCGGTGAAGTACGCCTGGATCGACGATCACCGCGACCAGTACAGTATCACCCGTCTATGCCAGATTCTGGGCGTTTCACGCAGCGGATATTGCCAGTGGCGCGTTCGCCCACCCAGCGCGAGGGCGCAAGCGAACGCGGCCCTGGATGTGGAAGTCGCGGCGATCCACCGCAAGCATCGTGGCACCTATGGCCGCTCCCGCATCGTGCGTCAATTGCGAGCCCAGGGTCGCACGGCGA
>NZ_AYXJ01000086.1:0-469 GCF_000681415.1 Pandoraea sp. E26
GCCGGACATGAACCCGGCGCTCATGCTGGCCATTGCCACACTCGTGTGCATGCCCGTGTGTGCCCTGACCAACTTCGTGATCGAGCGCGTGGCCTACCGGCCGTTGCGCAATGCGCCGCGTCTCGCGCCGCTGATCACGGCCATCGGCGTGTCGCTGCTTCTGCAGACGATCGCCATGCTGATCTGGTCGCGCAACCCCCTCTCGTTCCCGCAGTTGCTGCCCACCGACGCCATGACCGTGATCCCGCAACGCGGCGAGCATGCGGGTGCCGTGACCAATGGCACGGGCATCGTGATCGTCGTGGTCGCCTTCCTCGTCATGTTCGGTCTCACGCAACTCGTGAACCGCACCAAGCTCGGCCGCGCCATGCGTGCGACGGCGGAAAACCGCAACGTCGCGGGCCTGATGGGCGTGAACCCCAACTTCGTGATCTCGGCGACCTTCGCGCTCGGTGGCGGCCTCGCGGCG
>NZ_AYXJ01000087.1:0-751 GCF_000681415.1 Pandoraea sp. E26
TCCCCGCGGTGCACGGCGCGCCGGTTCATATCGGCGACCCCCGCGAACTGGGCATCGCCGATCTCGACAAGCCCGAGTTCGGCGACGCGGTGACGATTCGCGAGGGCGAACTGCCCGTGTACTGGGCGTGTGGCGTCACGCCGCAAACCGCGCTCATGGGGGCGAAACTGCCGCTCGCGATCGCGCACCGTCCGGGCTACATGCTCATGACGGACATCCCGAACGCATCGCTGGCGGTCTTCTGACCCGGCCGCCAGCGCAGTGCGCCGCGGCGGACGTCGTTTCATCGCGGCGCCGCAGCAGGACGTAAGCGTTACCCGACCCCCGGCATCGGCGTCGGGCACTACGCAGCAGGCACTACGCAGCACGCATTACACAGCGAGCTTCACGCAGCGAGCACTACGTAGCAAGCATTACGCAGCACGCACTACAAGAGAACCGCGCCATGACGGACAGCGGCGGGCGAGTTGTCGCCCGTCGGTGACCTCGCACGCCTGTCGTCTCCCGCACGACACAGCGAACCGAGGACATCGGGCGACCCAAGCGCGGCCCAAGGGCACCACACGGCAAGTCAGGACATCACCGGAGTCTCATCCTCATGGAAAGCAAAACCCCTCTCGCGCCCCCCGTTTCCGGGACCCCCGCGACATCGTCGGAAACGGGCGGCAGCCTGTTCGGCTGGTATGGCGACGCCACGCCGCGTGAAAAGCGCGCGTTCTGGAGTTGCAAGGTCGGCTACATGCTCGACGGC
>NZ_AYXJ01000088.1:0-809 GCF_000681415.1 Pandoraea sp. E26
AGCGCCACGGCGACCACGCCCATCGTCTTGCCGAGCGCGCCTTCAGTGAGGCCCGCCGCCAGCATGGCCCCCACGATCACGATGGCCGAGATCGCATTGGTCACCGCCATGAGCGGCGTGTGCAGTGCCGGCGTGACGTTCCACACCACGTGATAGCCGACGTACACCGCCAGCACGAAGATGATCAGATTGATCACCGTGTGATTGATCATTTCCATGATGTCCGCTCCCCCTTAAGCCGCACGCAGCACTTGACCGTCGCGGCACATCAGGCACGCGCTGACGATGTCGTCGTTGGTATCGATGACGAGCTTGCCTTCCTTGTCGATCACCAGCTTCAGGAAGTCGAGCACGTTACGCGCGTACAGCGCGGACGCATCCGCCGCGACCATGCCCGCCAGATTGGTGTAGCCGGCGATGGTCACGCCGTGGACCTTGACGACTTCGTCGGCCACCGACAGCGGGCAGTTGCCGCCGCCGTTCGCGCCGCGTCCGGCCGCCAGATCGATGATCACCGAGCCAGGCTTCATGGCCTTGACGGTGTCTTCGGCGATCAGCGTGGGCGCCGCGCGCCCCGGGATCAGGGCGGTGGAGATCACGATGTCGGCCTGTGTGAGGCGCGTGTGCACCAGCTGGGCCTGACGCGCGAGCCATGCGGCGGGCATCGGGCGCGCGTAGCCGCCCACGCCCTTGGCGATCTCGCGCTCTTCGTCGGTCTCGAACGGCACGTCGATGAACTTGGCGCCGAGCGATTCGATCTGCTCGCGCACGGCCGGGCGCACATCCGAGGCTTCGATCACGGCGCCCAG
>NZ_AYXJ01000089.1:0-566 GCF_000681415.1 Pandoraea sp. E26
GCCCGATCACGGCCACCACCATCAGCGCACGCATCGAACGAGGTGCGTCACCGCCGAACGTGAACTGCCACCACAATTGGTTCGCGTAGCCCACGCGCCGGTAGGACATGAACATGAGCCAGGTACAGGCGCCCAGCACCGAGAGCACCGCGATGATCCATCCCGGCTCGAACGTCTGTGTGAAGAGCGACGAGCGACGGTCGAACTGCTTGCGCGAGACGAGCAGCAACGTGGCCAGCACCGCCAGCACGAAGCATTCCGACAGTGCGATCCCCTTCGGAATCGCCAGCACGGCGGCGATGACCGTCAACGCGAGCGAACCCCACCAGGCGGCGTCGAGCCGGTGCAACAGTCCGCGCGCCAGAAACAGCATGCACAGCCCCGCCACGCTGCCGAGCAGGTGCGACACCTCGACCAGGAACAGCGGCACATGGCGGCGCAGGAAGTCTTCCGCCTCGCGCGTGGCCGGCGTCACGCCGGAGATCAGCAGCATGACCCCGGCGACGAGCGTCAGTGCCGCCAGCAGGCCGGGAAAGAGCCGCACGGCGGCGCGGCCGATCGGCGCG
>NZ_AYXJ01000090.1:0-1555 GCF_000681415.1 Pandoraea sp. E26
GGCGGCGGGGGTGGGCGCAACGGCGGCAGCGGTGGTGCGGGTGGCAGCGATGCGCTCGGCAACGCCGGAGGCGCCGGGGGCGTGTTCACCGGTGGTGTGGCCGGTACGGGCGCAGACGGCACCGGCAATGCCGGAGGCGGGGGCGGTGCGTCTGCGGCAGATGCCGCCCCGGATGTGCGGGGTTTGCAGAGCGGTGAGCAGTATGTCGCCGCGGGCGCCGGGGGAGACGGTGGAATTGGTGGTTTCAGTGCGTCGGGAGGCGGTGGCGGTGGCGGAGGCGGTGGTGGCGCCGGGGGCAACGCCCTGCGAATCGTGGGGGACGTTGCGGTGTCGTCCGGAGCAACATTTGTCGGCTACGGCGGCGCGGGAGGCCGCGGAGGCCTCGGCGGGAGCGGCGGCAATGGCGGGGACGGCGGAACGGGGGCCTATGTCGTTGGCGCTCGCCGGATTGATCTGTCGACATCGGGCGCGTTTTCGGCGTTCATCGGTGGGGCAGGCGGCGGCGGTGGCGCGGGGTTGGTGCAGGGCAAGGCCGGCGTCGGCGGGGACGGATTCAAGGCTGAGGACGGCATCACGCTGGTACTGGGCCCAGGCGACAGCACCCCGAGCACCGCCATGGTTGGGGGCGACGGCGGGAACGGCGCGATCGGCGGCAGCGTGTTGAATGGTATGGGAGGGATCGCGGGATCCGGACTTGTGCTTGGCGACGCCGCCGTTGTGTCTGGCGCACTGAGTGCGGCAGGCGGCGCTGGTGGCAGCGGCGCCGATGGGCAAATTGGCGTCGAGGCGCCCGGGCAACATGACGGCATGTCGGGCGCCTCGGGAGGACGCGGGGGAGACGGCGTACGCGTTGGCGCGAAGGCGACAATTTCCCTTGACGATCCCATCACGGCACTCGTGGGCGGCAGCGGTGGACATGGTGGCAGCGGGGGAATTGGCGAATCTCATACGACGGCGGCCGGCGGCGTCGGCGAGCCGGCAGGTAAGGGCGGTGCGGGCGGCGCGGGCGGCAGCGGGGGCGCGGCGCTTCGCGCCGGTGACGCTGGGTCGGTCAGCACCCATGGTTCGATCGCTGGAGGCGCGGGTGGCAACGGTGGTGCCGGCGGTGGCGCAGGCACCGGCGCCGTCACCATCGATCCGTCGGATGACACGCCAAGTCGTATCGGAGATGGCGGCGTCGGCGTGCCCGGGGGCGCTGGCGGCGCGGGCGGCGCGGGCGGGGCGGCCGTACAGATCGGCGACCGGACGACGATGCTCGGCATGGGTTCAGTCACCGGCGGGGCCGGCGGCACGGGCGGCAACGGCGGCGCTGGCGGTGTCGGCATCGTTTTTCACATGGACCAAGGGTCAATGGTCGGGGTTAGCGGTCACAGCGGTGATGGCGGCGCGGGTGGCGCGGGGGGCGATGGTGGCGCTGGCCTCGCTGCCGGCGCGGCGGCGACGCTGACCAACCGATCGACGGTCAATGGCGGTGTCGGCGCGAATGGGGGGGCCGGAGCGCAGGGCGGGTTCGGCATACCCGTATCGGCGGGCGGTGAGGGGATTGTCGGCGGCA
>NZ_AYXJ01000091.1:0-2086 GCF_000681415.1 Pandoraea sp. E26
AACCTACGTCGTTCCGGCCAGCATCCAACGCGACGATTGCGCCTCCGACCGCTCCGGTGTCGAGCCCTGGGTCACCTCTGTCACCGCTTGCCACACCGCGGAAGTGAATTCAGCCGGCCTGACCACGATTGGATCTGCAGCCGTGACGACTAGTGCAGGGCCGTTCCCATCGTCCAGTCCGGTCGATGGCGTCAGGGCCAACGCGGGAGCCGCATTTCCTCCGCACCGGGCTTCTCGACTTCAGATCTCAGCGCTTCAATTTCCACTCTCAGTGCGTCGTATTCGTCCATCTTGCGCTGCAGGAAGCGGTGCGTGATCGCAGCCTTTTCCGCCAGGCCATTTGGGGTGAGTACATAGACGTAACCGAACTTGTTTTTGGAATTGGCGAAGTTTTTCATCTTCACCAGGCCCTTTTCCATTAGGGCCTTGAGACAGTAGTTCAACCCGCCAACGCTGATACCCAGTTTCTCGGCCAGTTCGCGCTGGGTGAGATCGGGGTTTTCCTGCAGGATTCGCATGACCCGGAAATATGTGTCTTCCTGAAGCCTAGCTTGGCGACTTGTCATAAGTTTGACGAGTTTATCTTTCGTAAGAACTTGAACATTGTACTCGGTACTCTCCCATTCGGCTTATAGCGCCACAAAATCGTTAGCATAAGTGGTGAGGTCCCTTGCGAGCGGGCCGCTGTAACGTATCGAGTCGTCGTGGCTCCGACTCGACGCTATGCCTGTTCCCACATGATTGCAGCTTGACTCTTCCAGAATGCCGTCTAGCCTGAATTGGTGGGGGTATATTGTCCAAGCCCCTCCCGAAGTACGGTCGTAGAAGGCGACATTTCAGGCCGGCATTGTCATGTCCATTCCGATTTGCTTAACGCTTGTCGTCGTCGCCGCGCTCGCGTTTCATTTCTGGAGTCCGTGGTGGCTGACGCCGCTGGCGTCTAACTGGCGGCAGATGGACGATACCCTCACCCTTACGCTGGTGATCACCGGCGTGGCCTTCGTTGTCGTCAATCTTTTCGTCGCCTGGGCCATTTTCCGCTATCGCCACCGCGATGGGCACCGTGCCGCCTACGAGCCCCATAACCGCCGTCTCGAAATCTGGCTCATCGGCATCACGACCGTGGGCATCGCCGCCATGCTTGCGCCCGGACTTTTCGTCTACGCCAGACTCATCAGCCCGCCGGACGACGCGCGCGTGGTCGAAGTCGTCGGCCAGCAATGGCAGTGGCGCTTCCGACTGCCCGGCCCGGACGGACGTCTAGGCACATCCGACCCCAGCTACGTTACCGCCGACAACCCCCTCGGCCTGAATCCGAAAGACCCCGCGAACCAGGACAACCGCATCGTCGACGCGCCCGAGCTGCACCTGCTCGTCGGGCAACCGGTGAAATTGCTGCTGCGCGCCAAGGACGTCCTGCACGATTTCTACGTGCCACCGTTTCGCACCCGCATGAACATGGTGCCCGGCATGGTCACCCAGATGTGGCTCACGCCCACCCGCATCGGCCGGTTCGACATCCTCTGCGCCCAGTTGTGCGGCGTGGGCCACGCGAACATGCGCGGCGTGGTCGTGGTCGACGACAAACCGGCCTACGACGCCTGGGTGGCGAAGCTTCCCACGTTTGCCTCGTTGCAGGCGCGGCACGCCGGGGCGTCGTCGTCCGACCCACTGGCCGCACGGGGCAAGCTGCTGGCGCAGCAAAAGGGCTGCGCCGCGTGCCACACCGTCGACGGATCGCAAGGCGTCGGGCCGACCTGGCATGGGCTGTACGGCAAGACCGAAACGTTCCAGGACGGCACTTCGGCGCACGTCGACGATGCCTTTCTCGCCACCTTCATCCGCAACCCGACCGCGCGCGTGCCCAAGGGCTTTGCGCCGATCATGCCGAAAATCGACCTGACCGACGACGAACTCAAGGCGCTCGTGGCGTATATCCGGACCCTGGGCGCCGCCGCATCGGCCACGCCTGCCCCATCCGCCACGCCTGCCGCTTCAGTCACGCCGACCCAACCCGGCCCGACAGCAGTCCCGGCGGCCGCGCCGGCATCGGCGCCGTCCGCCGCCGTCGCGGCCGCGACGCTGC
>NZ_AYXJ01000092.1:0-639 GCF_000681415.1 Pandoraea sp. E26
AGCGCGACCGGCTGGCGCGACACATACGCCTCGGTGAACGCACCAAGCGAGAAGCCCTTTTCGCGCGTGTGCTGGCGTGCGAGCCAGGCGTTCGACACCCGTCGCATTTCTTCCAGATACGGCGCCACGGCTTCCGGCGGCACGATCTCCAGCGTGAGACCTTCGCGCTCGCCGCGCGCGACCCCATGGCGCAGATTCGCACGGCGCGAGCCCTGCAGGCCGAACTCCGGCAGCGAAACGAACGCCTCTTCGCCGAGCTTGTAGGCGCGCAGGCCCGCGTCGATGTACAGCGGCAGCGCCTGCGGACGCGTCTTGTAAAACGCCGCCCGCCCACCGTGCGCGTCGGCCAGTTCGATGAAGCGCCAGATCAGCTCGGGCCACTCCTTCTGATCGCCCACCGGGTCCGAGAGCGACACCCATGAGCGACGATGCTTCGCGTACATGATGAAGGCGTTGCCCGACGGCGAGAACAGGAAGCTCTTGTCACCCATGAGCGCCAGGCAGGCGTCCGCGGCCGGCTGCTTGCGGATGACGGCACGCGCACGCGCGAGTTCGTCTTCGCTCGCGGGCACGATGGCGCCGGGCGACTGACGCAGCAGTTGCCACAGCGACAGCCCGAGCCCGATCACGGCCACCACC
>NZ_AYXJ01000093.1:0-1153 GCF_000681415.1 Pandoraea sp. E26
CCGAGAACAGCGCGCCGGGCAGCGCCGCGAGAGGCGTGAAGTAAAGCTTGCCGAGCGTCGCCGCGAGGCCCGAGTTCTGCATGCCCACCTCGATGGCGAGCGTGCGGCAGATCGACTCGTCGAAACCGAGCAGACGTCCGCCCCAGTAACCGCCGAGCAGGCCCAGACCGTTATGCAGCACGACACCGAGCATCACCAGCGGCCCCACCGTGGCAATGTTGCCCTGGTTCGCCCCCACCACCGCGCCGATGATCAGTACGATCGCAACCATCGAAACGAGCGGAAGATAGCCCTCGACGGCGCGCACCACGCGTCCGAAGTAGCGATTGATGATCAGGCCCGCGCCGATCGGCAGCGCCACGATCTGAAGAATCGACAGCAACATGCCCTCGACGTCCACGGCGATCGACGCATCGACATACAACCGCGTGAGCAGCGGCGTGGCGAACACGCCCACGAGCGTGGACATGGCGCTGATGGTCACCGACAGTGCCACGTCGCCCCGTGCAAGATAGATCATGACGTTCGAGGCCGTGCCGCTCGCCACGCTGCCCACGAGCACCATGCCGGCCGTCAGGTCCGGCGGCATATGCAGCACGCGCGCGATGACCCATGCGGCCAGCGGCATCACGAGGTAGTGCAGCACCACGCCCGCCACGATCGGCGCGGGTCGCGTGAATACGCGCTTGAAATCGTCGAACGTGAGCGTGACGCCCATCGCGAACATCACCACGGTCAGCAGTGCCGTGACGTGCGGCGTGACGCCGGAGAAACTGCCCGGCGAAAGGAAAGCGAAAACAGACAGCAACAGAGCCCAAAGCGGGAACAGCCGGGTAACACGGGCGATCATGAAATCCTCGGAGAACGGGAAGGCGGTGCGGGCATCGGCGAAGAGGCATCGCCGGTGCTTGCCGCCGCGCTCGTCGCTTGCCCGGGCCGCCGGGCGCAAAAGCTTAATATTTTACTTATTTTGCGCAGACGGCCTTTCCGGTGTCGTTCGGATACGACGCCTCGACGCCGTATCCGGTTGACGCGTGTGCGCCGAAGCCGCTCAGTCGCGCTTCGGTTTGCCCATCAGCAGCGCACCGCCCGCGCCGTCGCGACGTGCGGGACGCGGACCGCGCTGGGCGAAATCGCCGCGCTCGGCGCCGCC
>NZ_AYXJ01000094.1:0-731 GCF_000681415.1 Pandoraea sp. E26
TCGGGCACAGCATGGGCGGTGTGATCGCCCGGCTGATGGTCTCGAGCGCGGACGACGAGCTTTGGTCGGTCTTCCAGAACGACTACCACCTGGATGAAGACCAGGTCGACCGAGCGCGCAACCGGCTCGATCCGCTGTTCCACTTCGGGCCGGTGCCGCAGTTCGAGCGCGCGATCTTCATCGCGTCGCCGCATCGCGGCACACCGTTCGCGCGCAACCGCCTGGGTCGCTGGATATCGAACCTTATCAAGTTGCCGGTCACGCTGCTCTCGGGCATCGACGACGTGCTGCATTTCGCCACCGGATCGGAGGACGATCCCTCGGAGGGCAAGACCCGCTACGTACCGAACAGCGTCGACCAGTTGCGCGACACCGATCCGTATGTGGTTGCGTCGGCGGGACTCAAGATTTCCCCCAAGGTCCAGTACCACTCGATCATCGCGCGCCGCTCCGCCAAGGGACCATTGAACGAATCGACGGATGGCGTGGTGCCATACAACAGCGCACATCTCGCGGGCGCGCAGTCCGAGCGGGTGATCGTGGCCGGTCACAGCGTGCAGGAAACGCCGCAGGCGATTCTCGAGATTCGCCGGATCCTGCATGAAGACGTGAACGCGCTCGACCCGATCAAACTCCGTGGGCGCCCGGGACCTTACCAGCCCATCGACCCGCCCGCGCTTGCCGTGCCGGCCGCACCCTCGTCGAAACCGGCAACGGCGGGCACCGCCAAT
>NZ_AYXJ01000095.1:0-422 GCF_000681415.1 Pandoraea sp. E26
TCGAAATGGTGAAGATGGGCACGACCGTGGCGACCAATGCGTTGCTCGAACGCAAGGGCGAGCCGCTCGCGCTGGTCACGACGCGGGGCTTTCGTGATGCGCTGCGCATCGCTTATCAGAACCGGCCACGACTGTTCGATCTCGACATTGCACTGCCCGAGGCGCTTTACGCCGAGGTCGTGGAGGTCGACGAACGCGTGGGCGCCCATGGCGAGGTCGTGCGCGAACTGGATCTCGCATCGGCACGCGAAGCGCTGCAGCGCGTGCATGCGCAGGGCATTCGTTCGCTCGCCATCGTGCTGATGCACGGCTACCGTTACACGGCGCACGAGAAGGCGCTCGCCGCGCTGGCGCGCGACATCGGCTTCACCCAGGTCTCGGCTTCGCACGAGGTGTCGCCGCTCATGAAGCTCGTCTCGCGC
>NZ_AYXJ01000096.1:0-926 GCF_000681415.1 Pandoraea sp. E26
CCGGCTGTCGCGATCGACAAGCGCCGTCTTCAATTCCTCTTCCAGCGCCTTCAGACGCTGTGATATCGCCGCGGGCGTGGCATGCAGCGCGGCGGCCGTGGCGCGGAAGTTGCGCAGCTTGGCCAGCGTGACGAACGTTTCGAGAAATCGCGTGTTCATGAGATTCGGCCGGCCGGGAGGCTGCCCAAAACCGGCAATGAGACGATGAAAATAAATGCAACGAACCTCGGGAAAACCCGCGAAGTTGTTAAGAAATTCTATACAAAGGCGCGTAGAAAAACTCGTTAGCGACAACATTTTTTTCTTTCTATGCTTCACCCATCCGATGCCGTCACGGTGTCTTTCCTTCCCGCCGGAACCGCCATGAACCACCCAGCCATGCCGAACGACTTGCTTGCGCAACGCGAAACCCTCACGCCCTTCGAATTCCGCCAGGCCGTGCGCAGCGCGCAGTTTCGTGGACCGACGGCCGGTTACTGCGGCGACTTCGCGCAAGCCAATCTGGCTATCCTGCCGGTGGCGCATGCCCATGATTTCCTGCGTTTTTGCCAGAGCAATCCGAAGGCATGTCCGCTGCTCGGCGTGGGCGAGCCGGGGCAATGGCATGTGCCGGCGCTGGGCCGCGAAGTGGACATCCGCACCGACGTGCCGGGCTACAACATCTACCGGGACGGCAAGCTTGCCGAACAGGTCGACAATCTGGCCGAGTACTGGCAGAGCGACTTCGTGGTGTTCGCGATCGGCTGTTCGTTCTCGTTCGAGGACATGCTCGCCAAGGCGGGCATACCGCTGCGTCACGTGGAAGAGGGGCGCAACGTGCCGATGTACCGCACGACCATCGCGAATCAGCGCGCCGGGAAGTTCGGCGGCGAACTGGTCGTATCGATGCGCCCGATGAAGGGCGCCGATGCCATTCGCGCCGTGCA